>NZ_PDCM01000002.1:2505000-2864375 GCF_008634025.1 Streptomyces albofaciens JCM 4342 | reverse complement strand
GCGAGACGTCGAGGCCGGAGCCCCGGGCGCGTTCGACGAGGGCCTCGACGCTGTCGTCGGCGGGCAGCCGGGAGGGCTCGGCCCGGTCGTCGGTGCGCAGCACGCCGATGATGTCCCGCAGGTGTTCGGTGGCCGCGCCGGCCGCCGCCCGCAGCTCACCGACCGCGGCCCGCTGGTCCGGCGCCAGCCGCGGGTCGACCTCCAGGGCCCCGGCCCGCAGGGCGAGCAGGGCCAGCTCGTGCCCGAGCGAGTCGTGCATGTCCCCGGCGATCCGGGCCCGTTCGCGCAGCCGGGTGCGGTCGGCGACGGCCTGCTGTTCGTGTTCCATCCGCTCGGCGAGCTGCCAGCCCGTACGGACCAGGGCCGCGTACTGGCGGCGGTAGCGGCCGAGCAGCCACGGCAGGACGACGTTGAACAGCAGCGTGAGCACCGCGGTGAACCACGGCCACATGTTGCGGACGAGCAGCACGCACAGCGGCAGGCTGACGGCGGCGATGCCGGTGAAGAACCAGAGGGAGGGGCGGGCCCGTTCGACCCGTACCCCGGCGAGGTACGCCAGGACGGCGAGGGCGGTGGCGTACTCGAACGTGAACAGGTTGCGGCTCGTCGCGAGCGCCAGCGCGACGGGGACGCCCAGCGCCACGAGCGGCCGCTTCCGGCGTACCGCCACCGCCGCCGCCAGCAGCGGGATGCCGATCGCCGCGGTCCACATCCGGTCCTTCGGCACCCCGTCGAAGGCCGCGGTGAGCGGTACGGACAGGGCCGCCCAGAGGCAGCCGTCCAGCAGCAGGACGGCCCACCGGGGGCGATCGGCGGCGGGCGGCGCCGGGCGCCGGAGTCGGGTGAGCATGCCGTCAGCCTCGCCGACCGGGCCCGTCCGGCGCCCCTGCCGAAAGTAAGGAAAGCGCCGCCGGACGCGGCTCACGCGCCCTGGACCAGCCCCGCCTCGTAGGCGAGGATCGCCGCCTGCACCCGGTTCTTCAGGCCCAGCCGGGCCAGGATGGCGCTGACGTACGCCTTGACCGTGCCCTCGACGAGGTACAGCCGCGCGGCGATCTCCGCGTTCGACAGCCCGGCGCCGACCAGGGCGAGCACCTCCCGCTCCCGTCCGGTCAGCTGCTCGGTACGGGACCGCGCCGCGGCCGCCTTCCCCAGCGCCGCGCCGCCGCCGAACTGGCTGATGACGCGCCGGGCCACGGACGGCGAGAGGTAGGCGCCGCCCTCGGCGGCGGCCTGCACCCCGGTGATCAGTTCGCGCGGGTCGCCGGTCTTCAGCAGGAAGCCGCTGGCGCCGGTGCCGAGGGCACCGGCCACGTACTCGTCCTCGGAGAAGGTCGTCAGCATCACCACGGCGGTCTCCGGCAGCACCTGGCGCAGCTCGGCCGCGGCACCCAGTCCGTCCAGCCGCGGCATCCGGATGTCCAGCAGACACACGTCGGGCCGGTGCCGCAGTGCCAGCTCCACCGCCGCCCGCCCGTCCGCCGCCTCCGCGACCACCTCGATGCCGGGCGCGGCCCCGAGGATGGCCCGCACCCCGGCGCGGATCATGGCTTCGTCGTCCGCCAGCAGCACCCGAACGGGCCCGCCGGGCCGTTCACCCCCGAGATCGGTCATACGGTCACCCTAGCCAGCCGCTCGGCGCCGGCCGCCGCCGGGCACATGGAAGGGCGGTGTCCGAAGGGAGGTTGGGAGCCTCCGGACACCGCCCGGTCGTGGGGACACGCTGCCCCGGGAGGAACGGCCGTCGGGGGGACGGCCGGTGCCGTCCCTACTTCACCGCGACGCCCGTCCAGGCCGCCTCGACGCCCTTGACCTCGGCGCTGTCCGCGCCGAACAGGTCGGTGGCCGCCTTGACGGTCGCCTCGCGGGCGCCCTTGTAGTCGGTGTTCGAGGTCATGTACGTGGTCAGGGCCTTGAACCAGATCTTCTCGGCCTTGTCCCGGCCGATGCCCTCGACCTTCTTGCCGTCCGCGGTCGGGCTGTCGTACTTGACGCCGCCGATCTCCTTGGCGCCGCTGCCCTCGGACAGGAGGTAGAAAAAGTGGTTGGCGATGCCGGAGGAGTAGTGCACGTCGACGTTGCCGGCGTCCGGGGTCCAGCTGTCCAGGGACTGGCCGTCCTTGGAGGGCTTGTCCATGTAGCGCAGCGGCTTGCCGTCACCGGCGATGTCGATCTTCTCGCCGATCAGGTAGTCGCCGGCGTCCTCCTTGTTCTTGGCGAAGAACTCGACGGAGGTGCCGAAGATGTCGGAGGTGGCCTCGTTCAGGCCGCCGGACTCGCCGCTGTAGGTGAGGTTGGCGGTGGCCGAGGTGACACCGTGGCTCATCTCGTGCGCCGCGACGTCGATCGAGGTGAGCGGCTTCTTGTTGCCCTCACCGTCGCCGTACGTCATGCAGAAGCAGCTGTCGTCCCAGAACGCGTTGGAGTAGTTCTGGCCGTAGTGGACGCGCGAGGTGGCGCCCTTGCCGTCGCCCTTGATGCCCGCGCGGCCGTGCACGGTCTTGTAGTAGTCCCAGGTCAGCTGGGCACCGTAGGCGGCGTCGACGGCGGCGGTCTCGGGGTCGTCGGCCTTGCCGTTGCCCCACTTGTCGTCCTTGTTGGTGAACAGCTTGCCCTCGCCGCTCTGGCTGCCGTTCAGGTTGAACGTCGAGTGGCCGCCGCGCGAGTCGTCGGTCAGCTCGTAGCCGTCGCCGCCCTTCTTCGTGCCGATCTCGACCGAGCCGCTGTAGGCGCTGGTGCCCGCGCCGTTCTCGATGCCCTGGTACTGGAAGATCTTCTTGCCGGTGTTGGCGTCGGTGATGACGTGCAGCTGGTTGGGCGTGCCGTCCTTCTGGAAGCCGCCGACCACCGTGTCGTACGCGAGGACCGGCTTGCCGGAGGCGGCCCAGACGACCTTCTTGGGCGTCACGGCGGCGGCCTGCTTGGCGCCGAAGGACTTGGCGGTGCCCTGCGCGGCCTGCGCGGCGGCCTTCGGGGCGACCTTGGGGGTGGTGGAGGCGACGGCGATCTTCGCGCTGCTGGCCTTGGTGGTGCTCTTGACGGCACCGTCCTTGGCGCGGTGCACGATCAGGTCGCCGCCGAGGACCGGCAGTCCGGCGAAGGTGCGGTCGTAGCGGGTGTGGGTGGTGCCGTCGGCGTCCTTGACGACGTCCTTGACGACGAGCTTCTCCTGGGCGCCCAGGCCCAGTTCCTGCGCCGCCCGCGCCTTGGTGGCGCTCGCGTCGCGCAGCAGTTCCGCGCGGTGCGAGGCGGTCATCTTGACGGGCGAGGCCGCCGCGGCGGTGCCGGTGGTTCCGGAGGGCGCCGTGGGGGAGGCGCCCGCGGTACCGGCCGTGACGGCCGCGGCTATCAGGGCGCCGGCCGCCGCCAGGGAAACGCCGGTGATACGTGCTCTACGGGAAATGTGGGGGGACACGCGTGCTCCTTCGACTTTGCCAAGGGTGGGGGTGCAAAGCGATGCGGGTGTGACTTGAGGGGGAAGACTGCCATTCGAACGCGTGCATGTCAGGACGTGGTCGCCAAGTTGGCTGGAAATCGTCCGTAGAGCGAACATCACTGTTCGTATAGCGGAGTTGTACCCAACGGAACGGGCGCCGCCCCCTGGGAGGGGACGACGCCCGGTGAACTGCTCGATCCCGCGCGGTGGTTGGGCCGTGAGCGGCCCGCCCTCAGGTCGGCGGGCTGCCGCCCGGTTGGCTCAGAACGTCAGCTTCCAGCTGTTGATGTAGCCGCTGTCCTGCTGGTAGACGTCCCGGACCCGCAGGTTCCAGGTGCCCTCCGCCTTCTCGGAGGAGGCGTTGACGGTGTACGTGGCCTTCACGTTCTCCGCCGAGTCGGCCGCGTTGGAGTTCTTCAGCCGGTAGGCGGTGCCGTCCGGGGCCACCAGGTCGATCACCAGGTCGCCGCGGTAGGTGTGCACGATGTCCACGTCCACCTTCAGGGCGCTCGGCGCGTTGCCGGCCCGGGTGACCTTGACCGGCGAGTTGACCGCGCTGCCCGCGTCCGGGATCTGCACGTCGTCGGTGTTCTCGAAGACGTCACCGCCGCCGGCCGGGTTCACGGTCCAGGTGAAGCTGGTGGTGCCGGTCTTGTTGGCGGAGTCGGTGACGGTGACCGTCACGCTGCTGGTGCCCGCGGTGGTCGGGGTGCCCGAGATCAGCCCGGAGTCCTGGTTGATGCTCAGCCCGGCCGGCAGCCCGGTGGCCGCGTACTTCAGCGCGCCCGCGTTGCTGCTGGTGGCCTTGATCTGGAGGCTGGCGGGCTGGCCGACGGTGCTGGTCTGGTTGCCCGGGTTGGTGACGCTGACCCCGGAGTCCGGGACGCGCTGGCCGACGTTGACCGCCGCCCAGGTGTTGGCGACCGTGTTGTACGTGGCGCTGCCCTGGCCGAACAGCTCGGCGGCGGCGGACAGTGTCGCGGTGCGGGCCGCGGCGTAGTTGGTGTTCGCGCTCATGTACTTGGTCAGCGCCGAGAACCAGATCTTCTCGGCGTTGGCCCGGCCGATGCCGGGCACCGGCAGGTTGTCGTAGGTCGGGCTGTCGTAGTGGACACCGTTGATGTCCTTGGGCCCGCTGCCCTCGGACAGCAGATAGAAGAAGTGGTTGGCGACGCCGGAGGAGTAGTGGACGTCGACGCCACCGATGCCGGAGTACCAGTAGTCCTTGGAGCGGCCGTCCTTGCTGGGCTTGTCCATGTAGCGCAGCGGCGTGCCGTTGCCGTTGATGTCGATTTCCTCGCCGATGAGGTAGTCACCGACGTCGTTGGGGTTGTTGGCGTTGAACTCGACGGCGGTGGCGAAGATGTCCGAGGTGCCCTCGTTCAGGCCGCCCGGCTCGCCGCTGTAGGTGAGGTTGGCGGTGGCCGAGGTGACGCCGTGGGTCATCTCGTGGGCCGCCACGTCGATGGAGGTCAGCGGCTTGACGTTGCCGCTGCCGTCGCCGTACGTCATGCAGAAGCAGCTGTCCTGCCAGAACGCGTTGACGTAGTTGTTGCCGTAGTGCACCCGGCTGTACGCGCCGACGCCGTCGCCCCTGATGCCACTGCGGCCGTGTACGTTCTTGTAGTAGTCCCAGGTCAGCGCCGCGCCGTAGTGGGCGTCCACACCGGCCGTCTGGGCGTTCTGCGGGGTGCCGTCACCCCACACGTCGTCCGGGTCGGTGAACAGCGTGCCGGTGCCGGAGGTGCCGCGGTTGAGGTTGTAGGTCTTGTGGTTGCCGCGGGTGGTGTCGGTCAGCGTGTACGAGGGCGCGGTGCCCAGGGTGACCTGGCCGCTGTACATGCTGTTGCCGGTGCCCTCCTGGACGCCCTGCCACTCGGCCAGCTTCTCGCCGGTGGTGGCGTTGGTGACGACGTGCAGCTCGTTGGGCGTGGTGCCGTCCTCCTGGACGCCGCCGACGACCGTCTCGTACGCGAGGAACGGCTTGCCGTCGGCGACCCAGATCACCTTGCGGGGCTCCCGGGCGTCGGACTTCTTGGCGCCCTGCGCCTGCGACGCCTTGAGCGCCTTCTGCTCCGCCGCGGCGGGCCCGACCTTCGCGGTGGTGGTCGGCACGTCGAGCTGCGAGCGCACCGCCTTGGTGACGCCGCGCACCTTTCCGTCCGCCCGGTGCACGACCAGGCCGCCGCCGAGCACCGGCAGACCCGCGTACGTGCGCTCGTAACGGGTGTGCAGACTGCCGTCGGCGTCCTTGACGACGTCCCTGACGACCAGCTTCTCCTTCGGGCCGAGCTTGAGCTGCCGGGCCGTCTCCGCGGCGCCGGCCGTGGCCTTCCGCAGCAGTTCCGCACGCTGCGCCGGGGTCAGTTTCGCGGGCAGCGCGCCCGGGTCGGGCTGCGCGTGGACCTGGCCGGGCCGGGGTGTGGCGGCCGTGCCGGCGCCTGCTTGCACGCTGACGGTCAGCATCGCGGCCATGGCGACCACGGCGCCGGTCGCGACGGCGCGCCGATGGGGGGTGCGTCTCACACTGACTCCTTCTGCGGAGGCCGCGACCGGAGGGGGTGCGGCCGAGGGGGACCGGGCGGCGGGTGGCCGTCCGGGCAGAGCGAGGCAGAACACGTGGAACGTGTGGGGGGTGGCACCAGGTGCGGGTGGGCCGGGCGCTTCGAGCGACGAGCGGGCCGTGGGCGCGGAGTGGTGCGTTGTGGGGCTCCGTGCAACGGATGCGGGGAAGAGTGCCACCCGGGTGGCCTGATTGTCAGGAGCCGGTCAATACTTTGGCCGGAAACCGTCCGTAGAGCGGGGGGCCGGGTCCGTATACAGGACGTGACCGTACGTCCAACCCCACCCGCCCCGGGCGACTGCCAGGGTCCCGCCGGAAGCTGCCGCCCCGCCCGGGAACCGGCCGATCAGCAGGTGGCCGCCGCCCCCGCGCACCCGTCCGGCTCCCCCGTTCCGGGGCCTATACACGCTCCGCACGCGGCCCGATCCCACGCCCGGGCGCGAGGCGCCGACTTCGGCCACCCGCGGAGCCCCGTCCCGTACGGGAAGCGGGTGGGTTCGTCGCGTACGCGGGTGGGTCGTCCCGTACGGAAAGCGGATGCGGCGGCACGGCGCGGCGGGCAGGATCGGCGCGGTCGAAAGGAAACACCATGACCACCGAACGGCCCCGGCCGCCGATGCGCGCCGGCGAGCGCGAAACCCTGCGCGGCTACCTCGACTTCCACCGCGCCACGCTCGCCATGAAGTGCGACGGCCTCTCCGACGAGGAACTGCGCAGCCGGTCCATGCCGCCGTCCACGCTGTCCCTGCTCGGCCTCGTCCGGCACCTGGCGGAGGTGGAGCGCACCTGGTTCCGGCGGGTGATCAACAAGGAGGACATCCCGCTCGTATGGTCGCCGGACGGCGACTACCAGGCGGCGTACGAACCCGGCACGGCCACCCGCGCCGACGCGTTCGACGCCTGGCGCACCGAGGTCGGGCACGCCCGCCGCATCGAACGCGCCGCGCCCTCCCTGGACGTGACCGGCCACCAGCCCCGCTGGAACGCCGAGGTGTCCCTGCGCACCGTGATGCTCCACGTCACCCTCGAATACGCCCGTCACAACGGCCACGCCGACTTCCTGCGCGAGGGGATCGACGGGGTGGTGGGGGCCTGAGGAGCGGACGGGGAACGCCCGGCGGTGGCGCGCGCCGCCCGGGCCGTACCGCCCCACCTCCGCCGACCCGCCCCGGCCGTACCGCCCCACCCGTAAATGGCTGGCGCCGGCCCGGTACACGGCGGGACGATTCCGGACAGCGGGGCCTCCGTACGTACCTGGGCCCGTGTGCCGTCGCCCGGAGGGGGAGCCTTGATGAACGGTGCAGTGTCCGTTCCGCCTGATCCGCCCGATCCGTCCGAGTCACGCGAGCCGTCCGGCCCCGCGCCGGAAGCCCGTACGGCGCCGGAAGCCCGTACGGCGCCCGAAGTCGGTGCCGCGCCCGAAGTCCGCACCGCGGCCGGTGCGGTGCGCGGCAGCCTGGAGGCGGGCGTGGCCGTCTTCCGCGGCATTCCGTTCGCCGAGGCCCCGGTCGGGGAGCTGCGGTTCGCCGCGCCGCGGGCGGCACCCGGGTGGGACGGAGTGCGCCCGGCCCTGTCGTACGGGCCACCGCCGCCGCAGGGCGGCCACTTCGGTATGGAGGCGCTGTGCCAGGGCGCCACCGACGACTGGCTGACGCTCAACGTCTGGACGCCCGAGCCGGGCCCGGGCGCGGGGCTGCCGGTGATGGTGTGGATCCAGGGCGGCGCCTACACGATCGGCACGTCGGCCCTGCCCGAGTACGACGGAGGCCGTCTGGCCCGGGCCGGTGTCGTTGTGGTGACGTTCAACTACCGGGTGGGACTTGAGGGCTTCGGGCAGTTCACGGGGGCGCCCGCCAACCGGGGCCTGCTCGACCAGATCGCCGCCCTGGAATGGGTCCGGGAGAACATCCGGGCCTTCGGCGGCGCCCCGGACCGGGTCACCGTCTTCGGCCAGTCGGCGGGCGGCGGGTCGGTCGCCGCGCTGCTGGCCATGCCGCGTGCGGCCGGGCTCTTCGGCCGGGCCGTCGCACAGAGCGTGCAGGGTACGTTCCTCTCGCCGGAACTGGCCGCCGACGTCGCCACCGCCTGCGCCGCCGAACTGGGACTGAAGCCGACGGTGAGCGACCTGCGCACGGTGGCCCCGGCCCGGCTGTCCGCCGCCGGTGACACGGTCGGCGCCGCGCTGGACCGGCACGCGCGCCGCTGGGGCGTCGCCGCCCACCGGTCCCTGCCGGTCGCACCGGTCGTCGAGGGCGACACGCTGCCGGCCACGCCGTGGCAGGCCCTGGCCGGCGGCGCCGCCCGCGGCATCCCGCTCCTCGTCGGCCACACCCGTGACGAACAGCGGCTGTTCACCGTGATCGACGGCCTGCTCGGCCAGGTGACGCCGGAGCAGGCCGCGACCGCGCTGCGCGACTTCGGCCCCGGCCCGGACGGGCCACGCCGCTACCGGGCCGGCTGCCCGGCCGCCGGCCCGGACGAGCTGTACGAACGGGTCCACTCCGACCGGCTGTTCCGCATGCCGAGCCTCCACCTCGCCGAGGCCCGCGCCGCGGCGGGCGGCCGGGTCCACGTCTACGAGCTGACCTGGCGGGCCCCCGGCCTGGACGGCGCCTTCGGCGCCTGCCACGGCCTCGACGTCCCCCTCGTCTTCGGCAATCTGGACCGCGGACAGCCCGCCGTACTGATCGGAGACCAGCCCTCCCCGGAGGCGGCGGCGCTGTCGGCCCGGATGCGCGCCGCGTGGACGGCGTTCGCCACCCACGGCGACCCCGGCTGGCCCGCGTACGACACCGGCCGGCGCCTCGTCCAGCTCTTCGACGTCCGGCCGGCCGTCACCGCCGACCCGGAGCGCACCTCCCGCCTCATCTGGCAGGACCACACCTTTTCCCCGATCGCCCTGCGGCCCTGACACCCGGCCCGGCCGCGGGACCCTGAACCGGGCGGAAGCGGACGGGCAGCGGGCCGCGGCCGCGCGGGCACGCCGGTCCGGAGCGGACCGCCCGCGCGACCACGGCCCCGCGCTCAGCCGGCGGCCGCGCCGAACCACTTCGGCAGCGCGGCGGCCAGCTCCCGCTGGTCCTCACCGGCCCACGCCACGTGCCCGTCCGGCCGCAGCAGCACCGCGGGCACGTCCAGCTCCTCGCTGACGTCCACGACGTGGTCGACCCGGTCCGCCCAGCCCGCCACCGACAGACGGCCGGTCTGGTCGAGCAGCAGCCCGCGGCCGCGGTGCATCAGCTCGTAGAGCCGCCCCCGCTTCAGGGCCACGTCCCGCAGCCGCCGGCCGAGGAGTTCATGGCCCTCGCCGAAGTCGTAGTGGACCGAGACCGCGGTGATCTTCTCGATCAGGTACCGGTTCACCTCCTCGAACTCCATCAGCTCCGTCAGCAGCCGGCGCACCGACCGGGGGCCGGGCTCGGTGGACATCAGCAGCACCTGCGCGCGGGTGTTGTCCAGGACGGCGGCGGCCACCGGATACCGCTCGGTCTCGTAGCTGTCCAGCAGCCCCTCCGGTGCCCAGCCGCCGATCTCGGCGGCCAGCTTCCAGCCGAGGTTGAACGCGTCCTGGATGCCGAGGTTCAGGCCCTGGCCGCCGGTCGGCGGGTGGATGTGCGCCGCGTCCCCGGCCAGCAGCACCCGGCCGTCCCGGTAGCGCTCGGCCTGCCGGGTGGCGTCGCCGAAACGGGAGAGCCAGCGCGGCGAGTGCACGCCGAAGTCGGTGCCGGCGGTCACCCGCAGCTGCCGCTTGAACTCCTCGAACGTGGGCGGCACCGAGCGGTCCTCCGCCACCCCGTCGGCGGGCACGATCACGCGGTACACCCCGTCTTCGAGGGGCATGGCGCCGAACCACAGCTGTGTCTTGCGGACTTCGGTCATCACGGCCGTCAGCTCGTCCTGCGACGCGGTCAGCGCCATCTCGCCCAACAGCGTGTCGCGCCGGCTCGGTTCGCCGGGGAAGCCGATGCCGAGCAGCTTGCGCACCGTACTGCGCCCGCCGTCACAGCCGACGACGTAGCGCGAGCGCAGCTCGCCCGCACCGGCGGTCTCGACGGTCACCCCGTCCGCGTCCTGGTGCAGCCCGGTCACCTCGCAGCCGCGCCGGATCTCGGCGCCCAGCTCGATCGCGTGCTCGGTCAGCAGGCGCTCGGTGGCGGTCTGCACGATGCCGAGGACGTATCCGTGCGCGGTGTCCATCCGCTCGGGCCACGACTTGCTGATGCCGGCGAAGAAGCCGCCGACCTCGTACCGCTTGCCGAGCGCGAGGAAGCGGTCCAGCAGACCGCGCTGTGCCATCACCTCGATGCTGCGCACGTGCAGGCCGAGCGCGCGGACCACCTTGGTCGGCGCCGGCTCCTTGTCCAGTACGAGTACGTCCACACCTTGCAGCCGCAGTTCGGCGGCCAGCATCAGGCCGGTCGGCCCGGCGCCGACCACGATCACGTCCCTCACGGAAACCCCCATGCACACGCCGACAAAAGCGTGCGTAGTTCGCGAACCCGCATTTCTCGCAGGTTCTGCCCTTGGCCGACGATTCTGCGCCACCACCGGGGCCTTGCCGCAAGCCCCCCGGTGTGCTATAGGTTAGGAGTGGCAGGGAGAGGGCGTTCTCCTTGCCTTTTTTCTTGCTCTCCGGCTCTCCGGCTCTCCGGCTCTCTTGCTCTCCGGTTTTCTTCGTTCTTCCGCGGGCTGCGTGTCGGATGGCCCGCCGTCGCTCAGCCGGCGATTTCCCGGTGGCTGCCGTCAACGACTGAGCCGCGCCCGCTCGTTGGAGGGGCTTTGGGGTCGGGAAAGCGTATTGCTTCTCTTTGCTGAGGATTCAACAGAGTATGAATCCTTCTTGGGGCCGACGGGGCCTGGTGGCCGTGGCCGTTGCGGCGGGAGCCGCCCTGTGCACGGCAGGCAGTACGCCGACAAGTGCCGCACACCCGCGCAGCAGGGCCGCGGACACGCCGTGGGTGGTGTCGCTGGGCGACAGCTTCATCTCCGGAGAGGGGGGTCGCTGGGCAGGCAATAGCAACGAAAGCGCCGACGGTTACGCGGGCACCGATCGCGCCTTCACCTCCGCCACGAACACGACCGACCCGCACCGGGTGTACGGCACGTCCTACGACCACGGCTGCAACCGCTCGGACAGCGCCGAGGTCAACTCCGCAAGCGTGCACGGCAATCGGCTCAACCTGGCCTGCTCAGGCGCCACGTCCACCGCGATCCTGCTGCCCGAGAACGGCGGGAGCCCCTTCAAGACCGAACCCTCCCAGGCCCGGCAACTCCAGAACGCCGTGACCGGCCACCCGGTCCGCGCGGTCGTCGTCTCCATCGGCGGCAACGACCTCGGTTTCGAGGGCGTCATCACCTCCTGCGCCAAGAACTTCGTCAAGCCGATCGGAGCCGACCCCTGCGCCCCGACCACGGCGCCGAAGGTCAGGGACCGGCTGCCCGCGATGCGCACCGCGGCCGTCAAGGCGCTGGCCGACATCACGACCGCCATGGACCGGGCAGGCCACCCGAAGGGCAGCTACCGTCTGATCCTTCAGTCCTACCCCTCGCCCCTTCCCGACGGTGCGCGGGTGCGCTACCCGGGAGAGAAGTACGACCGCCTGACACAGGGTGGCTGCCCCTTCTTCGACAAGGACCTCACCTGGGCCCATGACGAACTCGTCCCGGAGATCAGCACCAGCCTCGCTGCCGCCGCCCGCACGGGAGGCGCGGAGTTCCTCGACCTGTCCCGCGCCTTCGAAGGCCGGGAGGTCTGCTCCAAGAGCAGCGTCCAAGCCGGCCCCGGCCAACGGCCGTCGGGCCGAACGAGCGAATGGGCCCGCTTCGTGACCACCGGCGCCGGTCAGGGACAGCGCCAGGAGTCCATGCATCCCAACTACTACGGCCAGCTCGCCCTCGGCACCTGTCTGGGCCTCCAGCTCGACCAGGGCCGGGGCAACCGCTCCTGCGTCAACAGCCCGGGCGCCGGCCCCGACCAGATGCGCTTGCGGCCGGTCCCCTCTGCATGACGCGTCCGCACCGGTCCCGGGCGTTGCGATCAAGGCCCTCCGTCGTACGGCGGGAATGCCGGTGACGAGTGAGGTTTGATCTGCCGGCTTCAGCCGGGGCCCACACCGGCGGTCGGCGGCCATGGACGGAAGCACTGTTCACCGCTTCCGTTCCCGCCGACCGCCGACCATTGCCTTGGGCCCGGCCCGTTCGCCATGCCCGTTCGCCGTCCCCTGCGGGCGGTCCGGGTGCCGGGGCCAATGTTGCCGCCCTTGCCGAACGCAGAACCGGAAGCGACCAAGGCCGGGGACGCAGTCGCCTTCCTTAGGTACGGAACCGAAGCGCTCATGTGCGGCGAGGCCGATCACCCGGCACGCCCTCCCCTCACACCACGCTCTCCCGCCACGCCTCGTGCAGCTCCGCGAACCGGCCCCGGCCGGCGATCAGTTCGGAGGGTGAGCCGTCCTCGACGATGCGGCCCTCGGACATGACCAGGACCCGGTCGGCCGTCTCGACCGTGGACAGGCGGTGGGCGATGACCACTGCCGTACGGCCGCGCAGGACCGTGTCCATGGCGCGCTGGACCGCGCGCTCACCGGGGATGTCCAGTGAGCTGGTCGCCTCGTCGAGGATCAGTACGGCCGGGTCGGCGAGCAGGGCGCGGGCGAAGGCGACGAGCTGGCGCTGGCCGGCGGATATTCGGCCGCCGCGCTTGCGTACGTCGGTGTCGTAGCCGTCCGGCAGGGCCGCGATGAAGTCATGGGCGCCGATGGCGCGCGCGGCCCGCTCGATCTCCTCGCGGGTGGCGTCGGGGCGGCCGATGGCGATGTTCTCGGCGACCGTGCCGGAGAAGAGGAACGCCTCCTGGGTGACCATCACCACCGCGCGCCGCAGGTCGGCGGTGGACAGGTCGCGCAGGTCCACGCCGTCCACGCGGACGAGGCCCTCCGTGGGGTCGTAGAACCGGGCCAGCAGTTTGGCCAGGGTGGACTTGCCGGCGCCGGTGGAGCCGACGACGGCGACGGTCCGGCCCGCGGCGAGCGTCAGGTCGAAGCGCGGCAGCACCTCGCCGCCGGTGCGGTAGGCGAAGCGGACGCCCTCGAAGACGACCTCGCGGCCCGGCCGGGAGCCGGGCCGCTCCGGGAGCGGCTGCGGCTCGGCGGGCTCCGGGACGCTCGGGCGCTGGGCGAGCAGCCCGGCGATCTTCTCCAGCGAAGCGGCGGCGGACTGGTAGGAGTTGAGGAACATGCCCAGCCGGTCGATCGGGTCGTACAGACGGCGCAGATACAGCGCCGCGGCCGCCAGGACACCCAGCGCCAGGCCGCCGGAGGCCACGCGGTACGCGCCCCACAGGACGAGCGCGGCCACCGCGACGTTGGCGACCAGGCGCGAGGAGACCACATACCGGGCCATTTCCAGTATCGCGTCGCCGTTGACACGCCCGTGGCGGCCGTTCAGGCGGGCGAACGCGGCGTCGTTGGGGCGCTCGCGCCGGAACGCCTGCACCGGCCGGATGCCGTTGACCGTCTCGGTGAACTTCACGATCACGGCTGCCATCGCCGAGGACTTCTCGCTGTAGACCCGGCTCGACCGGCGCCGGAAGGAGCGTACGAGCAGGTAGAGCGGACCCGCGGTGGCCACCGCGGCGGCGCCCAGGCCCCAGTCGAGGTAGAGCAGCGTCGCCGTGATGTAGACCGTGGCCAGGACGATGGAGACCAGCTCCTGGAGGCCTTCGTTCAGCAGCTCGCGCAGCGCTTCCACGTCGGTGGTCGCGCGGGAGATCAGCCGGCCGGAGGTGTAGCGCTCGTGGAAGTCCAGGCTCAGCGCCTGGCCGTGCCGGAAGATCCGGCCCCGCAGGTCGAGCAGCACGTCCTGGCTGATCCGCGCGGCGAGCCGGATGAAGACGTACTGGAGGCCGCCGGAGGCCGTGGCACACAGCAGATAGGCCGCGGCCACGGCGATGAGCGGGCCGTGCCGGTCCTCGCGCAGGGCGGGTACGGCGTGGTCGATGGCGAAGGCGACCAGCAGCGGCCCGGCCTGCACGGCGGCCTGCTGGAGCAGCAGGAGGACGCTCGCCACCCAGACACGGCCGGTGTGCGGTCGCAGCAGCGACCCCAGGAGGGAGCGGGAGGCGCCCTTGGCGGTGGGCAGGATGTCCCGCTCGAAGGGGTCGGAACCGGCGGCGGCCGGGGGAGGGGTGGGCGGCGGGGGTGCGGCGTCGTCCTCCGGCGCCGCCGCACCCGTGGTCGTATGGCGGTCGTTGTTCGGTGGGCTGCTTGGGGGCGTATGGCGGTCGTTGTTCGGTGGGCCGTCTGTGGTCGTATGGCGGTCGCTGTTCGGTGCGCCGCCCGTGGTCGTACGGCCGCCGTCGTCCGACGTGCCGCCCGTGGCCGTACCGGCATCCGTGCTCGTGGTCATCGCACGCTCTCCCCTTGGCGTCGGACGGCGCTCCCGTCGTCCGCGGCGCCGGACATCAGCGCCGCGTACTCGGCGTTCTCCCGCAGCAGTTGGTGGTGGGTGCCGATGGCGGCGATGCGTCCGCCGGACAGCAGCGCCACCCGGTCGGCGAGCAGGACCGTGGACGGGCGGTGCGCCACGACCAGGGCGGTGGTGGTCGCCAGCACCTGCCGCAGCGCGGCCTCGACCAGCGCTTCGGTGTGCACGTCCAGCGCCGACAGCGGGTCGTCCAGGACCAGGAAGCGCGGTCTGCCGACCACCGCGCGGGCCAGCGCGAGCCGCTGCCGCTGCCCGCCGGACAGGCTCAGCCCCTGCTCGCCGACCTCGGTGTCACGGCCGTCGGGCAGCGCGTCCACGAATCCGTCGGCCTGGGCGACGCGCAGCGCCCGCAGGAGATCGTCCGGACCGGCGTCGGCCCCGCCCATCAGCACGTTCTCCGCCACGGTCGCGGAGAACAGCGTCGGCTCCTCGAAGGCCACCGCCACCCGGGCCCGCAGCTCGTCGCGGGTCAGCGTCCTGATGTCCGTGCCGTCCAGGGTGATACGGCCGCCGGTGACGTCGTGGAGCCGGGGGACGAGCGCGGTGAGCGTGGTCTTGCCGCTGCCGGTCGCGCCGACCAGGGCCAGCGTCTCGCCGGGGCGGATGCGCAGGTCGATGCCCTGGAGGGTGGGCGGGGACCCCGCGGGCGCGTCCGGGTAGCGGAAGGTGACGTCGTGGAAGGCGAGGCCCGCCGCTTCCGGGGCGGGGGCGGCCGGTGCGGCACCGGCCGCGGGTCTGCCGCGGGGCGCCGCGCGTGCGTCGTCCCGGTCCGCCACCGGCGTGTCCAGCACCTCGAAATACCGGTCGGTGGCCGCCGCCGCGTCGTTGCTCATCGCCAGCAGGAAGCCGATCGACTCCACCGGCCACATCAGGGCCAGCGCGGTGGACAGGAATGCGACGAGGGTGCCGGCCGACAGGTCGCCGTCGGCCACCTGGACCGTGCCGAGCACCAGCGCCGCCCCGATGGCCAGCTCCGGCAGCGCGTTGATGAAGGCCCACAGGGTGGCCAGCAGCCGGGCCTTGCGCAGCTCGGTCGTGCGCAGCCGGGCCGTCAGCGCCCGGAACGCCCGGGCCTGGCTGCGGTGCCGGCCGAAGCCCTTGATGATCCGGATGCCGAGGACCGACTCCTCCACGACCGTGGTCACGTCGCCGACCTGGTCCTGGGCCCGGCGCGCGGCGATCGCGTACCGCGCCTCGAAGACCGAGCAGAGCACGATCAGCGGCACGATCGGGGCCAGCAGCACCAGCCCCAGCGACCAGCGCTGGACCAGCAGGATCACGCAGCCCACCACGATCGTGGTGGCGTTGACGAGCAGGAACGTCAGCGGGAAGGCCAGGAACAGGCGCAGCAGTTGCAGGTCAGTGGTGCCCCGGGAGAGCAGCTGGCCGGAGGACCAGCGGTCGTGGAAGGCGACCGGCAGACGCTGCACGTGCCGGTACAGGCGGTCGCGCAGCGCGGCCTCGACGCCCGCCAGCGGGCGCGCCACCAGCCACCGCCGCAGCCCGAACAGGCCCGCCTCCGCGAGGCCGAGCAGGAGCAGGTACCCGCCGCCCAGCCACGCCCCGGCCGGGTCCCGGTCCGCGATCGGCCCGTCCACCAGCCACTTGAGGACGAGCGGGATGACCAGCCCGATGCAGGACGCGAGGATCGCCACGAACGCCGCCGTGAACAGCCGCGCCCGCACCGGCCGGACGAACGGCCACAGCCGCAGCAGGGAGCGCACGGCGGAGCGCCGGGGCTCCGGACGCCGCGCGGTGGCGGGGTCGCGGGCGGGGTCGTCGGTCCGGGGGCTCGTCACCTTCGCTGTCTCGGCCATCGGGACCGAGAGTACGGCGCGCCACTGACATCACTCACCGGGTTTTCGCCGCGCCGCGCGGGGCGGTTGGGGCGGGCGGGACGTCAGTCCGGCACCACGCGCAGCAGCAGCACCGACCGCTCGGGCACGGTGAGCCGGGTGCCGGCGGGCGTCGTCGTCCCGGGCGGCCCGTCCTGGTCCTCGCGTGAGGTGTCGACGACCAGCTCGTACGCGTCGGCCCAGGGCGGCCCGGGGAGCGTGAAACCGGCCGGGCGGTGGCCGGCGTGCAGCACGGCGAGGAAGCTGTCGTCGAGGACCGGGCGGCCGTCGGGGCCGCGCTGCGGGATGTCCGTACCGGAGAGGTACATGCCGAGCGTCGGGGTGGGCGCATACCAGTCCGCCTCGGTCATCTCGGTGCCGCGCGGGGTGAACCAGGCCAGGTCGCGCAGGCCGTCGGGGCGCTGCGGGCGGCCGGAGAAGAACGCGCGGCGGCGCAGTACGGGATGGTCGCGGCGCAGCGCGATCAGCCGGGACGCGAGCGTGGCCAGCGCCCGCCAGCCCGGGTCCGCCGGCAGCGACCAGTCCACCCAACTGGTCTCGTTGTCCTGGCAGTACGCGTTGTTGTTGCCGCCTTGCGTACGGCCCATCTCGTCGCCCGCGACGAACATCGGCACGCCGGTGGACAGCAGCAGCGTGGTGATCATGTTGCGCAGCTGGCGGCGGCGCAGCGCCCGGATCCCGGCGTCGTCGGTCTCGCCCTCCGCGCCGCAGTTCCACGAGCGGTTCCCGTCCGTGCCGTCGCGGTTGCCCTCGCCGTTGGCCGCGTTGTGCTTGTGCCCGTACGAGACCAGGTCGCGCAGGGTGAAGCCGTCGTGCGAGGTGATGAAGTTGACCGAGGCGTACGGGCGGCGGCCGCCCCACGCGTACAGGTCGCTGGACCCGGAGAGCCGGTAGCCGAGGTCCCGTACGTCCGGGAGCGCGCCGCGCCAGAAGTCGCGCACGGTGTCGCGGTAGCGGTCGTTCCACTCCGTCCACAGCGGCGGGAACGCGCCGACCTGGTAGCCGCCGGAGCCGACGTCCCAGGGCTCGGCGATCAGTTTGACGCGCCGCAGCACCGGGTCCTGGGCGATCACCGCGAGGAACGGCGAGAGCATGTCCACGTCGTGCATGGAGCGGGCCAGGGCCGCCGCCAGGTCGAAGCGGAAGCCGTCCACGCCCATCTCGGTGACCCAGTAGCGCAGCGAATCGGTGATCAGGCGCAGCACGTTGGGCTGGACGACGTGCAGGGTGTTGCCGCAGCCCGAGTAGTCGGCGTAGCGCCGCCCGCCGTCCGCCAGACGGTAGTAGCCCCGGTTGTCGATGCCCCGGAAGGACAGCGTGGGGCCCAGCTCGCTCGCCTCGGCGGTGTGGTTGTAGACCACGTCGAGGACGACCTCGATACCGGCGTCGTGCAGGGCCCGTACCATCCGCTTGAACTCGCCGACCTGCTGTCCGCGGGTGCCGGTGGCGGCGTAGGCGGCGTGCGGGGCGAAATAGCCGATGGAGTTGTAACCCCAGTAGTTGCGCAGTCCGCGGCGCAGCAGGTGGTCCTCGTGGGCGAACTGGTGCACCGGCATCAGCTCGACGGCGGTCACGCCGAGGCGTACGAGGTGGGATATCGCGGCCGGGTGCGCCAGGCCCGCGTACGTGCCGCGCAGCTCCTCCGGGATGTCCGGGTGGCGCCGGGTGAACCCGCGCACGTGCAGTTCGTACAGGACCGTGTCGGACCACGGCGTCTTGGGCCGGCGGTCGTCCATCCACTCGTCCCCGCCGTCCTCCGGGTCCTCGTCGCCGACCACGACGCCCTTGGGGACGTACGGGGCCGAGTCGCGGTCGTCGCGCACGGTGTCGGCGACGTGCTGCTGCGGCCAGTCGCGGACGTGCCCGTACACCTGGGCGGGCAGCGTGAACTCGCCGTCCACCGCGCGCGCGTAGGGGTCGAGCAGCAGCTTGGCCGGATTCCAGCGGGCGCCGGTCCACGGGTCCCAGCGGCCGTGCACCCGGTAGCCGTAGCGCGTGCCCGGCCGGACGCCGGGCAGGAAGCCGTGCCAGATCTCGTGCGTCAGCTCGGTGAGCGTGTGCCGGATCTCGCGGTCCTCGTCGTCGAAGAGGCACACCTCGACGGACTCCGCGCCGCCCGCCCACAGGGCGAAGTTGGTGCCCGCCACGCCGTCGGGGCCCGTCCGGAAGCGGGCCCCGAGAGGCTGCGGGCTGCCGGGCCGGACCGGTACGGGCGGTGGCGCCGCGCGGATGTCCGCGTCCGGCGCGGCGGACGGGCCGGCCTCCCGGGCGGGGGGCACGCGGACCCGGCGGCCGTTGACGGGCGCGGCGCCGTTCCCCGGCTCCGTGCCGCCGGCGGCGTCCGGGCCCTTCGTATCGGCGGGCCGTGCCGTACTGCCGGGGCCGCCGCGGCCGTGCTGTCCGCCGCGCCCGCCGTCCTCGCCCCGTACGTCCGGTACCGACTCCTGCTCGGGTGCGCTCGACACAGGGCAGCCTCCCGCGGCTCGGGCTCGGTCGGACGGGCCCGCGCGGCGTCCCGGCCGCGCACCCGGCCCGTCCTCCCATGGGTTCTTCCCGCAACGGGCCGCCGCCTCACGTTTCCTCCGCGCCGGGGGCCTCGTTGATCTGTCCGTGACCTATCGCGGCATGACATATCGGGACATGGGGCAGCGGATTCCCGTACGGCGGCCTTCCGGGCGGACCGCCCCGGTTCCGGCGACTCCGGTACGGCGTACGGCAGGGACCCGGCCGCCCCGCGGCGGCCGGGCGCCGTCCCCGGTGACGGCCGCCGCCCTGGCCCTCGCCGTCCTGACGGCAGCGGCGGCGCTGGCCGGCTGCGGGCTTCCCGACGCGGTGACCGGGGGCAAACCGCGCTCCCCCGAGGAGGCGATCCGGGTGTCGCCGGACGACGGCGCGAAGGACGTACGGCCCAGCGACCGCGTCGTGGTGCGGGTGCCGGACGGGCGTCTGGAACGGGTCGCGGTCAGCCGGGTCGAGGACGCCGGCAGTACGCCGGTGCCGGGCCGGATCGCCCCGGACGGCCTGAGCTGGCGCCCGTCCGGGCACGCCCGCCTGGTCCCGGCCGCCCGGTACACGGTGGACGCGGTGGCGCTGGACGGGCACGGCCGCCGCTCCGCCCGGCACACCACCTTCACCACGTACGTGCCCCCGCACCGCCTCGTGGGCTTCTTCACGCCCGAGCACGGCGCCACCGTCGGCACCGGCATGATCGTCTCGCTGGAGTTCAACCGGCCGGTCGCCGACCGGGCGGCCGTCGAGCGCGCCGTCTCGGTCACCGCCCGGCCCGCCACCAGGGTCACCGGGCACTGGTTCGGCGCCCGCCGCCTCGACTTCCGGCCGCGCACCCGCTGGCGGCCCGGTACGGAGGTCACGATGGAGCTGCGGCTGCGCGGCGTACGGGCGGCGCCCGGCGTGCTCGGCACCCAGCGCAAGACGGTCCGGTTCAGGATCGGCCGGGATCAGACCAGCCGGGTTGACGCGGCGGCGCACACGATGACGGTGTGGCGCGGCCGCCGTCGGCTGGCGACGCTCCCGGTGACCGCCGGCGGTCCCGGCAGTCCCACGTACAACGGGAAGATGGTGATCCTGGAACGGCACCCGGTGACCCGCATGGACGGGGACACGGTCGGGTTCGGCGGCGAGTACGACATCCCGGACGTGCCGCACGCCCTGCGCCTGACCACCTCGGGAACGTTCCTGCACGGCAACTACTGGGCGCCTCCGCGCACCTTCGGCGGCACCAACACCAGCCACGGCTGCATCGGGCTCCGGGACACCCAGGGCGGCGGCCCCGACACCCCGGCCGGCTGGTTCTACGAACGCTCGCTGGTCGGGGACGTGGTGGAGGTCGTGAACTCCCGGGACCGGACGGTGGCGCCGGACAACGGGCTCGGTGGCTGGAACATGCCGTGGCAGATGTGGCGCGCGGGCTCCGCGCTGCGGTGAAGGCGCGGAAAAACGGGGAGCGATCCGGCCGACTTCGGGGCGAACCGGACTCCCTTTCGTGCCATCCCGCCCCACGCCTACCACTTGAGGCCGAACGGTGACATCGCCGGGTGAAGCCACTGTCGGTGCGGTGTGGTTACCTATCGGCTGAGCGTGCGTGGGTAGACAGACGCGTACGGGGGATTGCGGGCCGTGCGAGGGAAAAAGGGGCCAGTCGTGAACGTGCAGCAGGGTCGGCCGGTGACGGGGGCGCGGCGGGCAGGGCCGCGCAGGAGCGGCGGGATGCTCGCGCTGCTGCTGGCGGCGCTGCTGATACTGGTCACCGCCTGCGGGGGCGGTGACGAGGACAAGCGCGGCGGGACCGATCCGGAGAAGCAGCCCTCCCGGGCCAGCGTAACGATCACGCCCAAGGACGGCGCCAAGGAGGTGGCCACCGACGGCGCCCTGAAGGTCAGCGCCGCACGGGGCCGGCTGACCTCGGTCAAGGTCGTGGACGACAAGGGCGCCCCGGTCGCGGGCAAGCTGAGCGGCGGCTCGGTCTGGCGGCCCACCGGCAAGCTGCGCGCCGCCACCACGTACAAGGTCGACGCCGTCGCGGTCGACGACCAGCTGCGCGAGTCGGCCCGGCACGCGACGTTCACCACCCTGGTGCCCAAGAACACCTTCGTCGGCCGGTACACCCCCGAGGACGGCCAGACCGTCGGCGTCGGCATGCCGGTCTCCGTCAACTTCACCCGGGGCATAACGGACCCGAAGCGGATCGAGCAGGCGATCAAGGTCACGGCGCAGCCCGCGGTGCCGATCGCGAGCCACTGGTTCGGCAACGACCGCCTCGACTTCCGCCCGGAGAAGTACTGGAAGCCCGGCACCAAGGTCACGGTCAGCATGGACCTCAAGGGCGTCGAGGGCCGGCCCGGCGTCTACGGCACGCAGAGCAAGCGCATATCCTTCACGATCGGCCGCAGCCAGATCAGCACGGTCGACGTCAAGGCGAAGGAGATGACCGTCGTCCGCGACGGCAAGAAGATCAAGACGATCCCGATCACCGCGGGCGGGCCGGGCACCGAGACCTACAACGGCCAGATGGTGATCAGCGAGAAGCACGAGGTCACCCGCATGAACGGGGAGACCGTCGGCTTCGGCGGCGAGTACGACATCGCCGACGTGCCGCACGCGATGCGGCTGTCCACCTCCGGCACGTTCATCCACGGCAACTACTGGTCCGGCCGCTCGACGTTCGGCTCCCGCAACGCCAGCCACGGCTGTGTCGGCCTCTACGACCAGCGCGGCGGCGGCGACAGCTCGACCCCGGCCGCCTGGTTCTACGCCAACTCGCTCATCGGCGACGTGGTCACGGTCAAGAACTCCCACGACGAGACCATCGCGCCGGACAACGGCCTGAACGTGTGGAACATGTCCTGGGAGAAGTGGCGCTCCGGCCGGTAGGGCCGGATGCGCGGCGGGCGGCCGGGGCCTTGACCGAAGGGCGCCGGTCCGCCCCGCGTTAACGCGGGCTAACCTGCCCCCATGACTGTGAACTTCGAGGTCGCCGAGGGCGTCGGCACCATCCGCCTGGACCGCCCGCCGATGAACGCACTGGACGTCGCCACCCAGGACCGGCTGCGCGAGCTGGCCGAGGAGGCCACCCGGCGCGACGACGTGCGCGCCGTCGTCGTCTGGGGCGGCGAGAAGGTCTTCGCCGCCGGCGCGGACATCAAGGAAATGCAGAACATGGACCACACGGCCATGGTCGAGCGTTCCAAGGCCCTTCAGGACTCCTTCACCGCCATCGCGCGCATCCCCAAGCCGGTGGTCGCCGCCGTCACCGGGTACGCGCTCGGCGGCGGCTGCGAGCTGGCGCTGTGCGCCGACTTCCGGATCGCCGCCGACAACGCCAAGCTCGGCCAGCCGGAGATCCTGCTCGGCCTGATCCCGGGCGCCGGCGGCACCCAGCGGCTGGCCCGGCTCGTCGGCCCGTCCAAGGCCAAGGACCTGATCTTCACCGGCCGCCAGGTCCGTGCCGACGAGGCGCTGTCCATCGGCCTGGTGGACCGCGTCGTACCGGCCGCCGAGGTCTACGAGCAGGCGCACGCCTGGGCGGCCCGGCTCGCGGCGGGTCCCGCCATCGCCCTGCGGGCCGCCAAGGAGGCCGTGGACGCGGGCCTGGAGACCGACATCGACACCGGCCTGACGATCGAACGCACCTGGTTCGCCGGGCTCTTCGCCACCGAGGACCGGGCGACCGGCATGCGCAGCTTCGTGGAGGAGGGGCCGGGCAAGGCCAAGTTCCGCTGATGCCGCCGTGGTTGACGGGGCCCCTGAGGTTCGGCCGACGGCCGATGCCTCGTGCGGGCGAATCGCGGGCCGCGCCGTCACGCCCCGGGAGGGGCCCCGTCCCCCGGTCCTCCAATCGGGTAGATACATCAGAACACCGCAGGTCAGCCGGGTTTCGGCCGCCTCACCACTGCCGTAGGCATATGCCGAATCGGTGTGCCGGATGCAGTGATTTCGGGCAGGGCATTCCGCCGGTTCCGCCTCCGTGACGCGGCGGTAACGGCCATGATGGGGGCATGGCGGGCCTCGAAGGAATGGAGCAGCCGCGGCCGCGGAGCGGCACGGCCGCCGCACGCTGGGGACTTCCCGGAGGTCTCCCGGGTGTGGGCGCGCAGGGCGGCCCGCCCGACGAGGACGACTTCGCCGCCAAGGCACTGGAACTGGTGGGTGACCCCACACTGGACGAGGTACGGATGCCCTCCCGCCCCGAATCCGCCTTCACCGCCCGCCGGCTGACCCAGTCCGTGCTCCTCGGACGGTGGTCCCTGTCGCCCCAACTGGCCGAGCACGCCGTCCTGTTGGTGTCCGAACTGGTCGGCAACGCGGTGCGGCACACCGGCGCGCGCACCTTCGGCCTGCGCATTCTGCGCCGCCGTGGCTGGATCCGTATAGAGGTGCGCGACCCCTCCCGCGGCCTGCCCTGCCTGATGCCCGTCCATGAGATGGACATCAGCGGCCGAGGCCTCTTCCTCGTGGACAAGCTCTCCGACCGGTGGGGCGTGGACCTGCTGCCGCGCGGCAAGACGACCTGGTTCGAGATGCGCGTCATCGACCGCTGAGTCGTCGAGGTGCGCGGTATCGACCGCTTGGCCTTCGAGGCGCGTGATATCGACCGCTTGGCCTTCGAGGTGCGCGGTACCGGCCGCTTGGCCTTCGGGGCGCGCGGTACCGGCCGCTGAACCGCCGTGCCGGCCCGCTCCGGCGGGCGTGCGGCGCGCCGAAACGCGACTGGGGCCCGCCCGCGGCGTACGCGGGGAAGGCCCCAGTGTCGACCGCCGCCGGGCGAAAGGGGTGTACCCGCGGGGTCTGGACGACCTTGGCCCGGGTCAATGGGGGGTCGCTGCACCGACTATGGCAGGCCGGTCGCGACCTTGCCAAAGGTGCAATTGTGGGCAGAGTGCATCGAAAGCACATCAATCGCAGGGCGATCCAAGGTGAGCTACAACACCAGCCTTGCATTTAGTGGTTAGGTAATCGATTCCCTCGATGGTTATGCGGCCAAGATCGTGGATGATGCAACCAGTTCCGGGACGGGGCGGCCGGTCGGTCGCGGACGGGCGGGCCTGGAATCCGTAGGATGGGCGGCTCACGCCGAGGACGCCGCCGGGACGCCGGACGGGCGCCCGCCGAAGGCGTCCGGACGAGCAAGCGGAAGGAGACCAGGGCCATGGAACGCGTACGCCGCTCGGCCGTCGCGACCCTGCTCCTTCTGCTCGCCGTCACCTTCGCGCCGCTGCTGTGCCGGGTGGGCGGCGTCCAGGCCGTACCGGCGGCGCGGGCCGCCGTGGCGCAGGGCGGGGTGCTGCAAGCTGCGATGGGGCAGGGTGGCGGCGGGGTACTGCGAGCGGCGCCGGCACAGGACGGTGTGGCACGGCCTGTCGTACCTGAGGACGGTGCGGCGCAGGATGTGGTGCCTCAGGCCGGGACGGCGCAGGCCGCCGACCGGGCCGTGTCCGGGCCGGCGGCCCACTACGCCGTGGCCCAGGCGCCCAAGAAGTGCTCCGGGCAGCACGCCCCCAGCCAGAGCGAGTCGGCCCCGGTGCCCGTCCCCAACCGGGGCGAGCCGCTGACGCCCGCCGCCACCGGCCCGGCGCCGCTCGCCGCCCACGCCCCCGCCTGCTTCGCGCTCGCCCGCCCGCCCACCGGAACGGCGTCCGCCACTGATCACACCGCGCTCCTGCCCGTACTGCGGATGTAGGCCGCTGCCCGCACGCACCGGCCCGACCCTCCCTTCTCACCCCAGTACGTCTGGAGCATCCGCATGCCCACTTCCGCCTCATCCGCCTCACCCACCCGCAAGATCGCCGCCATCGGCGCGGTGGTCGCCCTGGTGGTGGCGCTCGTCGCCATCGGCATCGCCGTCGGCAAGGCCGTCGAAGGCGGCTCGGACCGCGCCGCGGACACCCCCGGCGCCGCCGCCTCCGTCTCCCCCCAGCAGGACGACGACCAGCAGCAGCTGTACGACCAGCTCGCGCGGCAGACCAGCCGCCGCACGGACGGCGACCCGCTCGCCGTCGGCAAGAAGGACGCCCCGGTCGTCCTGGTCGAGTACGCCGACTACCAGTGCTCGTTCTGCGGGCGCTTCACCCGCGAGACCCAGCCCGAACTGATCAAGAAGTTCGTGGACGACGGCACCCTGCGCATCGAGTTCCGCAACTTCACCATCTACGGAGCCGACTCGGAGCGGGCCGCCCGCGCCTCGTGGGCGGCCGGCCGGCAGGGCAAGTTCTGGCAGATGCACGACGAGCTGTACGCCAAGACCAACAAGGGCAGCGCGCTCGCCGAGGACAAGCTCGTCGAGATGGCCCGCAAGAGCGGGGTGGCCGACCTCGACAAGTTCCGCGCCGACCTCAACAGCCCGGCCGCCGCTGCCGCCCTGAAGAAGGACCAGGAGGAGGGCTACCAGCTCGGTGTGCAGTCCACGCCGTCCTTCCTCGTCAACGGCCGTCCCGTCGCGGGTGCCCAGCCCACCGCCGTGTTCGAGCAGGCGATCAGGCAGGCGGCCGAGCAGGTCAAAAAGTCCGGCGCGGGCAAGGGCCAGGACTCCGGGAAGGACCAGAAGTCCGGAAAGAATCAGGAGTCCAACAAGGACCAGGACTCCGGGAAGGGCCAGGACTCCGGCAAGGCGGAGGAGCCGGCGAAGTGATGGACATCGGCTACCTGGCCGCCTTCCTGGGCGGCGCCCTCGCCCTGCTCAGCCCGTGCAGCGCCCTGCTGCTGCCCGCGTTCTTCGCGTACTCCCTGACCAGCCCCGGCCGGCTGCTGGCCCGTACCGGCATCTTCTACCTGGGCCTGGCCACCACGCTGGTCCCGCTCGGCGCGGCCAGCACGGCCGCCAGCCGGCTGTTCAACGGCCACCGGGACCTGCTCGTCGCCATCGGCGGCTGGGTGGTGATCGCGATGGGCGTCGCCCAGATCCTCGGCCTCGGCTTCGCCTTCAAGGGCGCCCAGCAGGCGGCGGCCCGGATCACCCCGCGCTCGGCCGTGTCCACGTTCCTGCTGGGCTGCGTCTACGGCCTCGCCGGCTTCTGCGCCGGGCCGATCCTGGGCGCGGTGCTGACGGTCACCGCGGTCAGCGGCTCGCCGGTCTACGGCGCCTCCATGCTCGCCGTTTACGCCCTGGGCATGGCCCTTCCGCTGTTCGTCCTCGCGCTGCTCTGGGACCGTTTCTCGCTGGGCAGCCGGGGCTGGCTGCGCGGCCGCGAATTCAGCGTCGGAAAACTGCGGCTGCACACCACGTCGCTGCTGTCCGGCCTCTTCTTCATCGGGATCGGCGTCCTGTTCCTCACCTTCAACGGAACCAGCGCGCTGCCCGGAATCCTCGACCCGGACGCGGAGATCCGGGTCGAGGAATGGGCCACCCGGATCGGCAATTCCGTACCGGATTTCGTCCTCGTCGCCCTGGCCGCGCTCGTCGTCGCGGCGGTGCTGGGCCGTATCGCGCTGCGCCCGGAGAAGAAGCGGGAGGACTGAGGCGTACGGCCCCGCCGCGGCCGGGTGACCGGCGGCGCGTACGGGGCCATCCGGCGCACGGGCGGTCCGGCACGGGATGTCGGACCGCCCGAACGCGTTCCGGGCGCTATTTTCACCGCCCATGGACACCCTCGTCTTCGCCGGCCTGCTGGTCGCGCTCCTGGCGGTCGTCGGCAACAAGGGCCGGGCCGTGGTGCTCGGATGGTGGTGGCTGATACTGGCCGCGACCCTCGCCCTGCTGGCCCACCACATCACGAGCAGCCTCGCGCTGTCCCTGCATTACTGACGCGATTACTGATGCGATCACTGATGTGATTACTCACGCGATTGCTGATGCGATTGCTGACGCGGAGAATTCCGGGGCCGCGGTCCCTTCCCAGGATTTCCATCCTTTCCCAGGCCTCCACTACTGCCCCGGGGCCTCAATCCTTTCCCGCTGTTCGCCGCTCCCGACCGCCCGGAGTTGCCGGTTTCCATGAACGCACCGACCTACGCCGACCTGGATCCGGGGCCGCCCGCCTTCGTGGCCCGCGGGCAGTACTGGTTCGCCTGCCTTTTCGTCGTCGGCTGGACCGGCGTCGTCTGCGGCGGCCTCTTCTACCAGTTCGTACGGTGGGAATACCCCTGCCCGCTCTGCGTGCTCCAGCGGATGTTCATGATGCTGGCCTTCCTGGGGCCCGCGTACATCGTCCGGCAGGGCCTGAACGGCACGGTCGCGCGCCGCGACTGCCTCATGGGCTGGGGGCTGGCCCTGGTCGGCTGCGTCGCCGGGTCCTTCGCGGCATGGCGGCAGACCATGCTGCACATCCTGCCCGGCGACAAGGGCTACGGCAGCGAGCTGCTCGGCCTGCACCTCTACGTCTGGGCGTGGGTGCTCTTCCAGGCGTCCATCGTCGCCATCGGCATCGTCATGGCCTTCGCGCACAGCACGGCGGCCGACCGGCACGTGCCGGCCTCCGGGCCGTACCGGGCCGTCGGCCGGATCGCCCTGGCCTTCGCCGCCCTGGTCGTCGCCGTGAACGTCGTCGCGGTCTTCCTCGAAGAGGGCTTCCACTGGTTCCTGCCGGACAACCCGATCCGTTACGAGTTCTTCTACGACCTCGGCTTCCTGGACTAGGGCGGCGCCGGAGGGGCCGGCGTGGGACCGGAGCAGGGCCGGGGTGGGACCGGAGCACGGCCGGGGTGGGACCGGAGCAGGGCCGTGGTGGGACCGGAGCAGGGCCGGGGGCAGAACCGGGGCAGGATCGGGGCACACGAGGGCGGCGCCGGGCACCGCCCCCCGCGTGCCCCAGTCCTGCCCGCCGGCCGCTATGCGCTGCGCCGCAGGGCGTGCTCCTGCCGGTCCCAGTGATAGGGCTGATGGGGCTTGGCGTCCGCGCGGCGACGGCGGTCGTTGCACAGCAGGCACTTGCCGTACCCCGGAGGCAGCGGGTCCTCCGGGTCGCCGTACAGCGGGTCGACGGCGCCGTGCGGGTGTATGGCGCAGCCGGTCGGGCCGGTCAGCGTGCTGAGCGAGCTGGCGGCGGTCAGCGCCTGGCGCAGGACGTCGACGAGCTGGTCGGCGTCCCGCCGGGTGGGCGCCGCCTGGAGGGAGGAGGCGATGTCGGATGCGGTCGTCAGCGCGGTCTGGAGTTCGCGCAGGTCTGCGTAACCCATGCTCCGGAGCGTAGGGGCACCCACTGACAGTCGATCTTCCGATCGCGTTTCACGGCTTCGCATGCCCCATCCATGCCCGCCGTCGGCCACGATTGCGCACACCTTTGGTGACCATCCCCTTGCCGGAGCATGACAGACATCACATCGCGCCCGGACGTCACATCCGGACCGGACATCACGCCTGGACTGGGGCGTCGCGTCTGAACCGGACATCACGCCCGGCCCGGACGCGAAGACGGTGCGCGCTGCTCGCAGGAGCGGCGCGCACCGTCTCAGGTGTCGGCCGGGGGCCGGGGTCCGGCGGCCGGAGCCGCTCAGGGGGCGATCGGCAGCTCGCGCTTGTGCGCCGTGGCGTGGTAGCGGCGGACGATCGCCTCGTACGCCTCCTCGCCGACCGGCTTGCCTTCGAGGAAGTCGTCGATCTGGTCGTACGTGACGCCGAGGGCGTCCTCGTCCGGCTTGCCCGGGTCCAGCGTCTCCAGGTCGGCGGTCGGCACCTTCCAGACCAGCTCGGCCGGGGCGCCCAGCGCCTCCGCCACGGCCCGCACCCGGCGCTTGGTCAGGCCGGTGAGCGGCACCACGTCCGCCGCGCCGTCGCCGTACTTGGTGAAGAAGCCGGAGACCGCCTCGGCGGCGTGGTCGGTGCCGACGACCAGGCCGTCCTGCGCGCCCGCGACCGCGTACTGCGCGATCATCCGCTGCCGCGCCTTGATGTTGCCCTGGACGAAGTCCTGGTGACGCTCGTCGCGGAAGGTGACCCCGCCGGCCAGCGCCGCTTCCAGCGCGGCGTCGCTGGCCGGGCGGATGTCGACGGTCAGCAGCCGGTCCGCCTTGATGAACTCCAGCGCGAGCTGCGCGTCGTGCTCGTCGGCCTGGACGCCGTACGGCAGCCGCATCGCGTAGAACGTCGCGTCGTGCCCGGCGGCACGGGCCCGCTCGACCGCCAGCTGGCACAGCCGGCCGGCGGTGGTGGAGTCCACGCCGCCGCTGATGCCCAGCACCAGCGCGCGCAGGCCCGTGGTCGTCAGCCGCTCCGCGAGGAACGCCACCCGGCGTTCGATCTCCGCCTGGACGTCGAACGACGCGGACACCTGGAGGTCGCGGGCGATCTCCTGCTGCTGGGACGTGGACGCCGGGTCGGTCACGGCTGCTCCTTCGGGCGAGGGGCGCGGTGCGCGCGGTGCTGGTGCGGACACCCAAGACTCTATGACGGAGCCGCCCACGCCTTGAGGGCGGCCCGGTCGGGGAAGTCGGCGACGTCCTTGTCCAGCGGTCGGCTCGTGTACTGGTGGAAGAGCCAGTCCGCCTTGATGCGCGGGCGCCCGGCCGATACGTAGTCGGCGATCCACAGGCCGTCGCCGGCGTAGGACGTCGAGTCGTGGTTGAGCCAGAAGTCGCGGTTGCAGTAGAGGATCACCCGGTGCGTGGGCCGCAGCCGCTTCACCTCCCTGAGGAACTGGTCCTTCTGCGCGTTGCTCGCGTATGTGCCGCCGCCGGTGCGCTCCCAGTCCGCCGCCAGCAGGTCCCCTTCCACGGACGCGCACTTGTCGACGAAGTACTGGGCCTGCGCCGCGATGTTGCCCGGCCACAGGAAGTGGTAGAAGCCCACCACGCAGCCCGCCTTGCGGGCCTTGTCCGCCTGCGCGTTCTGATGCGGGTTGACGTACGACCGGCCCTCCGTCGCCTTGACGATGACGAAGTCCAGACCGGTCGCCGAATACGAGGGGTTGTGCGAGCTGACGTCGACGCCGTGCAGCATGAGCGGCCTCCTGCCCGACCGAAAACGATCGATTACGATGCGTCACCTGGTGTTATCAGCAGTTCAACATGTCCACGGCATTCCGCGCCAGATGCCTGAAGCGAATTTCCGCTGATCAACGCGTTGTTGGTGTGGTTACGGCCGGGCGTGACGTACTTCGATCAATGGTGACCGGCTGTCATAACGGTAGCGATACGTAGGTGTAAGAACGCCGAATACGGGGGAGGGGTTACGCGGTCCGGCCACGCAGGGGAAAGGGACCGGCCAGAGAACCGCCCGGGTTCGGCCAGACCGGCCACCGGCATGTTTCGGCCGCCCGTGCCCCGCGGTCGAGAGCGCGTCCTGTCCGATCCTTGGCAGACTCATCGGATGAAGCACGCCGCACGCCCCACCGAGGACGACCCCACCGGCCCGCGCCCCCTGCCGACGGCCTCGGAACGGCCCGGCGTCTCCCGCCCGCTCCTCTTTTCCGCCGCCTGTCTCCTGCTCCTGGCGGCCACCGCCGCGCTCCTGGCCGTACACGACTGGGTCCCGCTCGGTCCGGAGCGGGCCGCCCACGCCTGGTCGGTGGCCCACCGCCCGGACGCGGTGGCCGCGGCCGCTGTCGTGGTGACGGCCGCCGGCTCCGGGCCTGTCCTGTACGCACTGGCCCTGCTCGCGGGCGCACTGGCCGGCCGGAACGCACGCGAGCGGCTGCGCGCCGCCCTCATCGCACTCTCCGTGCTCCTCCTCGGACAAGCGGTCCGCTACGTCCTGATGGAACTCATCGCCCGCCCGCGCCCCTCGGAGGCGGACTGGATCAGCCGGGCCACCGGCCACTCCTTCCCCTCCGGCCACTCCACGACGTCCGTTCTGGTGGCCGGCCTCCTCGCCCGGGCCGTACTGACCCGCCTCCAGGGCGCCGTGGCCCGCCGCCTGGCCTGCGCGCTGCTCGCGGTGTGGGCTGTCACGGTCGGCGCCACGCGCGTCTACCTGGGCGTGCACTGGCCCGGTGACGTCCTCGCCGGCTGGCTCCTGGCCACCGCCTGGCTCTCCTGCGCCCTGCACCTCGTGAGGCGAGGCACCCTGCCGTTCCCGCCTGCCTCACCGCCCTCGGGCGCCCCTCAAGCCACCCATTGATTCCTGAACGACCCACGGCCTCCCCACGTCTTCACCAAGCCGGGCATGGACCGGCCCGGGAACGAGCAACTCCCCCGTGAACACCGGTGTTCGGTGCTGCCGCCGTGTGCACCGCCCCCCCCCGGAGGGAGACCCAGCATGGAAGACCAGCACGGCCGCGCCCGGTCACGCTGCCCCGCCGCACCGGCCGCCGACCCGACCCCGTGCCAAGGGCCGCACGAGGCGGTGACGATCGTCTACCGGCACGGCCGCGAGGTCGCGGGCTGCGTCCACCACTGCGCCCGCCTGCTGGCCGGCCTGGAGGGCGCCCGGGTCCACCCGTTCGCCCCGGCGGTCAGCGCCATGGACGTCTACCTGCGCGCCCGCGAACTCCCGCCGTTTGCCTGGGAGATAGGCAAGTAAGTGATCTTGTCAGTGGTGGACCGTAGGCTACGCCCATGACCACACCGAACGGGGGCCCGGAAGCCGGAACCAGCCCACCGGCCAGCGGACCGGGAGCCGAAACCACCCCACCGGCCAGCGGACCGGGAGAGGGAGCCGCAACCACCTCACCGGCCAGGAGACGGGAAGCCGCGACCACCCCACCGACCGGGGGCCCGGAATCCGCGACCGCCCCACCCGTACCAGCCGTTCAGCCCTACTACGCCCGGCACGCGACCGCCCTGGCAGACCGGTACGAAAGCCTCGCCTTCGAAACCGTGCACCGGGACTTCCTCCCCCTGCTGCCCCCGCCCCCGGCCCGCATCGCCGACATCGGCGCGGGCACCGGCCGCGACGCCGCCGCGCTGGCCGCCCGGGGCCACACCGTCCTGGCCGTCGAGCCCGTCCCCGAACTACGCGCCCTGGCCCGCGGCCTGCACCCGTCCCCCTCGATCCACTGGCTGTCCGACGCCCTCCCCGGCCTGCCCCGCCTGCGCGACGAAACGGGCCGCCTCGACGCGATCCTCCTCTCGGCCGTCTGGATGCACCTGCCGGAACCGTCCCGCCCACCGGCCATGCGCCGCCTGCACGACCTCCTGGCCCCCGGCGGCCGCCTCTTCCTCACCCTGCGCCACGGCCCGCCCCCCGAGGACCGGCAGATGTACGACATCCCCGCCCACGAAACGGTCGCCCTCGCCACCCGACACGGCCTCCGCCCCCTCCAGCACGCGCAGGCCATCGACCACCTGGCCCGCGACCACGTCCACTGGAGCACCCTCACCTTCGAGAAGGACCACCCGTGACCACCGACGACTTCTACGCCGCCGCCCCGTCGGCCCGCGCGTCCTGGCGGCTGGCGATCCTGATGGGCCGCAACGCGCGTACGTACAAGTTCGCCCTCGGCAGCGTCCTGCTCCACCACGCGTCCCAGGGCCACACGGAAATCCCGCTGCGCGACCTCGCCGCCCCGTACGCGATGGCCATACTCGAACGCCGGGCTCCTCAGGCACCGCAGAGCGGGACCGAACTCGGCGCGACGGACTTCCTGACCGTGGCGGCGGAGGAGAGCGCGGAGTCCCGCCGGCTCGGGCACCCCACCGACCGGCTGACGGAGGCCGCGGAGCGGTCGATGCCGGGCATGGTCATGGAGAAGTTCCACAACCACGGCGGCGGCCCGGTGCCGCACAGCTTCTACGACATCGTCGGCCGGGGGCGCGGCCGCACGGTGCGGCTGAGCTCCGCCCTGGGCGACGTGGCCCGTTCGTACGAGCTCGAAGGCCTCCGCGCGGAGCTGGACGCCCGCTGGAGCATCGTGGAGAGCAGCTTCGCGACCGGCATCGGCCGCAGCCTGATCGAGGAGGGCGTCCGCGTCGACCGGAGCACCCTGCACATCACGGACCTGCGCCGGCGCCGCCCGGTCACCGGTGTCGCCGAGGCCGTGGCCGGCTTCCAGCACGGGCGCTGCCACATCTGCGACGAGTCGCTGGACGGCGAACGCCCCGCCGTCGACCACGTCTTCCCGCACGCCCTGATGCGCCGCTACGCCAGTGTCAACGGCTGGCACGGTCCCGACCTGGACAGCCTGTGGAACCTCGCCGTGGCCCACCCGACGTGCAACGGCGAGAAGAGCGACCGCATGCCGACCCCCGGCGAACTGACCCGCCTGGCCCGCCGCAACGAGGCGATCATGCACTCGCCGGTACCCCTCCACAAAACCCTGCGCCTCACGCTGAGGAACGCGATACCCGGCCGGCGAATATCCGGCTGGCGCACGTTCCTGCACGAGGTGGAGAAGGCCTGCGCGTAAGCGCCGACCGGGGCCGAGGAGGCGGGACGCACCCTGGGCCGGCAGGCGAAGCTTCGGTTCCCGGACGTGGCGGCTCGGGGGGGCAGACCTTGATGACGCGCACGCCGGGGCCGCACAGAACGTGGAGGTCTTCGGGCCCGAGGTCAGGACGGTCACCGGGGCGGCAGAGGCCATGGCCGTGGCGGCGGCGATGGCGTCGAGGGCGTACTTGTGGCCGTGCAGACCCGGCCGCGGCCAGGGGCCTGCCGGCGTGGCGGGCGATGGCTTCTGTGGGCGGAAGGACGTTCACGCGGGAGACGGCGTAGTCGAAGCGGGCCTGGCTCGTCCTGGGGGCGCGGGCTTCGACGAGGGTGACGGAACTGTTGACGACGCGGATGTCCTCCGCCTCCGCGGCGGCCAGCCACTCGGTGAGTTCGGGGGTGCGCCGTACGAGTGCGGACAGGCCCGCGCAGTCCAGGACGAGAGTGCCGCTCACGCCGCGTCCGCGGAACCCGCCGGCTCGCCGCGCAGGACGGCTCGTTCGGCTTCGACCGCTGCCTGGTCCACCGGGCCGTGTTCCGACTCGGCGTCGTCGATGAGTTCGCGGAGCCGCTCACGTTCGAGCTGGCGTTGGATGAGGGCTTCGACATAGGCGGACATGCCGCGCTTGCCGGTACGTGCCTTGAGGGCCGCGATGGTGCCCTCGTGGAGCGAGACGGAGACCGGGCGGACGGAGCCCTCGCCGGGAGCGGGGGAGACAGCCGTACGGCGAGTGCGACAAAACTCTTGTCATGGAGCGGGAGGTGGTGTCCGCCCTTCGCGTCAGCGGGGGCGGCCCCGGCCCGCGCCGAAGGCGCTGCCGGGGCCCACCGCTCTCAGCACTCGATGATGTTCACAGCCAGCCCGCCCCGGGCCGTCTCCTTGTACTTCACGCTCATGTCGGCGCCCGTGTCCTTCATGGTCTTGATGACCTTGTCGAGGGAGACGTGGTGGCGGCCGTCGCCGCGCAGGGCCATGCGGGCGGCGGTGACGGCCTTGACCGCGGCCATGCCGTTGCGTTCGATGCACGGGATCTGGACGAGGCCGCCGACCGGGTCGCAGGTCAGGCCGAGGTTGTGTTCCATGCCGATCTCGGCGGCGTTCTCGACCTGTTCGGGGGAGCCGCCGAGGACCTCGGCGAGGCCGCCGGCGGCCATGGAGCAGGCCGAGCCGACCTCGCCCTGGCAGCCGACCTCGGCGCCGGAGATGGAGGCGTTCTCCTTGAAGAGCATGCCGATGGCGGAGGCGGCCAGCAGGAAGCGGATGACGCCTTCCTCGTCGGCGCCGGGGACGAAGTTGACGTAGTAGTGCAGGACGGCGGGGATGATGCCGGCGGCGCCGTTGGTGGGGGCGGTGACGACCCGGCCGCCGGCCGCGTTCTCCTCGTTGACGGCCATGGCGTAGAGGGTGGTCCACTCCATCGCGTGGGCCTCGGGGCTGCCTTCGGCGCGCAGGGCGCGGGCGCCGTTGGCGGCACGGCGGCGGACCTTCAGGCCGCCGGGCAGGATGCCCTCGCGCGACATGCCGCGGGACACGCACGACTGCATGACCCGCCAGATGTCCAGGAGACCGGCGCGGATCTCGTCCTCCGTGCGCCAGGCCTTCTCGTTCTCCAGCATGAGGGCGGAGATGGACAGGCCGGTCTCGCGGGAGAGGCGCAGCAGTTCGTCGCCGGTGCGGAAGGGGTACTTCAGGACCGTGTCGTCGAGCTTGATGCGGTCCTCGCCGACCGCGTCCTCGTCCACCACGAAGCCGCCGCCGACGGAGTAGTAGGTCTTCTCCAGCAGGGGCGCGCCGGCCGCGTCGTACGCGAAGAGGGTCATGCCGTTGGCGTGGTACGGCAGGGAGCGGCGGCGGTGCAGGATCAGCTCGGTCGACTCGTCGAAGTCGATCTCGTGGTCGCTGCCTATCTCCGCGCCGAGCAGCCGCAGCCGGCCGCTCCTGCGGATCCGCTCGACCTCGTCGTCGGCGGTCTCCACGTCCACGGTGCGCGGGGAGTGCCCCTCCAGGCCGAGCAGGACGGCCTTGGGGGTGCCGTGGCCGTGGCCGGTGGCGCCGAGCGAGCCGAAGAGCTCGGCCCGTACCGCCGTCGTCTGCGCGAGCAGGCCGTCCTTCTTGAGGCGCCCGACGAACATCCGGGCGGCGCGCATCGGACCGACCGTGTGGGAGCTGGACGGGCCGATGCCGATGGAGAAGAGGTCGAAGACGGAGATGGCCACGGTGGCGGACTCCCTTGTCTGCTCGTGGTGGACGGTGGAGCAAATAGAGATAAAGGGGCGGACGAAACGGAAGGTACGTTTCTGCGCCGACTGTCGAGCCTAACCCGGACGGCGCACAGACTCTCAGACGGAGGCCGTCGGACGGTTGTCCTCCGGGGCAACTACGGAAGACGCAGGGGAGGCGGTCCGGCCGTCGAGCACCGGTCCGGAACCGGCCGGACCGTCGAGTGCCGCCCCGGGACCGGCCGGGTCGTCGAGTGCCGGCCCGGAAGCGGTCAGGCCCGCCCGGTGGGCGTGCACCCCGGCCCGTACGGCCCAGAAGTAGAAGGCGACGGCGGAGAGCGCGACGAGGGCGATGTCCAGGCCGCCGGGGATGACGCCGTGGCCGCCGAAGTCCGGGCTGCCCAGCGCGGACAGTACGGACATCCAGGCCAGGAAGCCGACGAGCCACCACGCGGGCGCGAACTGCCGGCGCAGCCCGGTCACGCCGTGCCGCCGCAGGACCACCGCGGCCACCGGCGCGGCCACCACGGTCAGCAGCGCGACCTTGCCGGTGTCCGGCCACTTCGACCAGTACAGGGCGCAGGCCGCGAAGGCGAAGGTCAGCGGGGCGAGGACGCCCGCGGCGGGCAGCCGGAACGGGCGCGGCAGGTCCGGCCGGGTGCGGCGGAAGACGCCCACCGCGATCGGGCCGATCAGATACGAGATGACCATGGCGGCCGAGATCACACTGGCCAGCGCGTGCCAGCTGTGGCCGACGGTGACCAGCAGCAGCACCGAGAAGCCCAGGTTGAGCCACATCGCGGGGCGGGCCGTCCCGTACCGGGGGTGCACGGTGGCCAGCTTCCGGGGGAAGAAGCCGGTCTCGGCGAGGTTCTGGACCATGTACGCGGCGGACGCGACGTTCGCGATGTTGGAGCCGGCCGGCGAGATGAAGGCGCCGAACTGGAGCAGCGTGACGACCCAGTGCAGCATCAGCACCTTGGCCAGGTCGGCGAAGGGCGAGCTGAAGTCCACACCGTGCCAGCCGCCGCCCTGCGCGAGCTGCTCCGGCGGTACGGCCCCGAGGAACGCGGTCTGGAGGGCGAGGTAGATCACCAGGCCCAGCGAGAGCGCGCCGACCAGCGCGACGGGGATCGCCCGGCCGGGGTTCTTCGCGGCCCCGCCGAGATTGATCACGGCCTGGAAGCCGTTGAAGGCGAAGACCACGCCGCAGGTGGTCACGGCGGTCAGTACGGCCGGCCAGCCGTACGGGGTGAAGCCGCCGTGCGCGGTGAAGTTCGAGGTGTGGAAGCCGGAGGCGATCAGCGCGGCCACCGCGAGCACCGGGATGGCGAACTTCACCAGGGTCAGCACGGTGTTCGCGCGGGCCAGCAGCTGGACCGACCAGTAGCAGGTCAGCCACAGCGCGAAGGTCAGCAGCAGGGCCACGCCCATGCCCGTGGCCGTCAGGTGGCCGCTGCCCGGGTCGACCAGGCCACGGGCCCACGCGTAGCTCCAGGACGACATGTACTGGGTGGCGGCGATGGACTCGATCGGGATCAGCGAGGCGGTCGCGATCCACACCGCCCAGCCGGTGAGGAAGCCGAGCACGGGTCCGTGCGAGAGGTGGCCGTAGCGGGCCATGCCGCCGGGGATCGGGTACGCGGAGCCGACCTCCGCGTAGCACATCGCGATCATGCCGATGAAGACCGCGCCGATGATCCAGGCCACCAGCGCCGCGGGCCCGGCCACCTGGGCGGCCGCGCCGGCCCCGAAGAGCCACCCGGAGCCGAAGATCGAGCCGATGCCGATCATGATGAGGGCGAAGAGGCCGATCCCCTTGCGGTTGCCCGCGCTCATGTCCATTGCCGTGCGTGTTCCGTCCTGCTGCGGTGCAAGGGGCCCGCCCCGGTGGTGCGAAGGGCCCGGCTCTGCTGTCGTGCGAAGGGCCCCGCGCCATTGAGGGGCCGGTCTCAGCCTATGTGGCGCGATATCACCGTAAGGCGGGCGGAAAAGCCGTGCGCCCGGGGTCAACGCCCCCGGGCGCACGGCGTGTTCACCCCGCGGGCACCGCCTCGGCGGCACCCCACGGGGCGCACTTCATGAAACGCGTCACACCGCCGCGTATCGCGGCCGTATCGCGCAGCGACCTACCACGGCCGTGTCACGCAGCGACCTACCACGGCCGTGTCACGCAGCCACGGGCCACGGCCGCGTCACACGGCCACGGCGGACGTGCCACGGAGGCACGGACCACGGCCGCGTCACACGGCCACGGCGGACGTGCCATGGAGGCACCCCGCCGCGGACCGCGTGACATGCGTCACAGCGACGGGTACAGCGGGTGCTTCGCCGCCAGCGTGGTCACCCGGGCCTTGAGCGCCTCGGCGTCGTACGACGGCTTCAGCGCCTCGGCGATGATGTCGGCGACCTCGCGGAAGTCCTCGGCCCGGAAGCCGCGGGTGGCCAGGGCCGGGGTGCCGATCCGCAGGCCGGAGGTGACCATCGGGGGCCGCGGGTCGTTCGGGACGGCGTTGCGGTTGACCGTGATGCCGACCTCGTGGAGGCGGTCCTCGGCCTGCTGGCCGTCCAGCTCGCTGTTGCGCAGGTCCACCAGGACCAGGTGCACGTCGGTGCCGCCGGACAGCACCGAGACGCCCGCCTCGGTCACGTCGGACTGCGTCAGGCGCTCGGCGAGGATGCGGGCGCCCTCCAGCGTGCGCTGCTGGCGCTCCTTGAACTCCTCGCTCGCCGCGACCTTGAAGGACACCGCCTTCGCCGCGATCACGTGCTCCAGCGGACCGCCCTGCTGACCCGGGAAGACCGCCGAGTTGATCTTCTTGGCGAGTTCCTGGGTGGACAGGATCACACCACCGCGCGGACCGCCGAGGGTCTTGTGCGTGGTGGTGGTCACGACGTGGGCGTGCGGCACCGGGTTCGGGTGCAGCCCGGCCGCGACCAGACCCGCGAAGTGCGCCATGTCGACCATCAGGTACGCGCCGACCTCGTCGGCGATCCGGCGGAACGCCGCGAAGTCCAGCCGGCGCGGGTACGCCGACCAGCCGGCCACGATCAGCTGCGGACGGGTCTCCTTGGCCAGCCGCTCGACCTCGGCCATGTCGACCTGGCCGGTCTCGTCGTCCACGTGGTAGGGCACCACGTTGTAGAGCTTGCCGGAGAAGTTGATCTTCATGCCGTGGGTCAGGTGCCCGCCGTGCGCGAGGTTCAGACCCATGATCGTGTCGCCCGGCTTGAGCAGCGCGAACATCGCGGCGGCGTTGGCCTGCGCGCCGGAGTGCGGCTGCACGTTGGCGGCCTCGGCGCCGAACAGCGCCTTGATGCGGTCGATGGCGATCCGCTCGACCACGTCGACGTGCTCGCAGCCGCCGTAGTAGCGGCGGCCGGGGTAGCCCTCGGCGTACTTGTTGGTGAGGACCGAGCCCTGGGCCTCCATGACGGCGGCCGGGGCGAAGTTCTCCGACGCGATCATTTCGAGGGTGGACTGCTGACGGTGGAGCTCGGCGTCGACGGCGGCGGCGACGTCCGGGTCGAGCTCGTGGAGGGAGCTGTTCAGAAGCGACATGACTCTTCCTGGGGTTCGCGGGGCGCACGGCCCCGCCAGGCGGCGGGTGGGCGGGTCAGCCGGTGAAGGCGGTGTACTCGTCGGCCGAGAGCAGGTCGTCCGGCTCGCCGCTGACCTTCACCTTGAACAGCCAGCCGCCCTCGAAGGGGGCGGTGTTCACCAGCGAGGGGTCGGTGACGACGTCCTCGTTGATCTCCGTGACCTCGCCGTCGACGGGGGAGTAGAGATCGCTGACGGACTTGGTCGACTCCAGCTCACCGCAGGTCTCGCCCGCCGTGACCGTGGCACCGACCTCAGGGAGCTGCACGAAGACGACGTCGCCGAGCGCGTTGGCGGCGTGCTCGGTGATGCCGATCGTCGAGACGCCCTCCTCGGCGGCCGACAGCCACTCGTGCTCCTTGCTGTAGCGCAGCTGCTGGGGGTTGTTCATGTCTTGATTCTCCTGGATGCGGTGGCGTGCTCGGTGCAAGGGTCTTGACAGATGAGACGGAGGCGCGGCCGGGACAGGGGCGCGCGCGTCACTTCTGGCGCTTGTAGAAGGGCAGCGCCACGACCTCGTAGGGCTCATGGGTGCCACGGATGTCCACCGCCACACCGGCGGTGCCGGGCGCGGCGTGCGCGGCGTCCACGTACGCCATCGCGACGGGCTTGCCCAGGGTGGGGGAGGGGGCACCGGAGGTGACCTCGCCGATCACGGCGCCGTCCGGGCCCACGACCGGATACCCGGCGCGCGGGATGCGGCGGCCCTCGGCGATCAGCCCGACCAGCTTGCGCGGCGGGTTGGCCGCGGCCCGGTCCCGGGCCGCCTCCAGGGCGGCGCGGCCCACGAAGTCGCCGCCGTTCGTCGTCTTCTCGAACTTCACGACCCGGCCCAGGCCCGCGTCGAACGGGGTGGTGTCCGTGGTCAGCTCGTGCCCGTACAGCGGCATGCCCGCCTCCAGGCGCAGGGTGTCCCGGCAGGACAGGCCGCACGGCACCAGGCCCGCGTCCTTGCCCGCCGCGGTGAGCGCCTCCCAGAGGGCGGGCGCGTCGGCCGGGCGGACGAACAGCTCGAAGCCGTCCTCGCCGGTGTAGCCCGTACGGGCGATCAGTGCGTCCACGCCCGCGACGGTGCCGGGCAGCCCGGCGTAGTACTTCAGGCTGTCCAGGTCGGCGTCGGTCACCGATTTCAGGATGCCGGGGGACTCCGGGCCCTGGACGGCGAGCAGCGCGTACGCGTCCCGGTCGTCGCGCACCTCGGCGTCGAAGCCGTCCGCCCGCTCGGTGAGGGCGTCCAGCACGACCTGGGCGTTGGCGGCGTTGGCGACGACCATGTACGCGGTCTCGGCGAGGCGGTAGACGATCAGGTCGTCCAGGATGCCGCCCTCGGCGTCGCAGATCATCGTGTAGCGGGCGCGGCCGACGGCCACGCCGCCGATGTTGCCGACCAGCGCGAAGTCCAGCAGATCGGCGGCGCGCGGTCCGGTGACGGTGATCTCGCCCATGTGGGAGAGGTCGAAGAGACCGGCGCGGGTCCGCACGGCGACGTGCTCGTCACGCTCGCTGCCGTAGCGCAGCGGCATGTCCCAGCCGGCGAAGTCGGTCATGGTCGCGCCGAGGGCACGATGGGTGGCGTCCAGCGCGGTCCGGCGGGGGGCTTGGGTCATGGTGGTGGCTCCCGGGCATGGGTGACAGGACGGTCTCCCCATCTGTCATCGGAACCTGAGAGGTTCACCGGAAGGCCGTCACCGGCCCCGGTTTGCACCTTGGGTGGAGCCACACCACGGCGGCCCGCTTTTCAGATCTGCCTCGCCCGCGCGGTATCGGGGCCTGAGAGATTCAAGGGAGGACTTGCTCCTTCGGCGCCCCGCCGTGGCGGCCGGGGACTCTCCCGCGCGGATTCAAGCGGCCGGTATGCAGTTGGCTGAGCGTGGCACCCGTACGGCGACGCGCGCGCGAAGGCGCGGTCCCGCACTCGGCGGGCACATCATCGCACGGGATCGCCGGATACAGGAGCCCTGGTCGTACCGGTGTTCGCGGGGGTGTCACGACAGTGTCCTGGGACGGTACTGATCGGGGGATTCCCTTGAAGCGCATTACCTTTTCTTGACACTCTGCGGGTACGGGGACGACACCGGACCGGGAGGGGATCACGGTGCACAGGCAGGCGGCGCTCGCGACAAGTCCGGGAGGCGCGCCCCCGGGCCGTGTCCCGGAGCCGACGGGAGCCGTCCCGGAGCCCCGGCGGCTGCCGCTCGGGGTGGTGCGTCCCGGCCGGACGCGGGGCGCGGCGGCGGACGTCGTCGACCTCAGGGGCCGGCCCGACCCGTACGGGACGGCCGAGCTGCACTTCGCGACCGGTGACATCGTGGTGGTCTCCGGCCTGCCGGGCAGCGGCAAGAGCACGCTCATGCTCCGGGTGGTGCCCGCCCTCGACGGGCAGGGCGCCGCCGTGCACCGCGTCGACTCCCAGGACGTGCGGGAGCGCTGGGAACGCGGCAGGCTGCGCCGGCTGCCGTACGCGCTCTACCGGCCGCTGGTCCGCGCCTCCCACTATCTCGGGCTGCGGCGGGCGCTGCGTTCCGGCGGCAGCGTGGTGGTGCACGACTGCGGCACGCTCGCGTGGGTGCGCCGCTGGCTCGCGCGCGAGGCCCGGCGCGGCGGGCGCGGGCTGCACCTGATGCTGCTGGACGTGCCGCCCGAGGTCGCGCTCTCCGGCCAGCGCTCGCGCGGGCGCGGCGTCTCCGGCTACGCCTTCGCCCGGCACCGGCGCGCGGTGCGGCGCCTGACCGCCCGCGCCCGCGCGGCCCGGCTCCCCGCGGGCTTCACCTCGGCCGTCCTGCTGGACCGCCCGGCGGCGGGCGCCCTGCGCCGGATCGGCTTCGAGTGAGGGTCATGCCGGTTTCCTGACGGTATGCCTGCTTTGTTCGGTTGCGCCGGAGTGCTGACGGGCCGTACGGCTGACGGGCCGTACGGAATGTTCCGTACGGCCCGTCAGACCCGTCCTAACCGTGGCATATCTCCCGCATCCGCGCCTCCTCTGGATGCTAGGTGCCGGGCCGATTCAGAGGCCCAGGGCCTTGATGAGCACCGTGGGCAGTGACAGCACCGAGTTGAGCAGCGAGCCGGTGCCCTGCTGCTGCGGGGCCTCGGCGGGCTGCTGCTGGGGCGCTTCCGCGGCGGGCTGCTGCCGGGGTGCTTCCGCTGCGGGCTGCTGCGGTGCGTCGCCGGGGCGCTGCTCCCCGTCGGCGGGCTGCTGCCGCGGTGCCTCGGCCGCGGGCGGCCGCGGGTCGCTGGTCGGCGCCTTCGGCTGGGCGGCGGGCTGCTCGTCCGTCTCGTACTCGTCGGCCGCCTGGCCCGCCGGCTGGGGGATCGGCCGGTTCGCGGGCTGCGCGGCGGGCCCGTCGGCCGGCTGCTGCCGCAGGTCGCCGACCAGCTTGTCCACGCCCAGGATCTTGAAGATGTCCACCACCGACCGGGAGACCGACTCGGTCAGCTGCCCGGTCCTGGTCGCGGGGTCGGTGGGCTCCTCCGGCGACGGGGCCCGACGGCCGGTCAGCTCGTCGATCTTCACGCGCAGGTCCTGCGACACCAGCCCGAGCCGTACGGTGTCGGCGGACGTCGCGCGGTCGGAGTCCTTGTTCAGGATCTCCGCCAGCCGCTGGGCGTCGGCCAGGACCGAGTCCAGCCGGGTCCGCGCGGCCCTGACCTGCACGGAGTGGCCGCGGGCCTCGGCGGACTTCTCGGCCAGCTCGGTCGAGGCGTCCGCCAGCCGGCCGATGTCGTCGACGATGATGCTCTGGTTGCGCTCGTGGGACTTGGGGCCGTCCGAAGCGCTCGCGGGGGCCGTGGCGCCGAGCGCGAGGGCTCCGGCGGCGGCCGCGCTGACGAGGGCGGGGACGGTCCGGTGCGTTGCCATCAGGAGACATGCCTTTCTGTAGGAACGGCAGGGCAAGATCACCCTGGAGCCACCTTCGGAGCGGTGTGCACGGTCCGCAACCGCTCGCGCGCGTTCGGTGGTCATCCGGACGCGTCAGACCGCCGCCCGTCTGGTGGCGTTAGGGTCTTCGACCGAGTAAGAGCGGCGAAGCGGGTGGGTGGACATGGACTTTCCGGAGCAGGGCATTCCGCAGCTGGGGTGGCCCGCCAACGAACTGGAGGAGGTGCTCGCCGCCTCGGTGGGCACGCCCGGCGCGGGCGCCCGCATCATCGAGGTGCTGGGGCGCAGCCGCATATGGGTGCCGCTGCCCAAGGGCGGCGGCCCGGAGAGCGCCGGGATGGGGCGGGCGGGCCTGGACCTGCCCACCGTCGAGATCGACTCGGCCGCCTATGTACCGGTCTTCAGCTCCGAGCAGGAGTTCACGAGGGTGGCCGGGCAGCACATGTCGTACACCGTCGCGCCGGCCGCCGAGTTCGCGCGCGGGCTGCCTCCGCTGATGGGTATAGCGGTCAACCCGGAGGGTACGGTCGGCGTGCCGCTGCCGCCGGATGCGGTGGCCGAACTGTGCCGGACCGACCGCCTCGAACACCCCGGCGCGCCCAGCGGCGCCCGGGTCCGGCTGTTCGAGCCGGACTGGCAGGAGGAGCCGGTGGACTTCCTGGCCGCGGCCGGGCTGGAGTTCTCGGCGACGGGTTTCGTCGTCACCGCGCGCCGCGCGCTGGCCAGCATCGAGGGGGACGCGCCCGCGCTGTTCGTCGGCGTCCAGGTGGACGCCGCGGCCGTCGCGCCGCACGATCCGGCCGTACGCGACGCCGTGACCGGTGCGCTCGGCCGGGCCCTCGGCGGGACGCCGCTGACCTGGCCCGTCCAACTGGTCATGCTGGACCTCGCGCAGGGCGACCCGGTCGCCGACTGGATGCTGGAGCGGGTCCGCCCCTTCTATTCGCGCGAGCACGCGTAGCGGTCGGCGCCCGTGCCGCGGGGACCCGTCCGCCGCCCGTCCGGCCGGGCCGCGTCCGGTGGCCGCAAGCGGCGTGTGCTGATCCGACCGGGGTCCGGACGCAGGCTCTAAGCTGTTGGTGCAACCGGCAGGCGTACCCCACGTGCCTGCCGACAGAAGGGACGGACCACGTGAGCGCGGGTGCGCATCAGGGAGCGGCTGCCGGGCAGGTCGAGCAGATGCTGCAGCAGGTCTCGCCCGGCCGGTACGACGCCTACGAGGCGTTGCTGCAGGCGCTCGCCGCCGGCCAGGTCTGGATGCTGCTCTGGCACGGCCAGCCGGGTTCGCCCGATGCGCAGTACGGCAACATGGAGGTCGACGGGCTCGGCTACGCGCCGTGCGTGACCTCCGCCCCCGAGCTCGCGGCCAGCGGCTGGAACCGCGCCCACGAGGTCGTCTACGGCCGCGACATCGCGGCCACCCTCTTCCCGGACCGCTGGGGCCTGTGGCTGAACCCGCACGCCCCCGGCGGCGGTGTCGGCATCCCGTGGCTGGACCTGCGGCGCATCGCGGGCGGCCTGGACCGGCTGCCTGCCGGACCGCTGCGGATCACCGAACCGGCCATCGAGATCCCGCAGTTCTACGCCCTGCTGGGACAGAACGCGCACCGCACGCCCGCCGTGCGTTCGCTGCGCCGGGCCTGGGTGCAGCCGGCCCTCGGCGCCCCGTACCTGGCCATCGGCCTCGATCTGTACGACACGGGCCAACCGGCCGTGGATGCGGTGCGGTTGATGATCCAGCAGTCCATCGGCGCGGTGCCGGAGGGGCTGCCCGTCTCGACGGTCGCGATGAACGACGAGTACGACCCGGTCGGCATGTGGATGCGGGCCAACGCGCGGCCGTTCTTCGACCGGGACGCCTACGCGGCGGGCCCGGTGCCCGCCCCGGCTCCGGCCCCGGCGTACGGATACGGCTACCCGCGCCCGTACTGATCCCGCACCGCCCCGGACGTACCGCGCCCGTACCGATCCGGAGCGCCGCCCCCGGCGCGTCGCACCCGCCGTGCGCCCCGCTGCCCACCGGCCCACCCGTCCCGGTCCGGCCGGTTTCCCCTGTCTTCCGCCGGTGCCGTCCGGCTCCTGCCGGTTCCTCCCGGTCCGAAATGGCCTGCCGCGCCCGGTAGTTGACCTCCGGACCGGGCCGCGCGACCCGCTCAGTCGCGGTGGATGTCCGTATAACGGAAATCCGTGGTTCACATCACAGTTGCGCATCCATTCCCGGCCAGGGCTGGTGAGTGATCGCGAGTCGGATGAAGACTCCCGCAGCAGAGGGCTTCGGCCCGAGTCGTACGAGAGTTCCATCCGCTCGTCAGTCGCGTGACATTCCGCGGCATCTGCACCATCGGCAACACCTGCAACACCTGTTCCTGCAACGCCCGCACTACCTGCACCAGTTGCTCCAGCTGTTCCAGATTTCTCCCAGTTGCTCCAGATGCTCCATCTGCACCAGTGATGAGAACCAGGCCGCGGACCCGCGGCGCGCATGGGCCGGCGGCGCCGGCCGAGAGGGGTCAAAGGCACCGTGACCGCACCGATCGAGACCACCGGGGCGGCTGCCGAGGCGCAGCCGGAAGCGGTGCTGCAAGGCGTCGAGAGCAAGAAGATCGAGGGCCGCTCGCTCGGGCAGATCGCCTGGCTGCGGTTCAAGCGCGACAAGGTCGCGGTAGCGGGTGCCATCGTTGTCATCCTGCTGATCCTCGTCGCCGCCCTCTCCCGGCCGATCCAGTCCTGGCTGGGCCTGGACCCCAACAGCCCCAACCGGGACCTCATCGACCCCAACACCACCCTGCCCAAGGGCGACTTCGGCGGCATGAGCTGGGACCATCCGTTCGGCGTGGACCCCAAGTTCGGCCGCGACCTGTTCGCGCGGGTGCTGGAGGGCTCCTGGGTCTCGCTGATCGTGGCGTTCGGCGCGACGCTGCTGTCGGTGGCCATCGGCACCGTGCTCGGTGTGGTGGCCGGCTTCTACCGGGGCCGGGTGGACGCGCTGATCAGCCGGCTGATGGACGTCTTCCTGGCCTTCCCGCTGCTGCTGTTCGCCATCGCCATCTCCGCCTCGCTCCAGGGCGGCGCCTTCGGGCTCGAAGGGCTGCCGCTGCACATCTCGGTCCTGATCTTCGTGATCGGTTTCTTCAACTGGCCGTACATGGGCCGGATCGTGCGGGCCCAGACGCTGTCGCTGCGCGAGCGGGAGTTCGTGGACGCGGCCCGCGGCATGGGCGCCCGCGGCCCGTTCATCCTCTTCCGGGAGCTGCTGCCGAACCTGGTGGGCCCGATCATCGTCTACTCGACGCTGCTGATCCCCTCCAACATCCTCTTCGAGGCGGCGCTGAGCTTCCTGGGCGTCGGCATCCAGCCGCCCCAGGCGTCCTGGGGCGGCATGCTCAACCAGGCGGTCAAGTACTACGAGGTCGACCCCCAGTACATGATCGTCCCCGGTCTCGCGATCTTCATCACCGTGCTGGCGTTCAACCTCCTCGGTGACGGCCTCAGGGACGCGCTCGACCCGCGCAGCCGCTGATCCGGCCGGGCGCGTCCGCCCGGCAGGCCCCACCCAAGTTTCCGACCAACGAAGGGGAAACCGACCATTATGCGAAGGTCAGTCCCGGTCGCGGCGATCGCGGCCCTCACCAGCGCGGGCCTCCTGCTGTCCGGCTGCAGCGGCAAGAGCTCGGGCGGCGGCTCCTCGGAGGCGAACGCCGCCACCAAGGGCATCGTCAACGCCTCGGACGAGAAGGGCGGCACGCTCACCTACGCGATGAGCGACGCCCCGGAGTCCTACGACCCGGGCAACACGTACTACGCGTACGTCTGGAACTTCAGCCGTCTGTACGCGCGCCCGCTCACCACCTTCAAGCCGGGCCCGGGCCCCAAGGGCAACACGCTGACCGCCGACCTGGCGGAGTCGCTGGGCAAGTCCAGCGACGGCAACAAGACCTGGACGTACAAGATCCGCAAGGGGCTCAAGTACTCCGACGGCACCCCGATCACGTCCAAGGACGTCAAGTACGCGGTGGAACGCAGCAACTTCGCGCGCGACATCCTCTCGCTCGGCCCGAACTACTTCCAGACGTACCTCAAGGACAACGAGGGCGGCTACAAGGGCCCGTACAAGGACAAGAGCGAGGAGGGCCTGAAGTCCATCGAGACACCGGACGACCAGACCATCGTCTTCCACCTCAAACAGGCCTTCGCCGAGTTCGACTACCTGGTCAGCGCGCCGCAGACGGCTCCGGTGCCGCGGGCGAAGGACAAGGGCGCGGACTACACCAAGAACATCGTCTCGTCCGGCAGTTACAAGTTCGACACCTACGAGGAGGGCAAGCAGGTCGTCCTCTCCCGCAACCCGCACTGGTCGGCGGCGACCGACCCGCTGCGCAAGCAGCTGCCGGACAAGATCGTGCTGAAGATGAAGGTCGCCCAGTCCACGATCGACAAGGACCTGAAGGCGGGCAACACCCACATCGACATGGCCGGCCGCGGTGTGGACGCGCAGACTCAGGCCCAGCTCCTGACCGACCCGAAGGAGAAGGGCAACACCGACAACGCGCTCGGCCAGCGCCTGTCCTACGTGGCGATCAACCCCAAGGTCGCGCCGTTCGACAAGATCGAGTGCCGCAAGGCCGTGCAGTACGCGATCGACAAGAAGGCCGTGCAGACCGCGCTCGGCGGGCCGGTCCGCGGTGAGATCGCCTCCACCGTGCTGCCCAGCGACCTCGCCGGGTACCAGAAGTTCGACCTGTACCCGCAGAAGTACAACGGTGAGAACCTCGACCTGACCGAGGCCAAGAAGCAGTGGCAGGCGTGCGGCGCCGGCAATGTGAGCACCGCCATCACCGCCCGCAGCGACCGTCAGGACGAGGTGGACGCGGCCACCGCGGTCATCAACTCGCTGAAGAAGATCGGCATCAACGCCAAGATCCAGACCTACCCGAGCGGCAAGTACTTCTCGGACTACGCGGGCGTGCCGGAGTTCACCAAGAAGAACAACATCGGCCTGATGATGATGCAGTGGGGCTCGGACTACCCGACCGGCTTCGGCTACCTGAACCAGATCGTCAACGGCAAGGCGATCCAGAAGTCCGGCAACTCCAACCTCTCCGAACTGGACGACCCGGCCATCAACAAGCTGCTCGACGATGCCATCGCCACCAGCGACAAGGCGCAGCGGGAGAAGGACTACGCGGAGGTCGACAAGAAGACGATGGAGCAGTCCGTCATCGTCCCGCTGACCTACTTCAAGATCCTGCTGTACCGCTCGCCGAAGGCCACCAACCTGGTGTCCACCTCCGCCTACAGCGGTGAGTACGACTACCTCAACATCGGCGTCAAGAAGTAGCAAGCCCGAAAGGCAGGTGAAGGCAAGGGCTTCCGCGGGCCGGCCGGGCCGGCCCGCGGTGCCGACGCCGCAGTCCCGTGTTCGCGTACATCATCCGCAGGTTGATCAGCGCCGTGATTCTGCTGCTGATCGTCAGCGCGGTCACCTTCGGCATCTTCTTCGTGCTGCCGAAGCTGGCCGGACAGACCGGCGACCAGTTGGCCGCGCAGTACATCGGAAAGGCCCCGTCGGCCGCGGACATCGCCGCGGTGAAGAAGAACCTCGGCTTGGACAAGCCGGTCTTCGTACAGTACTGGGACTTCCTCAAGGGCATCTTCGTCGGGATCGACTACAAGTTCGGTCCGGACGCCGCCACATGCAACGTGCCGTGCTTCGGCTACTCCTTCAAGACCCACCTGGAGGTCTGGCCGGAGATCCAGTCCCGGCTCCCGGTGACCGTCTCGCTCGCCGCCGGCGCGGCCGTGGTGTGGCTGGTCTCCGGCGTCGCCACCGGCGTGCTCTCCGCGCTGCGCCCCGGGTCGGTCTTCGACCGGATGGCGATGGGCGTCGCGCTGGCCGGCGTCTCGCTGCCCATGTTCTTCACCGGCGCGCTGGCGCTGGCCCTCTTCACCTACCAGTGGCCGATCTTCGAGCGCAGCGACTACGTGCCGCTCTTCGAGGACCCGTTCCTGTGGGCGCAGACGCTGGTGCTGCCCTGGGTCACGCTGGCCTTCCTCTACTCCGCCCTCTATGCCCGCCTGACGAGAGCGAGCATGCTGGAGACGCTGAGCGAGGACTACATCCGTACCGCGCGCGCCAAGGGGCTGGGCGAGCGCAAGGTCGTGGTGCGCCACGGTCTGCGCGCGGCCCTCACCCCGATCGTCACGGTCTTCGGCATGGACGTCGGCCTGCTGCTCGGCGGCGCGCTGATCACCGAACAGGTCTTCTCCCTCAAGGGCGTCGGCGCGTTCGCCGTCGAGGCGATCAACGCCAACGACCTGCCGAACATCCTCGGCGTCACCTTGCTCGCCGCGTTCTTCATCGTCATTTGCAACCTGGTGGTGGACGTTCTGTACGCCGCCGTCGACCCGCGGGTGAGGCTGTCGTGACCGACTTCCCGGATTCCACCGCCGGCCACCGCGCCGGACCCTCCGCACCGGACACCGGCGCCGACGGGCCGCCGCCCGCCGCCCCCTCCGACCTGACCGGGACCGGTGCCGCGGTCGGCGAACCGGCCCCGGCGGGGTCCCGGGCGCCCACCGCCTTCCTCGAAGTGCGCGACCTGAAGGTGCACTTCCCCACCGACGACGGCATCGTGAAGTCCGTGGACGGCCTGTCCTTCACCCTGGAGAAGGGCCGCACCCTCGGCATCGTCGGCGAGTCCGGTTCCGGCAAGTCCGTCACCTCGCTCGCGATCATGGGCCTGCACCGGGCCTCCCGGCAGCAGCGCAGCAAGGTGGACATGTCCGGCGAGATCTGGCTGGACGGCAAGGAACTGGTCGGTGCCGACCCGGACGAGGTGCGCCGGCTGCGCGGCCGCGAGATGGCGATGATCTTCCAGGACCCGCTGTCCGCGCTGCACCCGTACTACACGGTCGGCAGGCAGATCGTGGAGGCCTACCGGGTCCACCACGACGTGGACAAGAAGACCGCGCGCAAGCGGGCGGTCGAGATGCTGGACCGGGTCGGCATCCCGCAGCCCGACAAGCGGGTGGACGACCACCCGCACCAGTTCTCCGGCGGCATGCGCCAGCGCGCGATGATCGCCATGGCGCTGGTCAACAACCCCGAGCTGCTGATCGCGGACGAGCCGACCACCGCCCTGGACGTGACCGTACAGGCGCAGATCCTGGACCTGATCCGCGACCTCCAGAAGGAGTTCGGCTCCGCGGTGATCATCATCACCCACGACCTGGGCGTGGTCGCCGAGCTGGCGGACCAGCTGCTGGTGATGTACGGCGGCCGGTGCGTCGAGCGCGGTCCGGCCGAGAAGGTCTTCTCCGAGCCGCAGCACCCGTACACCTGGGGCCTGCTGGGGTCGATGCCGCGCATCGACCGGGAGGAGACCGACCGCCTGATCCCGGTCAAGGGATCGCCGCCCAGCCTGATCAACGTCCCGTCCGGCTGCGCCTTCAACCCCCGCTGCCCGTACGCGGACGTCCCCGAGGACAACCTGACCCGCACGGTCCGCCCCGAACTGCGCCAGGTCGACGACGGGGGCACCCCCGCCGATGAGGGCGAAGCCGGCGGGGGAGGCCACTTCGCCGCGTGCCACATGGCGCCCGAACAGCGGGCGCGGATCTGGACCGAAGAGATTGCGCCGAAGCTGTGACCGAGACTGAAGAGACCGGCGTCGCGGCCGGCACGACGGACGAGAGCGCCGCGCCGCTGCTGCGGGTGCGCGGCCTGGTACGGCACTTCCCGATCACCAAGGGCCTGCTCAAGCGGCAGGTGGGCGCGGTGCAGGCGGTCGACGGCATCGACTTCGACGTACGGCCGGGGGAGACCCTGGGCGTGGTCGGCGAGTCCGGCTGCGGCAAGTCGACGATGGGCCGGCTGATCACCCGGCTGGACGAGCCGACCGGCGGCACCATCGAGTTCGAGGGGAAGGACATCACCCATCTGCCGCCGGGCAAGCTGCGCCCGATGCGCCGCGACGTACAGATGATCTTCCAGGACCCGTACGGATCGCTGAACCCGCGGCACACCATCGGCGGCATCGTCGGCACCCCCTTCCGCCTCCAGGGCGTCGAGCCCGAGGGCGGCGTGAAGAAGGAGGTGCAGCGGCTGCTGGAGCTGGTGGGGCTGAGCCCGGAGCACTACAACCGCTACCCGCACGAGTTCTCCGGCGGCCAGCGGCAGCGCATCGGCATCGCGCGGGCGCTGGCCCTCAAGCCCAAGCTGGTCGTCGCCGACGAGCCGGTCTCCGCGCTGGACGTCTCCATCCAGGCGCAGGTCGTCAACCTCATGGACGACCTCCAGGACGAACTGGGCCTGACCTACGTCATCATCGCCCACGACCTTTCCGTCATCCGGCACGTCTCGGACCGGATCGCGGTGATGTACCTCGGCAAGATCGTGGAGCTGGCCGACCGGAAGTCGCTGTACCGGGCGCCGATGCACCCGTACACGAAGGCACTGCTGTCCGCCGTGCCGGTGCCCGACCCCAAGCGGCGCACCCAGCGCGACCGCATCCTGCTCAAGGGCGACGTGCCCTCGCCGATCGACCCGCCCTCCGGATGCCGGTTCCGTACCCGCTGCTGGAAGGCGACCGAGGTGTGCGCGACCACCGAGCCGCCGCTGGTGGCGCTCCGCACGGGCCACGAGGTGGCCTGCCACCACCCGGAGAACGCGCCGGACGGCGTACGGGACGGCGAGCCCGCGAAGACCGCCTGAGGCGGCGCGGCAGGTGCCGGAAGGCCGGTGCGGGGCGGTACGGAACCGCCGCCCCGCGCCGGCCTTCCGGCGTTCCCGTACCGGCCTTGACCGGCGGGTTTGCCGACCATAGATTCGAGCGCGCCCCGGCGGCGCACGGCCGCCCGCGGCCGCTTGCGGCCGCCCCAGGAGAGGTGGATCCTTTGCCCGCGCAGCCCGAAGGCCCGGCCCCCGACCCCGCGCTGACCGCGTACGAGGCGGTCGCGGCGGACTACGACACCATCGTCGAGGACCCGTACCTGCTGCGCTGGGTCACCTTCTACGGCAAGCTCGTCGACCGGTACGGTTCCGGCGGCCCCCGGCTGCTGGACGCGGGGTGCGGCACCGGGCGCGGCACCCTCGCCCTGCGCGACCGCCTCGGATTCACGGTCACCGGCTGCGACCTCTCACCCGAGATGATCGAGGTGGCGCGCGCCAAGCCGGCGGCGGCCGGGGTGCCGTTCCACGTCGCCGACCTGCGGGACATGCCGGACCTCGGCGCCTTCGACGTCGTCACGTGCATGGGCGAGCCGCTGGCCTACCTGGCCGGCGAGCAACTGGCCACCGCCTTCGCGGGGCTGGGCCGGCAGCTGGCGGACGGCGGCGTGCTCGTCTTCGACATGACCACGCTGGGCAGCTTCCGGCGCGACTACGCGGTGACGAAGGTGGTGGACCGGGACGGCCGGTTCGACGTGTGGCGCGGCGGGCCCGTACCGGTCGAACCGGACACCGTCGTGGACGTCACCCACGACTACTTCGCGCGCACCGGCGAGGACACCTGGCGCCGGGTCTCCTCCCGGCACCGCTACCACCACCACTCCGACGCCACGGTGCGCCGGCAGCTGGCCGCGGCCGGGCTGCGGATGGTCGCGGCGCACGGTGTGGAGGGCCGCAAGCTCACCGACGCACCGGACGAGGACGCCTGCCGGAAGATCCTCTACGTGGCCGGAAAGCAGTCCGAGTGAAACGTCAACTGTTCACCCGGGCATGACGGGTTGGCAAAGTCCGGCGTGAAAAGCGACAGAAGAGTGCAGAGTCGGCGCGGTTGTGCATCGGACGACATCCGTGTGTTCGAAGGGACGGCTCATGGCACTCTCCCGTTCAGCACGTCGCTCCGCCCGTCTGCTCCCCCTCGCCACCGCGGTGGCCGCGGCCTTCACCCTGGCCGCCGCCCCCGCCGCCTCGCCCGGCGCCCCGGGCGTCGGCGACCCGTACTTCCCCAGCCTCGGCAACGGTGGCTTCGACGCCCTGCACTACGACCTCGGCGTCAGCTACGAGCCCGCCACCGGCCGCCTCGACGGCCGCACCGAACTGACCGCCCGCGCCACCCAGGACCTCACCTCCTTCGACCTCGACCTCCAGAAACTGGAGGTCACCTCGATCGAGGTGGACGGCAGACGCGCGCGGTTCACCCGCTCCGGCGATGAGATCGTCATCACGCCCGAGCACCCTCTCGAAGAGGGCGAGCGCTTCACCGTCGAGGTCGTCTACGGCGGCGTGCCGCTGCCGCTCAGCGGCCCCATCGTCTTCGGCTCCGACTACGGCTGGATGAAGACCGACGACGGGGTCTTCGTCGCCTGCGAGCCCAACGCCGCGTCCACCTGGTTCCCCTCCAGCGACCACCCGGGCGACAAGGCCACGTACGACATCCGCATCGACGCGCCCGAGGGCCTGACCGGTGTCTCCAACGGGCGGCTGGTGGACGCGTGGGACGAGGACGGGCGCTCGTATTTCCACTGGCGCGAGCGCAAGCCGATGGCCACGTACCTGGCGACCGCCACGATCGGCAGGTTCGACGTCCGTACCGGCACCACCCCCGGCGGCATCCCGATCTACGTCGCCACCGACCCCACGCTGCCCACCGGCACCGTCGACGTCTACGGCATCACCGCCGCGGTGACCGACCACTGGTCGAAGGTCTTCGGCCCGTACCCCTTCGAGGAGACCGGCGCGATCGTCGACGACATGCCGCGGGCGGGCTTCTCCCTGGAGACCCAGAGCAAGCCGATCTACTCGGCCGTCCGCAACGAGACGACCATCGTGCACGAGATCGCCCACCAGTGGTTCGGCGACTCGGTGACACCGCGCGACTGGCGGCACATCTGGCTCAACGAGGGCTTCGCCTCGTACGCGCAGTGGCTGTGGGACGAGCACAAGGGCACCCGCACCGCGCACGACGCCTTCCGCGCGGCCTATGCGGCCCGGCCCGCCGGGTCCGACTTCTGGAAGGTCAGGATCGGCGACCCGCAGCGGGACACCATGCTCGCGCAGGCGGTCTACACGCGCGGTGCGATGACGCTCCAGGTGCTCCGCGAGCGGATCGGTGACCGGGCGTTCTTCCGGCTGCTGCCGGCCTGGACGCAGCAGCACCGTTACGGGAACGCGGACACCCGGCAGTTCGTCGCGCTGGCGGAGAAGATCTCCGGACAGCGGCTCGGCGGCCTCTTCCACACCTGGCTCGACACGACCGGCAAGCCGGCCCTGCCCTGACCCACCGGTGCCCCGGGGCGGGAACGGTGCGGCACACCGCCCCGCCCCCGGGCCACGGCGTGCCCTGTCCCGTACCGTTGATGCAGGTACGAGCGGTGGAAGGGGACGCCGAATGAGCCTGACCGGAACCCCGTTCTTCGTGGTGCTGCTGATCGTGACCGTCCTCGCGGTCCTCGCCACGCTGGTGCTGTGGGGCCGGGTCCGCGGGCCGGAGCCGGTGCGCTGGCTGGCCCGCGTCCTGTTGATCGGACTGTGTCAGCTCACCGCCATCTGCGTCGTCGCGGTGGCCATCAACAACAGCTACGGCCTGTACGCCTCCTGGGACGACCTGCTGGGCACCGAGCAGGACGCGGTGGCGATGCCCGGACCGCCGGTCGCCCGCGCCAAGTTCAACGAGGGCCCGAACGGCATCAAGGACACCTATTTCCGCGGCGCGAAGTCCCACCTGTCCGGGCAGGTGATGGTCTGGACGCCGCCGCAGTACGACGACCCGGCGTACCGGAAGACCAGGTTCCCGGTCGTGATGCTGTTGCACGGCGTGCCGGGCTCCCCGCAGTCCTGGCTCGAACAGGGCGGCATGCCCGGCGACCTCCAGCAGCTCGTCGAGGGCAACGCGGCGCACCCCTTCATCCTCGCCATGCCCGTCGTCAACCCGGGCAGCGTGGACACGGACTGCACCGACGTCCCGAACCACAAGACGGCCACCTGGCTCGCGAACGACGTCACGGACCTGATCAGCAACCACTTCCGCACCGCGCCCGGAGCCAAGAACTGGGGCCTGCTGGGCTTCTCGACCGGCGGGTTCTGCGCGGCCAAGCTGCCGTTGCAGTATCCGAAGAAGTTCGGCGCGGGCGTGGCCTTCGACCCCGACCCGCTGACCGGCGACCCGGACGTGCTCACCGACCCGGCGCTGCGTCAGCGCAACAGCCCGCAGTGGCTGGTCCGCCACGCCAGGGCGGACGTCGGTCTGTTCCTGGCCACCTCGGCCCAGGACCCGATCAGCCCGCCCGCCAACATCGAACGCCTCAAGAAGGCCGCCGAGGGCACCCCCACCCGGGTCAGGACGCTGGTGCTGCCGACCGGGGGGCACAACTACGGGACGTGGACGCGGATGTACCCGGCGGCGTTCGGGTGGCTGAGCCAGGAGCTGGAGACGCCGCGGCCGTCGGCGTAGCGAGGCGCCGGAACGGTTACCGCGGCTTCAGCTGTTGCGGCCGGGGCAGGTGGAAGCCGAAGTAGACCGCCGCCATGCGCAGCGCGAAGACCAGGCCGGCCGAGACCACGGCGGCCACGTCCGCGCGGACGTGGAGGTGGTGGAGGCCCAGGTAGGAGGCGGCGCCCGCGAGGGCGGCGATGGCGTAGACGTCCTCGCGCAGCAGGAGGGGCGGGAATTCCCCGCACAGCACGTCGCGGATGACCTCGCCGACCACGCCGCTCATCACCGCGAGGATGAGCACCGCCAGCGGGGTCGCGCCCGCGGCGATGGCGGCGCGGGCGGCGATGACGGTGACGACGGAGAGCCCGACCGCGTCCACGACGAGCAGGGATTTGCGGGGGAGCTGCCAGTAGCGCAGGTAGACGATGGTGCCCACGCTGACGCAGATGATCAGTGTGAGCAGGACCCAGTCGTGGGTCCAGTAGAGCGGGTGGTCGTCGAGGATCAGGCTGCGCAGGGTGCCGCCGGCGGTGGCGGCGGCGAACGCCAGCACCAGACCGCCGAACGGGTCCATGTTGGCGCGGTACGCGGCCAGCACCCCGCTCGCGGCGAAGGCCGCGATGCCGACCAGGTAGAGCACGTGAAGCATGGGGGCATGATCTCAGGCCGTCGGGCCGGGCCGCGCGGCCGCGGTGGTCCGGCCGGTCCGGCGGGGCCGCCCGCGGGGCCCGGACGTTGAAGGAAAAAGGGTCTACCGGTCAGTAACAAATCCGTGTAGCGTGCCGCGCATGGCACAGGTGACCATAGGTAACAGCGAATTCGACCGCGACACGGCGGTCGTCCGCCGGGCCCCCGGGCACTACGAGGCCCAGCTCTCGGCCGGCTGGACGATCATCCACGCGGTCAACGGCGGCTACCTGCTCGCCCTCATGGGCCGGGCCCTGGGCGACGCCCTGCCGCACCCCCACCCCTTCTCGGTCACCGCGCACTACCTGACCGCCTCCGTCCCCGGCCCGGCCGTCATCCGCACCGAGACCGTGCGCACCGGCCGCACCATGTCCACCGGCACCGCCGTCCTCGTCCAGTTCGAGGAGGACGGCACCGAGGTGGAGCGGCTGCGGGTGCTCGCCGCGTACGGCGACCTCGACGCGCTCGACGACGACGTACGCACCACCGCCAAGCCGCCGGCCATCCCGCCCTACGAGCACTGCCTCGGCACCGACAGCGCCCCCGAGGGGCAGTCGCCCATCCCCGGCAGCACCGCCATCACCGACCGGCTCACCATCCGGCTGGACCCGGCGACCTGCGGCTGGGCCGTCGGCGCGCCCTCCGGGAACGGCGAGATGCGCGGCTGGTTCGGGCTCGCCGACGGCCGCGACCCCGACCCGCTCTCGCTGCTGCTGACGGTCGACGCGCTGCCGCCCACCGCCTTCGAACTCGGCCTGACCGGCTGGGTCCCCACCGTCGAGCTGACCACCCACATCCGCTGCCGCCCGGCCCCGGGACCGCTGCGCGTCGCCATCACCACCCGCAACCTGGCGGGCGGCTTCCTGGAGGAGGACGCGGAGGTCTGGGACAGCGCGGACCGCCTCGTCGCCCAGTCCCGCCAGCTCGCCCGCGCGCCGAGGCCCGCCGCGGCGGCCTGAGCGCCGGTGGCGCCCGCGCGAACCGCCTGTTTCAAAGGGGGCGCGTCGGCCCCGGTGACGTGCCAGACTGATCACATGGGGGACATGCCACTGCCACTGAGCATCGACGAAGACACGGTCATCTGGCTGCACTTGACACCGACCGGCGCGGGCGGCCCGGTGCTGCCCGACGGGGCGCCCGCCGGGAAGGACGACGACGGGGAGCTGGAGCTGCCCGACGGCTACGGCCACGCCCGGCCGGTCAGCGTGGACGGCCGGGTCGCCCGGGCGCTGACCCGGGGCGGCGAGGCGCTGGAGGGCGCGCTGCGCCCGCTCGGCTCCGTCCTGGGCAGCATCCACCGCTCGCTCGCCGACGGCGATCACCGGCCGGACGAGGTCACGGTGGAGTTCGGGGTCACCCTCGGCTCGGACCTGAGCCTGGGGGTCTTCTCCGGCAACGGCGAGGCCAGCTTCAAGGTCTCCGCCACCTGGAACCTCGGCAGCGGCAGTACGACCTGAGGGCGGCGTGGTGGTGTCCGGCGTGGATCAGCCGCTGTACCGCTCCTTCGTCTCGGTCCGCGACGACGGACGGGCCGTCGGCGCGGGCGTGCTGGTCAGCGACGACCTCGTACTGACCTGCGCGCATGTCGTCAACAGCGCGCTCGGCCGGGACCGCTACGAACAGGCGCTGCCGGGGCCGGGCCGCACCGTCCGCGTCCGGCTGCCGCACGTCGCGCCCGACCGTGAACTGACCGCCCAGGTCGAGCCCGGCCTGTGGAGCCCGCCGCGCGCGCCGGGCGGGAGCGGGCCCGTGCCGCCCGGCGCACTGCTCTACCACGGCGACCTGGCCGTGCTCCGGCTGCCGGGGCCCGCGCCCGCCGGCGCCGAACCGGCCCCCTTCCTCCCGCACGCCTACGGCAACGAGGTCATCGCCCTGTGGGCCAGCGGCCATCCGCTGCCCACCGTGCGCGCGGTGCCCCGGGCCTCCGCGCCGCCCTGGGTGACGCTCGACGTGGTCGGCGGCACGGAGGTCAAGGAGGGGTTCAGCGGCGGTCCGCTGTGGGACCGCGAACGCCAGGCCGTCGTCGGCATCGTCGTCGCCGACCTCCAGGCCGCGTCCGGCGCGCGCCCGGCGGGCCGGTCCCCGGCCGCGGCCACGCTGTACGCGATCAGCGTCCCCGCCGTCGAGGCCGAACTGACCGAGTTGCCGCCGCCCGTGGTGCCCACCGCCCGGCGCGGCGTCCAGCAGCTGCTGGCCGTCCTGGAGACCGTCCTGACCACCCCGGACCTGGTCCGCCGCTGCGAGGAACTGCTCGCCTCCCGGCTGGGGCGCCCGTCCCGCGGCCTCGGCGCCGACCTCGACCGGCTGGTCGGCCTGGCCGTGGGCGTCCGGCGCGGAGTGCCCGAACTGCTCCAGGCCGTACGGGAGGTGGCGCCGGACGGCAGCGGCCCGCAGTGGGAGCGGCTGCGCAAGGTGGCCCGCACGGTCAGCCCCGGCGAGTGCCTGACCCACGGCCAGCGGCGCGGCCTGACCGGCCTGCTGGCGCAGTGCGTCCGCACGGACCCCCGCGCGCTGCTGGACACCGTCCTGCCGCACGCCATCGAACTGCCCGCGGTGACCGGCCTGGCCGACGCCGTCGACGTCCTGGAGGGGTACGAGGCCCCGGGCGACCAGCTGATGCCGCCGCTGCTCCAGGGCGTGGTGCGCATCGGCGTGGCGGAGAGCGAGACGGGCCCGGACCTGGCCGAGGACCTGGCGGCCTGGGCGCAGCGCGCCGCCGCACGGCTCGGGGTGGACCTGGCCGCCGTACGGCAGTACACGGCCGATGTGCGGGACCAGCACACCGAGCGCGCGCGGGCCGTCGCGGCGGAGCACCGGGCCGCCGTCTGCGGCCATCACGAGCGGCGGCCGGGCGGCTGGGCGGGGATCGGCGACGGCACCGTGACCATGACACCCCGGCCGAACCGCACGGCCCCGGCCGCGCGCCACAACGGCACCCGGCTGTCGAAAGTGCCCCGCGTCCAGGTCGAACTGCTGCCCGCCGCCAACGGACAGCACTACACGTACCAGGTCTGGGCCTGGAGCGGCGGCGACGCCCCGCACGTCCTCGTCCTCGCCCAGGACGCGGAGGTGACCAGCGAACAGGTCGTGGACGACATCCACCGCGTCCTGGTCAACGAGATCCGCGAGGACCCCGAGCCCGCCCTCGTCGAGTTCTTCCTGCCCGCCGCCTGGCTCGGCCTGCCGGTGGACCGCTGGGAGTCCTTCGACAGCGACGAGGACGGCCCCTTCGAACTGGGTTTCACCCGCCGGGTGGTGATCCGCACCGCCCGGCGCTCCCCCGCGAGCTACGCCGGGTGGAAGCGGCGCACCGCCGCCCTGGACGGCGCCCGCAGCCTGGTGCTGGGCCACGACTGCACCGACCGCAAGGTGGCCCGCGCCCGGCTGGAGATGCAGCCCGAGGTGGGCACGGTCATCGTGTGCTGCGAACCGCGCCACCACGGGACGCTGCTGCGCCAGTGCGTCCAGGCGGGCGTCCACACCGTCCTGTGGCACCGCGAGGAGCACGGCGAGGGGGTCGCCGCCGGCCTGCTCGAACTGGTCAGGGGCGGGCACCACACCCAGCTGCCCGAGACCGTACGCCTGGAGCGGGCCAAGGCGGTCGCCGAGGCCGCCTCGACGCACCACCGGGGACGCCAGCTGTCCCTGATGTACGACGCGCCCGACCACCGGCCACCCCAACTGGCCCCGGACGCCTGGGTCCTGACCCAGCCGTGACGCAGCAAGCGAGCAAGGACGAAGGAGAACGACCCGTGGCCCCACAGAGCACACCCGACCACGGCCCGGGAGCCGGGCCGGAGCCCGAGGGCTGGTGGGTGTTCCGCGGCCCCGCACCCCTGCCCGCGGCGCCCCCGTGGCGCTACTTCGCCGCCGCGCGCAGGAGGGCCGAGACGCCCGCGCCGTACCTGCTGGACCGCAACGAGGTGTCCGTCGTCAACGCGGCCCTGCACCTGCACCGCCCGCTGCTGGTCACCGGCCGCCCGGGCACCGGCAAGAGCTCGCTGGCCCGCGCCATCGCGTCCGAGCTGGGCCTCGGCGACGTACTGCGCTGGTCCGTCAACAGCCGCTCCACTCTCGCCGACGCGCTGTACCGCTACGACGCGGTGGGCCGGCTGCGCGAGGCGTCGCTGCGGCGCGAGCGCGAGGCCGCCCGTACGGCACCGCGCCGCCTCAAGGACCACCGCGGCTCCTTCACCACCGACATCGGCCACTATCTGCGCCTGGGCCCGCTGGGCACGGCGCTGGCCGCCACCGACCGGCCGCGGGTGCTGCTCGTCGACGAGCTGGACAAGTCCGACATCGACCTGCCCAACGACCTGCTGGTGGTCCTGGAGGAGGGCGAGTTCGAGATCCCGGAGCTGGCCCGGCTGTCCGAGCAGCACCAGGACGTGCACGTCCTGACCGACGGCAGCCGGGAGCGGGTGCGGGTGCACCGCGGCGTCGTCTCCTGCGCGCACTTCCCGGTCGTGGTGATGACCAGCAACGGTGAACGGGAGTTCCCGCCCGCCTTCCTGCGCCGCTGCGTCCGCCTGGACCTGCCCGACCCCACGCCCGAGCGGCTGCGCGACATCGTCGCCCACAACCTGGGACCGGCCGCGCTCGCCGAGGCCGAGGACCTGATCGACGGCTTCCTCCAGCGCTCCAAGACCGAGACCCTGGCCACCGACCAGCTGCTGGCCGCCGTCCACCTGCGGATCACCGGTGCCGACCTGACCAAGGACGAGCTGCTCTCCGCGGTCATGCACCGCCTGGACGAACCCATGTCGCCATGATCGACCGGCTGCGGCAGGTCCTCGCCGGGCAGGGCTACGACCTGGAGGCGCACGAGCTGCTGGACGTCCTGTGGCTGGCCCGCGCGGTGCGCGAGGGCGAGCGGCGGCAGGCCGCGGCCGAGGAGGAGCCCGGGGCGGACGCCGGCCCGTCCGGGGGCGACGACGGGGACACCGGGCCCACGGCGGAGGACGCGGCGGACACCGGCGCGCGGGCCGGGGGGACGGACGGCCCGGATACGGCGCAGGACGAGCGGGAGACCGAAAGGGCCGAAGCGACGCCCGGCGGCCACCGCGCCACCGCCCTCCCGGCGCAGCGCTCCCTGTACGCGATGGGCAGCGAGGGCGGCAGCGCGGGCAGCCGCCGCGCACGCCCCGCCCGGGCCCCCGGCCGCCGCGCCCTCGCCCGGCCCCAGCACCTGTCCCGGGCGCTGCGCCCGCTGCGCCGGTTCCGGCCGCACCCGCACCGGCGCGTCACCGACGTGGAGGCGACCGTACGGCTCGCCGCGGAGACCGCGCTGTTCGACGTGGTGTCCCGGCCGGACCTCGAACACCGCTGGTCCGCCGTCCTGCTGGTGGACGACGCGCCCTCGATGCAGGTCTGGAGCCAGCTGGCCGGCGAACTGCGGGCGGTGCTGGACCGCTCCGGCATCTTCCGGAGCGTGCGCGTGCGCACCCTCGATCCCCGGAAGATGGCCGTCCTGGAGCGGCTGCCGTGGGCCGCCGGCCCCACCCTGACCTTCGTCCTCACCGACGGCACGAGCCCGGGGTGGCGGACGCCCGACGCGGCCCGCGCGGTGCGCGGCTGGGGGCGGTACGGGCCGGTGGCGGTGCTCCACCCGCTGCCGCGGCGCCTGTGGCGCGGCACCGCGCTGGACGCCCAGCCCCGGCTGCTGACCGCGCCCGCCGAGTTCTGCGGGCCGGACCGGACCACCGTCCTCGACCCGCTGACCGGCGAGCCGGACCCGGAGGCCGAGGAGCCGGGGACGGTGGCGCTGCCCGTCGTCCCGCTGACGCCGGGCGGGCTCGGCCAGTGGACCGCGCTGCTCACCCGCCCCGGCGTCCCGCACCTGGTGGACACCGTGCTGCTCGGCGAGGACCCGGAGCAGGACCCGCCGCGGCCCGCCGGGTCGGCCGAGGAGCTGATCGCGCACTTCCGCGGCGCGTTCTCGCCCGAGTCCTACCGCCTGGCCGTACGCCTCTCCGCGATCAACCCGCTCACCGTCCCCCTGATGCAGCTGGTACGGGCCGCCACGATGACCGACGCCGGGCCCACCCAGGTCGCCGAGATCCTCCTCGGCGGACTGCTGGAACGGGTCGCCGACCCGCGCCGGGCACCCTCCCTCGGCCCGCTCGGCGGACCGCTGGGCACCGGTGCCGGGCAGCCGGTCTACGACTTCCGGCCCGGCGTGCGCGAACTGCTCTTCAGCGGCCTGGGCACCCGGCAGGCCCTGGCCGTCGTCGAGGCGGTCGGCCGCGCCCTGGAGCCGTACATGGGCCGGCTGCCGGACTTCCCCGCGCTGGTCGCCGACGAGACCGGGGAGCTGCGGCTCCAGGAGTCGGCACAGGCCTTCGCGGTGCTGGCCAGCCCGGTGCTGGAGCGGCTGGGCGGTGGTGTGGCGGTGGCCGGGCCGTACGCCACGGCCACTTCGGAACCGGCCGGCACGGACGCGGAGCCGCCGGGCGAAGCAGCCGCCGGGCCCGCCGCCCGCTCCCGCCCGCCCGTACCGGTCCTGCCCGCCGACGAACCGCGCGAGCCGCTGCGCGCCACCCTCCTGGGACCGGTGGCGCTGTGGCGGGGGGACCAGCGGATCGAGGTGCCGGCCCGGCTGGACCGCACGCTGCTCGCCGCCCTCCTGCTGCACCACGAAGGCGTGGCCTCCGACGCCGAACTGCTCGGCGCCCTCTGGGGCGGCGACCCGCCGCGCGGTGCCCGGTCGATGCTGGACCACAGCGTCGCCCGGCTGCGCAAGGCGCTCGGCGAGGACGAACACCTGCTGACCCGTGAGCGCGTCGGCTACGCCCTGCGCGGCGACGCCGGCACCGAACTCGACGTGGACCTGGAGCGCGCCGAGGAGTACCAGCGCGCCGCCCGCGCCGCCGGCGAGGAGGGCGACTGGGCCCGCGCCCGTACGCTGCTCGACGCGGCCATCGGACTCTGGCAGGGGACGCCCCTGGGCGGTCTCACCGGCCCGTACGCGCAGTCCGAACGGCTCCGGCTGACCGAGTGGCGGCACACCCTGGTCGAGGACCGCATCGAGACCGATCTGCGGCTGGGCCATTACGCCCGCGCCCAGGCGGAGCTGGCCGAACTGGTCGCCCGGTATCCGTCCCGCGCCCGCCTGGCCGACCTGCTGGCGCGCGCGTGGGGCTGGGGCGGGACGGAGCGGGCGGACGCGTCCGCCCGGGACGGGGCACCGGCCCGGCCGGACCGCGAGCCGCTGCGCATCACCGTGCTCGGACGGGTGCGGATGCACCGCGGGGACACGGCTCTGGCGACCGGCTCCCCGCAGCAGCGGGCGCTGCTCGCCGTGCTCGCGCTGCGCGGTGGCCGCGCCGCCTCCGTGGACGACCTGGCCGAGGCCGTGTGGGGCGACGAGCCGCCGCGCGCGGCGCACGCGGCCCTGCGCACGTACGCGTCCCGGCTGCGCAAGGCCCTCGGCCCGGACTCGGGCGTCCTGGTGAGCGAGGGCGGGGGGTACGCACTGCGGCCGTACGGCGGTACGGACATAGTCGTGGACCTGCGTCAGGCCGAGGAACTGGCCGCGACGGCCGCCGCGGCGCGCGCCGCCCACGACTGGGAACGCGCCTGGGAAGCGCTGGACTCGGCCGTCGCCCTGTGGCGCGACGGCGAGCCCCTGGCGGGTCTGTCCGGCCCGTATCTGGCCGCCGAGTCCCGGCGGCTGACCGACTGGCGGCGCACGCTGATCGAGGACCGTACGGAAGCGGAACTCCGGCTCGGCCGCCACGCCGCCGCCGAAGAGGCGCTGACCTGGCTGCTCTATCTGGACCCCGCCCGCAAGCGGACCCGCGAACTGCTCGCCCGCGCCCTGGCCCACGACGAGCCGGTCTCCCCGGGCCTGCGCAGCATGCTGCGGGCCGGCCGGTACGGGCCCCGGCAGGAGCGGGCGGGCGGCCGACGCGCCGAGGCGCGGCAGCTGACGGAGCACCTGTCCCGGGAAGGCGACACGGCGCGGACCGCCTGCGTCGTCTCCGGTGGCGCGGGCGTCGGGAAGACGAGCCTGGCGGCCCAGGTGACCGACGCGTTGCAGGAACGCTTCCCGGACGGACGGCTGTACGCGATCATGCCGGCGGCCGGCGACCCGGAAGCGGCGGTCGCCCACCTGGCCGGCGCGCTGCTGCGGCAACTGGGCCTGCGGGCCGCCGAGATCCCCGAGGACCCCGCCGAACGCCTCGCGTTCTACGGGACGGTGGTCCGTGGCCGTCGCCTGATCGTCGTCCTGGACGAGGTGCGCGACGTGGAGCCGGTGCTTCCGCTGCTCCCGGAGGCGCCGGGGGCCGCGCTGGTCATCGGCCGCGACCGGCCCCCGTCCGGCCTGCCCGGGGTGCTGTCCCTGCATCTGGAGGCCATGAGCACGGCCGACGCGCTGGAACTCCTCACGCTGCGGGTGGGGGAGGAGCGGGTGGCCGCCCGCCGGGCGGTGGCGCGCGCGGCGCTCGAAGCGTGCGGCTGCTCGGAGGCCGCGGTCGACGCGGTGGCGGCGGAACTGATGCTGGAGGGCGGGACGGACCGTACCGCGGCCGAGGCCCTGATCACCGCCACCGCGCTGCGGCTGACCCACGACCTCGCCCCGCCCGCGCTCGCCGCATTCCGGCTGCTGGCGCTGCCGGACTGCCCCGACCTGTCCGCGAGCGCGGTGGCCACCCTGACCGGCACCGGCCCCGCCGACGCCCAGGCCCACCTGACCACCCTGGCGCGGACCGGCCTGGTCAAGGTCCCGGCGCCGGGCCGCTACCGGCACCGCGAAGCGCTCGCCTCCTTCGCGTACGAGAACCTGACCGCCCACACCTCACCGGCGGAGCGCCGCGCCGCGCTGTCCCGGCTGCTGGACTGGTACCTGGTCACGGCCCTGTGGGCGTACGCCCTCGACGCGCCCGACGCGCCCCTGCTGCACCAGGTCGCCGCCGTCGGCACCCCCGTCACCTCCCCGCGTCCCGCCGACCGCCGGGCCGCGGCGGACTGGTGGGCGGCGGAGGGCACCGGGGCGCTGTCCGTGGTGCGGCAGAGCGCGGAGCTGCTGTCCGAGGGGCACGCCGCCCGCGGCGCCGATGCGCTGCTCCTGCTCGCGCCGCTGCTGGGCACGGGGCGGCACACGGAGGCGTACGAGGCCGCGGCGCGCGCGGTGGCCGACCGGGCCGCCGCCGACCACGACCGGCGCGCCGAAGGGCGCGCCCGGCTGGCGTGCGCCCGCGCCTGTCTGACGGCCGAGCGGTTCGACCGGGCGGACGACGAGGCCCGCCGCGCGTACCGGCTCGGGCTCGACGCGGGCGACCCGGTGACCAGCGGCCGCGCCCCGCTGGTGCGCGGCGCGGCGGCGTTCGCGCTCGGCAGGAGCGATGCCGAGCAGCACTTCACCCTGGCCATGAGCCACTGTCAGGTGCAGGGCGACCGGCTCGGCGAGGCCGCGGTGCTGGTGGAGCGGTCCCGTCTGTACGGGGGCGGCCGTGCGGCGGAGCACGATGTCGCACTCGCCGAGCGGGCCGTACGGATCCTCAGGTCGGCCGGGCAGGGCCACGGCCTCGGCACGGCCCTGTACTTCCTCGCCGTCGCCCGGGCGAGCACGGGCAGCCACGAGAAGGCGCTGGACGCCCTGGAAGAGGCGCTGCCCGTCTTCGAGGCGGCCGGGCAGCGGCTCTGGGCGGGCCTGGCGCAGCTCAGGACCGCCGAGTCGCTGCTCGCCGTCGGCCCGGCCAAGGACGCGGTCCAGGCGGCGGGGGCCGCGGTGCGGCTCCTCGGGGAGCTGGGCGACAACCGGCGGTGGGCCGACGGACTCACTTTGCTGGGGCACGCGTACGACGCCTCCGGGGACGCCGAGCAGGCGCACGCGTGCTGGGAACGGGCGGCCGGACTGTACGAGACGCTGAACGAGACGGTCCCGCGCGCCCGGCCGCGCACCCCTCCGCTGGAACCGGGCGCGGCGGGGGCGTAGCGCGGCCCCTACGAGGCGCGTTACGCCGGTCCGCTCCCGTCCGCCCCCGCGAACGCGGCGAGCACCCCCGCCAGTTCGGCCGGCGCGTCCTCCTGCACGAGGTGCCCGGCCCCCTCGAACAGGCGCAGACGGGCGCCCGGGACGGCCGCCGCCAGCTTGTGCGCCCAGGCGACGGGCAGCCAGGTGTCCTCCGCTCCCCAGCACACCAGCGTCGGTACGGCGAGTTCGCCCAGCCGTCCGTCGAGGTCCTCGGTGAGGTCGAGCGGGTTCTGCTCGATCTGCCGGTAGAAGGCGGCCTGCCCCTGCTCGGTGCACCACGGTGCGACGAGCCGTTCCAGGGTGGCCGGGTGCAGTCCGCGGTGGCTGCCGGAGCCGATGTACTCGGTCACCAGGGCCCGGTGCAGCCCTGCCGGAAGCCGGCCGAACACGTCCGGGTGACTGCCGAGCAGACGGTACGTGGGGGAGCCCCAGCCGGTGAGGGCGACCGCGTCGAGCAGGGCCAGGCGCCGGTAGCGCGCGCCGTGGACGAGGTGGGCGCGCAGCGCCACGTAGCCGCCGAAGTCGTGTGCGACCACGGCGGGTTCGCGGGTGTCCAGGCCCCAGTGCGCGAACAGTTCGGTGAGGACCTCGGCCTGCCGGGCGAGGGAGACGTCCTGCCCGGTGGCCATCTCGGAGTCGCCGTAGCCCGGCATGTCCCAGACGTAGACCTGGAACCTCCCGGCCAGCGCCCGCGCGACATCCCGCCAGACGTAGGAGGAGAACGGGGTCCCGTGCAGCAGGACCAGGGGCGGCGCGCCGTCCTCCCCGAACGCGGTCCAGCGCACGGCGCCGGCGGTGCTGCGGTACGTACGGTCCAGTCGCCAGTGCTGTGTCATGACCGTAAGGCTAGACACTCCTTACAGGGGTGTCGAGGGGTTTCGCGGAACCGTGCCGGTCCGCCCGATGGCCCCGGACGCGCGGGCGCGGCCCCCGGCGTGCGGCCGAGCCCCCACGCGCTCGGCATGCGCCCCCGCGCCTGCTCGTAGAATCGTGCGCACCATGGTTTACCTCGACCACGCCGCCACCACCCCGATGCTTCCGGAGGCGGTGCAGGCGATGACCGCCCAGCTGACCGTCACCGGCAACGCGTCCTCCTTGCACGCCGCGGGCCGGCGGGCCCGGCGCACCGTCGAGGAGGCGCGGGAATCCCTCGCCTCCGCGCTCGGCGCGCGCCCCAGTGAGGTGGTCTTCACCGCGGGCGGCACCGAAGCCGACAACCTCGCGGTCAAGGGCCTGTACTGGGCCCGCCGGGACGCCGACCCGGCCCGCACCCGCGTCCTCGCCAGCCCCGTCGAACACCACGCCGTCCTGGACGCGGTGGAGTGGCTCGCCGAGCACGAGGGCGCGCGCGTCGAATGGCTGCCCGTCGACGCGTACGGGCGGGTGCACGCCGACGCGCTGCGCGAAGCCGTCGCCCGCGACCCCGGCGATGTCGCCCTGGCCACCGTGATGTGGGCCAACAACGAGATCGGCACGATCATGCCGGTCCGGGAACTGGCCGACGTGGCGGCGGAGTTCGGCATTCCGCTGCACGCCGACGCGGTCCAGGCGTTCGGACAGCTGGACGTCGACTTCGCGGCCTCCGGCCTGGCCGCGATGACCGTCTCCGCGCACAAGATCGGCGGACCGTACGGCGTCGGCGCGCTGCTGCTGCGCCGGGAGTACGCGCCCGTCCCCGTCCTGCACGGCGGCGGTCAGGAGCGGCAGGTGCGCTCCGGCACGCTGGACACCCCCGGCATCGCCGCGTTCGCCGCCGCCGCGCGGCACGCCGTCGCGCACCGCGAGGAGTTCGCCCGCGACATCGGCGCGCTGCGCGACGACCTCGTCAAGGCCGTACGGGCCGCCGCCCCGGACGCCGTCCTCGGCGGCGACCCCGACCCGGCGGGCCGGCTGCCCGCCAACGCGCACTTCTCCTTCCCCGGCTGCGAGGGCGACTCCCTGCTGCTCCTCCTGGACGCGCAGGGCATCGCCTGCTCCACCGGCTCCGCCTGCACGGCGGGTGTCGCCCAGCCCAGCCACGTCCTGCTCGCCGCGGGCATGGACGCGGACCTGGCCCGCGGCACGCTGCGGTTCTCGCTCGGCCACACCTCCACGGAGGCGGACGTGGCGGCCGTGGCGGAGGCGATCGGGCCGGTGGTGGAACGGGCGCGGAGCGCGGGCCTGAGCTGAGGCGCGTCCCCGCTCACCGGACCAGACCGGCCACGGCCCGGACGAGCAGCCGCCAGGACGGCTCGGCGCCGGTGCCGAAGGCCGCGGCGAGGGCGTACCCGACCGCGGCGTCCTCGCGCAGCGGCGGTGCCACGTCCGGGTGCCAGTCGGCCCATACGTGCCCGCCGCCGTCCGAGGAGAAGTCCGCGATCCGGCGGCCGTCCTTGACCAGGCGGCTGCCGCCCGGCGAGTCCGGCAGCAGCCGGTAGAGGACGCCGCCGTAGATCACGTCCACCCGGTGGGAGCGCCGGGCCGGCCGCCCTTTGCCGGGGGTGATGTGCCCGGGGTGGCCGTCGACGGTCAGCCGGAGAGCGGCGGCGTCGCGGGTGCCGATCGGTACGGACCCGGCCGGGACGGCGTCCGGGGCCCGGCGCAGCACGGCGGTGGGCACCCGCTCGCCGTGCACCGTCAGCAGCCCCGCCGCCGCGTCCAGGTCCAGGGCGACCCGGCCGAAGACGCGGTCCTCGGCGAGGCCGGGGCCGGGTCCCGGGCCGTCGCCCGTGCGCCCGGCGGCCGGGGCCCTGCCGTACGCCATGAGAGGTCCGTTCCACATGAGAGGTCCGTTCCCTGTGGGGCGCGGCGGCGCCCGGGCGCGCTCCCGTCACGTCCCCGGCGCCGGGGACGGGCGGCGCATTTCGGCGCGCACCAGGTCCATGTACAGCCGCCAGTTCCAGTGTGGCCCGGGATCGGTGTGATCGGTGCCCGGTACCTCCACATGGCCCACGATGTGCTGCCGGTCGGCGGGGAAGCCGTAGCGGCGGCAGATCCCGGCGGTCAGCCGCGCCGATGATGCGTACATGGCAGGCGTGAAGGACGCCGGGCGGTCCACGAAGCCCTCGTGCTCGATGCCGACGCTGCGCTCGTTGTACGCGCGGTTGCCCGCGTGGTACGCCACGTCCAGCTCCCGGACCGTCTGCGCCACCGCGCCGTCCTTGCGCACCACGTAATGCGCGGCGGCGCCGTGCGTCGGGCTCTGGAAGACGCGCAGGGCGTCCGTGTAGCCGCCCTGGACGACGTGCACGACGACCCGGTCGATCACGTAGTCGTCGGGACGGTCGGCCTGGCGCCAGTTCGCCGGGGCGGCCGGGACCCAGCGCGCGGAGGTGTGGTCCACCGCGCCGTCCGTCCGGGGCTTCTTGCGGCCCGGCAGCTGCCACCACCAGCGCGCCACCTCGCCGTGCAGCGCGTACACGGCGCCGCCGGCCAGGGCCGTACCGGCGCCGCCGAGCAGCAGGGCGCGTCTGCTGAACCCCTGGCCGTCACCCCTGCCGGTCCGGCCGGCCTCCCCCGCGTCTCCCATGCGCTGCACAACGCTTGGGGGCCCGTCACTGGTTCCGTCTACCCTGGAGTGGTTATGACGACTGACGCTCCCCGCCGCCTCCGCGTGCTCGCCGCCATGTCCGGCGGTGTCGACTCCGCCGTCGCCGCCGCCCGCGCCGCCGAGGCGGGCCACGACGTGACCGGTGTGCACCTCGCGCTCTCCGAGAACCCGAAGTCCTTCCGCACCGGCGCCCGCGGCTGCTGCACGATCGAGGACTCGCACGACGCGCGCCGCGCCGCCGACGTGATCGGCATCCCGTTCTACGTCTGGGACCTCGCCGAGCGCTTCCGCGAGGACGTCGTCGAGGACTTCTTCGCGGAGTACGAGGCGGGCCGCACGCCCAACCCCTGCCTGCGCTGCAACGAGAAGATCAAGTTCGCCGCGCTGCTGGACAAGGCGCTCGCCCTCGGCTTCGACGCGGTCTGCACCGGCCACTACGCGACGATCGTGGAGCGCCCCGACGGCGGCCGTGAACTGCACCGCGCCTCCGACATGGCCAAGGACCAGTCGTACGTCCTCGGCGTGCTGGACGACCAGCAGCTCGCGCACGCCATGTTCCCCCTCGGCGACACCCTCACCACCAAGGCGGAGATCCGCGAGGAGGCCGCCCGGCGCGGCCTGTTCGTCGCCAAGAAGCCGGACAGCCACGACATCTGCTTCATCGCCGACGGTGACACCCAGGCCTTCCTCGCCAAGCGGCTCGGCCGCGCCGAGGGCGACATCGTCGACGAGTCCGGCACCAAGGTCGGCACCCACGAGGGCGCCTACGGCTTCACCATCGGCCAGCGCAAGGGCCTGCGCATCGGCACCCCGGCCCCGGACGGCAAGCCGCGCTACGTCCTGGACATCTCCCCGGTCGACAACACCGTCACCGTGGGCCCGGCCGAGTCCCTGGACGTCACCGCGCTGACCGCCGTACGCCCGCGCTGGTGCGGCGCCGCGCCCACCGGCCCCGGCACCTACACCGCCCAGCTGCGCGCCCACGGCGGCGAGACGGAGGTCACCGCCGACCTCGTCGAGGGCGAGCTGCGCGTCACCTTCGCCGAGCCGGTCCGCGGCGTCGCCCCCGGCCAGGCCATCGTGCTGTACGACGGCACCCGGGTGGTGGGCTCGGCGACGATCGCGACGACGGACCGCGCCCGCGCGGTGGCGTGACCGGCGGGCGCGGCACGGGCTGAGGGCCCGCCCTAGAGCACGCCGTGCGCCGACCGGCGGTAGGTCGTCCGCCGGTCCCGCACGGCCTCCCAGCGGTCGCCGTAGACGTTCCGCGTGATCGCGGGCTCCGCCAGGAAGTCGTGCGGGAAGCCCAGCGGTACGGCGCTCACCTCGTCGAGCCGCCGCAGCGCGTCGGCGTCCAGCTCCACGTCCACGCTCGCGAGGTTGTCGGCGAGCTGGCTCTCCTTGGTGGCGGCGATGATCGGGACGATGTTGCCGGGGCGCTGCCGCAGCCAGGCGAGCGCCACCTGCGCCGGGCTCCAGCCGCCCTGCTCGGCGACCTCCAGCACCGCCGTGATCGTCGCCTCCTCCTGCTCCGAAGCGCGGCCGTCCTCGCCGGTCACGTCCAGCCGGCCCCGCTCGCCGCGCCGGTACTTGCCGGTGAGCTTGCCGGCCGCCAGCGGGGCCCAGGCCAGTACGGCCAGGTCGAAGGCGCGCGCCTGGGGGAGCAGCTCCCGCTCCGGCGTGCGCTCCAGCAGGTTGTAGCGCAGCTGCGAGCCGGCGAACGCGGTCCAGCCGCGCAGCTCGGCGAGGGTGTTGGCCTGCGCGATCTCCCAGGCCGGCCAGTCGGACACGCCGACGTAGAGCACCTTGCCCGACCGTACGACGTCGTCCAGCGCGCGCATCACCTCCTCGACCGGGGTGAAGTTGTCCCGCGCGTGCACCCACAGGACGTCGAGGCGGTCGGTGCGCAGCCGGGCCAGGCTCTGCTCCACCGACTGCACCAGGTTCTTGCGGTGGTTGCCCGCCGCGTTCGGATCGCCCTGGCGGGTGGCGCAGGTGTACTTGCTGGCCAGTACGTAGCGGTCCCGGCGGCCTTCGAGCAGCTCGCCGAGGATCGTCTCCGCACTGCCGTCGGTGTAGTTGTTGGCGGTGTCGAGGAAGTTGCCGCCCGCGTCCTCGTAGGCGTCGACGATCCGCGCGCTGGTGTCCTTCGAGGCCCCCCAGCCCCAGTCGGAGCCGATGGTCATGGCGCCGAGGCTCAGCTCGCTCACCCGCAGACCGGTCCTGCCGAACAGTGTGTAACGCACGAAGGGTTCCCTTTCGCTCGGGGCGTGGATCACTCGGGTCGTGGATCAGACGCTAGGAGCTGGAGTGCCCTCCAGGGCAAGCGCCTTGCCGGTCGGCCGGGCGCTGACAAATGTCATGGCGAAGCCGGTACAGGCGGTACTGCCGCGGCGCGGGGTGCCCGGGCGAAGCTGAGTCCGTCGTCAAGGACGGACGGCGTGGACAGCGACTCGGAGGACCCATGAACAGCCAGGCCCCGCACGGTACGGAAGCGGCCACCGGCACCGGTACGGCCACCGCCCCCGGCCCGAAGCTGGAGGGCCCGCGGGCGCTGCTGCTGGACGCCGGCGTCCCGATCGCGTCGTACTACCTCCTCACCGGCGTCTTCGGCCTCAGCACCCTCGCCGCGCTGGCCTGGAGCAGCGCGCTGCCGGCCGCCCGCTCGCTGTGGAGCCTGGCCAGGGAGCGCCGCTTCAACGCGGTGGCCACGCTGATGACGGCGACGAACGTCATCGGTCTGCTGCTCAGCCTGCTGGCCGGTGACGAGCGGCTGATGATGGCCAAGGACAGCGCCGTGAGCAGCACCTTCGGCCTGGCGGTGCTGGTGTCCGCGCTGATCGGGCGGCCGCTGATGGCGCCGGTGCTCAAGCCGTGGATCACCAAGGGGGACGCGGCCCGGAGCGCCGCGTGGGACCGGCTGACGGCGGAGTCGGCGTGGTTCCGGCGGGTGCAGCGGCGGCACTCGGCGGTGTGGGGCGCGGCCCTGCTGGGCGAGTGCGTGGCCCGGGTGATCGGCGCGTTCACGCTGCCGGTGGACACGATGGTGTGGCTGGGCACGGTGATGCTGATGGCGGCGATCGCCCTCGCCATCGTGGCCAGTGGGGTGATCGGCATCGACAGGATGGAGAAGATGGTCCGGACCGAGGCGGCGGCGCAGGCGGCGGCCGGGACCGGGGCGGCGTCCGGAGCCGCGGCTTTCGCCCCGGCCGACGCCCCGGCCCCCGAGGTCAGCGCAGACCCGGCAGGGACCGCAGCTCGGTGATCCGCAGGACGCGGGCCAGCATCAGGAAGAGCAGGGCCATGGTCGCGGCACCGGCGGCGAGGGCGAGCGCCGTGGACCAGAAGGCGTCCCCGGTGGCACCGGCACAGGCGTGGGCCGCCGCCCAGCCCACCGCCCCGGCGGCCAGCGCCGCACCGGTCAGCTTGCCGTACGTACGGCTCAGCCGACGCCCGTCGAGCCGCCCCTCCATCCGGCGGCGCAGCACATACGCACTGGCCAGCAGCCCGACGGCGTACGCCACGGCGTACGCGGCGGCCATGCCGACGACCGCCCACCGGGCCGGGAGCAGCAGGTGGCAGGCGGTGGCGAGCGCGACGTTGACGCCGGAGACGCACACGGCCAGCAGGAACGGCGTACGGGTGTCCTCGAAGGCGTAGAAGCCGCGCAGCAGCAGCGACTGGGCCGAGAACGGGATCAGGCCCAGCCCGAGGGCCTGGAGCATCTGCCCCAGCGGCACGGCGGACTCGGCGCTGGCGGCGCCGTGCGCGTACAGCAGCTGCGCCATCTCCGGGCCGAAGGCCACGAAGAAGACGGCGGCCGGGACGATGACCGCGCCGCTGACGCGCAGCGCGCGGGAGAGGTCCTCCCGCAGGTCGTCCAGGCGCCGTTCGGCGACCGCGCGGGTCATCCGGGGCAGCAGCGCGGTGATCAGCGAGACGGTGACGATGGACTGCGGCAGTCCCCAGATGTTCTGGGCGTAGGTGTACGAGGAGAAGCCGACGCCGGCCTTGGGCAGTTCCTGATCGGCGGCCGTCGCGTAGTGCGTGACGACCGTCATCGACACCAGGTTGACCAGCACGAACAGCAGCGTCCAGCGCGCCGCGTCGGCACTCTTGCGCAGGCCGGTGCCGCGCCAGTCGAAGCGCGGCCGGAAGCGGAACCCCGCCTCGCGCGCGTAGGGGATCAGCGCGAGCGCCTGGAGGGCGATGCCGATCGTGGTGCCGACGCCGAGCAGCCGCACCTGCGCGTCGGTGATCTCCGCCACCGTCTCCGGAACGGTCAGCAGGCCCACGTACGCGCCGAACATGGCGATCAGGACGACGTTGTTGAGCACCGGCGTCCACATCATCGCGCCGAACCTGCCGCGCGCGTTGAGGACTTGCCCCAGGATGCCGTACACCCCGTAGAAGAAGATCTGCGGCAGCAGGAAGCGGGCGAAGACCACGGTCAGTTCGTAGGCGGCGTGGTTCTCCGGCGTGTCCGTCGTGTACAGGCTGACGATCCCGGGCGCCGCCCACACCGCGAGCAGGGTGCCGATGCCGAGGACCGTCAGCACGAGGGTGACCAGCCGCTGTTCGTGTGCCCGTCCGCCGTCCGGGTGCTCCGCCCGGGCCCGGACGAGCTGCGGCACCAGCACGGCGTTGAGCGCGCCGCCGATCAGCAGCGTGTACAGGCTCATCGGGACGAGGTTCGCCGTGTTGTACGTGGTGGCCAGCAGCCCCGTACCGAGGGCGGCGGCCTGGAGGACGCCCCGGAACAGGCCCGTCGCCCGGGAGACGACCGTGCCCGCGGCCATCAGGAGCGAGGAGCGGCGCAGGCCGCCGGAGGGCGCTGCCCCGGCTCCGTCACCCGCCGTCCCGCCGCTGCCGCTTCCCGGACCGGCCTCTGACGCGGCATTCGCCCCCTCGTCCCCGATGTTCCCGCCCGTGCTCTTCCTGTGCGTATGCGTACGCGTTCCCTCCACCATGACGGCAACCTAAACCCAGGACTTCACGGATCGCGACTTCCGCCCCGGTGGCCCCCGGCGGCCCGGCTGCCCATAGGCTCGGCGGCAGCGACGGGACGCCCGAGGGCCGCCCGGCCGGACCGCGGCGCTCGCGCGCGGTCCGGGCCGCCGGAGGCCCTTCGCCGGCCACGAAGGGAAGAAAGACATGTCGACAGTTCACGCCGGAACCGGTGCGGCCGGCCGCGGAACAGCGGTGTCACTGGAGCGGCTGCACCGCGAACTGGTGCGCCGCAACCCCGGGGAACCCGAGTTCCACCAGGCCGCCCTCGAAGTGCTGGGCACCCTCGCCCCGGCGCTGGCGGCCCGTCCCGAGTACGCCGAGGCCAAGATCGTGGAACGGCTCTGCGAGCCGGAGCGCCAGATCGTCTTCCGCGTGCCGTGGCAGGACGACGCGGGCACCGTCCACATCAACCGCGGCTTCCGGGTGGAGTTCAACAGCGCGCTCGGGCCCTACAAGGGCGGGCTGCGCTTCCACCCGTCCGTCAACCTCGGCATCGTCAAGTTCCTCGGCTTCGAGCAGATCTTCAAGAACGCGCTCACCGGCCTGAACATCGGCGGCGGCAAGGGCGGCAGCGACTTCGACCCGCGCGGCCGCTCCGACTCCGAGGTGATGCGCTTCTGCCAGTCGTTCATGACGGAGCTGCACCGGCACCTGGGCGAGCACACCGACGTACCGGCGGGCGACATCGGCGTCGGCGGCCGGGAGATCGGCTACCTCTTCGGCCAGTACCGGCGGATCACCAACCGCTGGGAGGCCGGGGTGCTGACCGGCAAGGGCCTCGGCTGGGGCGGCTCCACGGCGCGCACCGAGGCCACCGGATACGGCAACGTGCTGTTCACCGCCGAGATGCTGCGGCGGCGCGGCGAGGACCTGGACGGGCAGCAGGTCGTGGTCTCCGGCTCCGGCAACGTCGCGATCTACACCATCGAGAAGGCCCAGGCGCTCGGCGCGAACGTGCTGACCTGCTCGGACTCCGGCGGCTGTGTGATCGACGAGAAGGGCATCGACCTCGCCCTGCTCAAGCAGGTCAAGGAGGTCGAGCGGGGCCGTATCGAGGAGTACGCCGACCGGCGCGGCGCGTCGGCCCGGTACGTGCCGGGCGGGCGGGTGTGGGACGTGGCGTGCGATGTGGCGCTGCCGTCCGCCACCCAGAACGAGCTGGACGCGGACGCCGCGCGCGTCCTGGTGCGCAACGGCGTCAAGGCCGTCTCCGAGGGCGCCAACATGCCCACCACGCCCGAGGCGGTGGCCCTCTTCCAGGAGGCGGGGGTGGCCTTCGGGCCGGGCAAGGCCGCCAACGCGGGCGGCGTGGCCACCAGCGCGCTGGAGATGCGGCAGAACTCCGGCCGCGAGTCCTGGACCTTCGAGCGCACCGAGGGCGAACTCGCGACGATCATGCGCACCATCCACGACACGTGCGCCGGGACGGCGGAGCGCTTCGGGGTGCCCGGGGACTACGTGACGGGCGCGAACATCGCGGGGTTCGAGCGGGTCGCGGAGGCGATGATGGCCCAGGGGCTGATCTGACGACCGGCCCGGGCCGGGTGCCGGGGTGCTGTCGGTGGCGGCTCGTAGAGTGACCGGTATGAACATCTGTGTCTTCTGCTCCGCCGCCGACCTCGACGCCCGCTACACCACCGCCGCCCGGGAGTTCGCCGAGCTGATCGGCAAGGGCGGGCACGCGCTGGTCTGGGGCGGCTCGGACAGCGGCCTGATGAAGGTCATGGCCGACGGCGTGGAGTCGGCGGGCGGCCGGCTCGTCGGCGTCTCGGTGGACTTCCTCGCGCACAAGGTGCGGCCCGGGGTCGACGACATGGTGATCACCAAGGACCTCGCCGAGCGCAAGGCCGAGCTGCTGGCGCGCGCCGACGCGATCGTCGTCATGGTCGGCGGCACCGGCACGCTGGACGAGGCCACCGAGATCCTGGAGCTGAAGAAGCACGGCCTGCACACCAAGCCCGTGGTGCTCCTGAACACCGCCGGTTTCTACGACGGCCTCAAGGAGCAGTTCCAGCGCATGGAGGACGAGGGCTTCCTCCCGCTGCCGCTCACGGAGCTGGTGTTCTTCGCGGAGGACGGGGCCGGCGCGCTGGCGTACCTGGAGGAGCAGGCGGGCATCCAGGGCTGACACCCCGCGCCGGGGCCCCGCGCCGGGGACGGCCCGCCGCCCGTCGTTAGGATCGGCCCCATGGGTACGCACATGATCACGGGCGCAGGATCGGGCATCGGAGCGGCGGTCGCACGGCGGCTCGCGGACCGCGGCGAGGAGCTGTGGCTGCTGGCGCGCGACGCCGGCCGCGCCAAGGAGCTGGCCGGGCAGTTCCCCGGGGCCCGTACGGTGGTCGGCGACCTCGCCGCCCCCGAGAAGCTGGACTGGGCCTTCGGCAAGCAGCCGCTGCCGGACCGGCTGGACTCCCTGATGCACATCGCGGGCGTCGTCGAACTGGGCGCGATCGGCGACCTCGGTCCCAAGGCGTGGCAGCGCACGCTCGCCGCCAACCTGCTCTCGCCCGCCGAGCTGACCCGCCAGTTCCTCCCGCAGCTGCGGACCGCCAAGGGCCATGTGATCTTCGTCAACTCGGGCGCCGGCCTGAACGCGAACGCCCAGTGGGGCGCGTACGCCGCCAGCAAGCACGGCCTGAAGGCGCTGGCCGACTCGCTGCGGGCCGAGGAGCACGGCAACGGCGTGCGGGTGACCTCCGTCTACCCGGGCCGCACCGCCACCCCCATGCAGGAGAGCGTCTTCCGCCAGGAGGGCCGGGAGTACGACGCCTCGCAGTGGATCGACCCGGAGTCGGTGGCCACCACCATCCTGACCGCACTCGACCTGCCGCGGGACGCGGAGATCAACGACCTGACGGTGCGTCCGGGGCGGTAACCCCGCCGGCCCGCCCGGCCCCCGCGGCCGTGGGCCGCACCGCCCGACCACTTACCCTCGGACGGTGACCGAGAACAACACCCCCGCCCGCCTCGCCGGTGACGCCGGCACCGGCACCGCCACCGGCATCGGCTCGATGCCGGGCGGCGACGCCCGCGAGGCCGCCAGGACCGTGACCGGCTCGCTGGAGACGCTGCCGTACCTGCCGGAGCTGCCCGCCCGGGGGCCCGGCGCGGACATGATCGGCCGCACCGCCGGCCTCCTCGTCGAGGTGTACGCCCACGTGGAGCCGAGCGGCTGGCGGATCAGCGACCGGCCCGGCCGGGACACCCGGCGCGCCCGGTCCTGGATGGGCGAGGACCTCGACGCGCTGGAGGAGTTCACCCAGGGCTACGCGGGCGATCTGAAGGTCTCCGCGGTCGGGCCCTGGACCCTGGCCGCCGCCCTGGAGCTGCGCAACGGCGAGGCCGCCCTCGGCGACCCCGGCGCCTGCCGGGACCTGACGGCGTCGCTGGCCGAGGGCCTGCGCGCGCACCTGGCCGACGTACGGCGCCGGGTGCCCGGCGCGCGCCCGGTGCTCCAGCTGGACGAGCCGTCCCTGACCGCCGTCCTGCGGGGCAGCGTGAAGACGGCGAGCGGCTACCGCACCCACCGCGCGGTGGACCGCGCCGTCGTGGAGGGCGCCCTGCGCGATCTGGTCACGGCCGCCGGTGACGTACCGGTGATCGTCCACTCCTGCGCGCCGGACGTCCCCTTCGCCCTGCTGCGCCGGGCTGGCGTGTCCGGCATCTCGTTCGATTTCGGGCTGCTCACCGAGCGTGAGGAAGAGGCGATCGGCGAGGCCGTCGAGGGCGGCACGACACTGCTGGCGGGCGTGGTGCCGGGCGTGGACGGCCCATTGTCAGACCCTGCCGGTAGCGTCATGGGTGTCAGGACGCTGTGGCGCAGGCTGGGGCTGTCGCCGGGGACTCTCGCCGAGTCCGTGGTGGTCACCCCGTCGTGCGGACTGGCGGGCGCTTCGCCCGCATATGCCCGTACGGCCCTCGCCCACTGCGTCCGGGCCGCGAGATCGCTCGCAGACAACCCTGAGTGACGGCACTCAAGGACCACGGGAGGACGTAACGGTGGCCGGCGAAGAGCAGCAGGCGGGGCACGCGGTGCCCGCGAAGGCGCGGGAAGAGCACGCCCATCTGGCCGAGCAGATCGAGGAGCACCGCTTCCGCTATTACGTCAGGGACGCCCCCGTCATCAGCGACGCGGAGTTCGACAAGCTGCTGCGGTCGCTGGAGGCCCTGGAGGAGAAGCACCCGGAGCTGCGCACCCCCGACTCCCCGACCCAGAAGGTCGCCGGGCAGTACGAGACCGAGTTCACCGAGGTCGCCCACCGCGAGCGGATGCTCTCGCTGGACAACGCCTTCGACGACGAGGAGCTGGCGGCCTGGGCCGAGCGGATCGCGACGGAGCTGGGCGGCGACCCGAAGAGCGCCGGTTACCACTTCCTGTGCGAGCTGAAGGTCGACGGCCTCGCGGTCAACCTGACGTACGAGCACGGCCGGCTCACCCGCGCCGCCACCCGCGGCGACGGCCGTACGGGTGAGGACATCACGCCCAACGTCCGCACCATCACCGAGATCCCGGACCGCCTCAAGGGCGACCGCGTCCCGGCGCTGGTGGAGGTCCGCGGCGAGGTCTACTTCCCCATGGAGAAGTTCCTCGAACTGAACGAGCGGCTGGTCGCCGACGGCAAGCCCCCGTTCGCCAACCCGCGCAACGCCGCCGCGGGCTCGCTGCGCCAGAAGGACCCCAAGGTCACGGCCACCCGCCCGCTCCACATGGTCGTCCACGGCATCGGCGCCCGCGAGGGCTTCGACATCGACTGCCAGTCGCACGCGTACGGCCTGCTGCGCGAGTGGGGCCTGCCCACCTCCGACCACAACGAGGTCGTGGACTCCCTGGAGGCCGTGCGCGACTTCATCAAGCGCTACGGCGACCCGGAGACCCGGCGCACGGCCGTCGCCCACGAGATCGACGGCACGGTGGTCAAGCTCGACGAGATCGCCCTGCAAGGCCGCCTGGGCTCCACCTCGCGCGCCCCGCGCTGGGCCATCGCCTGGAAGTACCCGCCGGAGGAGGTCAACACCAAGCTGGTGGACATCCGCGTCGGCGTCGGCCGTACGGGCCGCGTCACGCCGTACGCCGTGGTCGAGCCGGTCACGGTGGCGGGCTCCGAGGTCGAGTTCGCCACGCTGCACAACCAGGACGTGGTCAAGGCCAAGGGCGTCTACATCGGCGACACGGTCGTGCTGCGCAAGGCGGGCGACGTGATCCCGGAGATCCTGGGCCCGGTGGTGGACCTGCGCGACGGCAGCGAGCGGGAGTTCGTGATGCCCGCCGAGTGCCCCGAGTGCGGCACGGCGCTCCAGCCCGCCAAGGAGGGCGACGTCGACCTGCGCTGCCCCAACGCCCGCTCCTGCCCCGCCCAGATCCGCGAGCGCCTGTTCTACCTGGCCGGCCGCAAGTCCCTGGACATCGAGAACTTCGGCTATGTGGCGGCCACGGCGCTGAGCCAGCCCCTGGAGCCCGCCGAGCCGCCGCTGAAGGACGAGGGCGACCTCTTCGACCTGTCCATCGAGCAGTTGCTGCCCATCAAGTCCCATGTGCTGGACCCGGACAGCGGCCTGCCCAAGCGCGACCCCAAGACCGGTGAGGAGAAGGTCGTCACCTTCTTCGCCAACCAGAAGGGCGAGCCGAAGAAGAACGCCCTGGCGATGCTGGAGAACATCCAGGCGGCCAAGGAGCGCCCGCTGGCGCGGATCCTGACGGGCCTGTCGATCCGTCATGTGGGTCCGGTGGCGGCCCAGGCGCTGGCGATGGAGTTCCGTTCGCTGGACCGGATCAGGGACGCGAGCGAGGAGGAGCTGGCCGCCGTCGAGGGCGTCGGCGCGACCATCGCGGCCTCGCTCAAGCAGTGGTTCGCCGAGGACTGGCACCGCGAGATCGTGGAGAAGTGGCGGGCCGCCGGGGTCCGCATGGAAGAGCAATCTGCCGAAGATGAAGGCCCGCGCCCTCTGGAAGGCGTCACCGTCGTTGTAACGGGCACACTTCAGTCACACACCAGAGATGGCGCGAAAGAAGCCCTGCAGCGTCTCGGAGCGAAGGTGACCGGTTCCGTATCGAAGAAGACCGGTTTCGTGGTGGTGGGAGACAATCCTGGTTCGAAGTACGACAAGGCCATGCAGTTGAAGGTGCCTGTGCTGGACGATGACGGCTTCGCGGTGCTGCTGGAGCAGGGTCCCGATGAAGCACGAGCGGTAGCTGTCACTCCGCCTGAGGGCGAGTGAGGAGTCACCTCATCGGCGCATAGCAGATGGTTCCGGATGGCCGGGTCGCATTCGGGCAACCGCTGCCGATCGCTGCCCGTGGCGGCCTTCTGCGGCCTACTGTTGAGGTGTGCGCCTGCCGTGGCGCGGGCACAGCCGGCTGTGAGAGGTATCGGAATGAAACCGACCGACAGCGCCGCTCCGGCGTCGCGGCTTGGCCGGCTCGTCGCGCCCGCGCTGCCCGCGGCCGTCGTGCTGGCGGCGGGCGGCGCGCTCGCGGTGGGAGTGGTCCGGACGCTCGGCGCCGGCCGGGCGCTCTTCCCGGAAGGCGCCGTCGGCTGGGCCCTGGCCATCTTGACCGGGGTGATCGTGGGCCATCTGGTCGCGCTCGGCCGCGACCGCTGGTGGGGCGGCACCGGATCGGGTGCCGCCCTGGCCCTCGCCGTCCTGCTGCTGTACGGCTGGGTGCCCGCCGTCCTGGTGAGCGTGGCCGTCGTCGTCCTGGTCGGCGCGGCCCGCCGGCACCGCTGGCGACAGGCCCTGCTGCACGGCGCGGTGGACGTCCTCGGCATCGGCGCCGCGGCGCTGGGCCTCGCCGCCTTCCACGTCGTCCCGACCATCGAGCACCCGTGGCAGCCCGCGGCCTGGGACCTGTCCGTCCTGCCGGACATCCTGGTAGCGGCCCTCGCCTACCTCCTCGTCACCCGTTCCCTGCTGTGGTTCACGATGGCGCCGCGCAGCGGCGGCCTGCCCACCATCGCCCGCACGGCGCTGGCCCGGCAGGCCCTGGTCGGCGTGGCGCTGCTGGGCATCTCGCCGCTGATCGTGGTCGCCGCCGTGCACGCCCCGTTCCTGCTGCCGATGTTCGCCGTCCCGCTGATCGCCCTGGACTCCACCCTGTGGATCGCCCGCGCCCGCGCCGAGGAGCAGCTGCGCGACCCGCTGACCGGCCTGCCCAACCGGCAGTGGCTGCTGGAGCGCACCTGGACCGCGCTGGACGACGCCGAGCGCATCGGCGCCCGTTCCGCCCTGGTCCTGATCGACCTCGACCGCTTCCGTTCGGTGAACGACACCCTCGGCCACCTGGCCGGCGACCGGCTGCTGCTCCAGATAGCCGACCGGCTGCGGCACGCGCTGCCGCGCGGCGCGGAGGCCGCCCGCCTCGGCGGCGACGAGTTCGCGGTGCTGCTGCCCACCGCCGACTCCCTGACCAGCGCCCAGCGGGTGGCCCGCAACCTGGTCGCGGCCCTCGGCTCGCCGCTCGACCTGGACGGACTCACCCTCGTGCTGGAGGCCAGCGCCGGGGTCGCCGTCTTCCCCGACCACGCCCTGGACGCCGAGGGACTGCTGCGCCGGGCCGACGTGGCCATGTACCAGGCCAAGCGGGACCGCAGCGGCGTCGAGGTCTACGAGGCCAAGCGCGACGGCAACACCCCGGACCGGCTGGGCCTGTTGGGCGACCTGCGCCGCGCGCTCGACGCCGGTGACGTGGAGCTGCACTACCAGCCCAAGGTGGGCTTCGACGGGCATGTGGCCGGGCTGGAGGCACTGGTCCGGTGGGTCCATCCGGAGCGCGGCAGGGTTCCGCCGGACGAGTTCATCGCCATCGCCGAGTCCTCCGGGCTGATGCCGCGCCTGACCGAGTACGTGCTGGAGACCGCGCTCGCCCAGGTGGCCCGGTGGCGCGCCTCCGGCCTGGAGGTGCCGGTCGCGGTCAACGTCTCACCCCGCGACGTGCACACCCCCGGCTTCGCCGGCGCGGTGGCCGCCCGGCTGGCCCGCCATCAAGTACCGCCCGGTTCGCTCCAGTTGGAGATAACGGAACATGTGCTGCTGGAGGACCCGCAGCGGGCCGCCGACACCCTGGCCGGGCTGACCGGGCACGGCGTCAAGATGTCCCTGGACGACTTCGGCACCGGCTATTCGTCCCTCGTCCACCTGCGCCGCCTCCCGGTCAGCGAGCTGAAGATCGACCGCAGCTTCGTCGCCCGGCTGGCGGTGGACAACGAGGACGCCGAGATCGTCCGCTGCACCCTGGACCTGGCCCACTCGCTGGGCCTGCTGGTGGTCGCCGAGGGCGTCGAGGACGACGAGACCTGGGAGCGGCTGCGCGACCTGGGCTGCGACGCGGTGCAGGGCTGGCTGGTCGCCGCCGCGATGCCGCCGGACGAGACCACCGCCTGGCTGCGGGCCCGCGGCGAGCGCGGCTGGCAGCGCGAGACGGAGCGGTCCGTCACGGAGCCCCAGCACGAGCGCGCCGCGGCGGTCGAGGAAGCCGACCAGCGGGTGACCTGACGGGGCCGGGACCCGTGCGGGCCCCTTCCCGTACGGCCCCGCACCCCGTACGGACGAGCCCCCGGCCCCGTACGGCCCACCCCGTACCCCAGGCGCTCCCGGGAATGCGTTTCGACCCTCTATTGCGTACGCCATAGGATTGGCCCGGACATCTGGAAGAACAGCCAAGACACTCACCCTGAGGATCGCTGCATGCCTGGCATCACGCGCGAGGAGGTCGCCCACCTCGCCCGGCTGGCGCGCTTGGAGCTGAAGGACGAAGAGCTCGATCACTTCGCCGGACAGCTCGACGACATCATTGGCGCGGTCGCCCGCGTCTCCGAGGTCGCCGACCAAGACGTACCGCCGACCTCCCACCCGCTGCCCCTGACCAACGTCATGCGCCCGGACGTGGTCCGGCCGTCGCTGACGCCCGAGCAGGCGCTGTCCGGCGCCCCGGCCCAGGAGCAGCAGCGTTTCAAGGTGCCGCAGATCCTGGGGGAGGAGTGACCGACATGGCAGATCTGATCAAGCTCACGGCCGCCGAGATCGCGGCCAAGATCGCCGCCGGTGAGGTCACCGCCGTCGAGGTCACCGAGGCGCACCTGGCCCGTATCGAGGCCGTCGACGAGAAGGTGCACGCCTTCCTGCACGTGGACCGCGAGGGCGCGCTCGCCCAGGCCCGAGCCGTGGACGCCAAGCGCGAGCGCGGCGAGAAGCTCGGCCCGCTGGCCGGTGTGCCGCTCGCGCTGAAGGACATCTTCACCACGGAGGGCGTTCCCACCACCGTCGGCTCCAAGATCCTCGAAGGCTGGCTGCCGCCGTACGACGCGACGCTGACCAAGAAGCTCAAGGCCGCCGACGTCGTCATCCTCGGCAAGACCAACATGGACGAGTTCGCCATGGGGTCCTCCACCGAGAACAGCGCCTACGGCCCGACCGGCAACCCCTGGGACCTCACCCGCATCCCCGGCGGCTCCGGCGGCGGCTCCTCCGCCGCCCTCGCCGCCTACGAGGCCCCGCTCGCCATCGGCACGGACACCGGCGGCTCGATCCGCCAGCCCGCCGCCGTCACCGGCACCGTCGGCGTCAAGCCCACCTACGGCGCGGTCTCCCGCTACGGCATGGTGGCGTTCTCCTCGTCCCTCGACCAGGGCGGGCCCTGCGCCCGTACGGTCCTGGACGCGGCCCTGCTGCACGAGGTGATCGCCGGCCACGACGAGCTGGACTCGACCTCCATCGACGCGCCGGTCCCGCCGGTCGTCGAGGCGGCCCGCAACGGCGACGTCAAGGGCATGCGCATCGGCGTCGTCAAGGAGTTCTCCGGCGAGGGCTACCAGGCCGGCGTCATGCAGCGCTTCAACGAGTCCGTGGAGCTGCTGCGCGAGCTGGGCGCGGAGATCGTGGAGATCTCCTGCCCGTCCTTCGACATGGCGCTCGCCGCGTACTACCTGATCGCGCCGTCCGAGTGCTCCTCGAACCTGGCCCGCTTCGACGCCATGCGCTACGGCCTGCGGGTCGGCGACGACGGCACCCGGTCGGCCGAGGACGTCACCGCGCTGACCCGCGAGGCCGGTTTCGGCCCCGAGGTCAAGCGCCGCGTGATGCTCGGCACGTACGCCCTCAGCTCCGGCTACTACGACGCGTACTACGGGTCCGCCCAGAAGGTGCGCACGCTCATCACCCGGGACTTCGAGAAGGCCTTCGAGCAGGTCGACGTGCTGGTCTCGCCGACCACGCCCACCACTGCCTTCCCGATCGGCGAGCGCGCCGACGACCCGATGGCGATGTACCTCGCCGACCTGTGCACGATCCCGACCAACCTGGCAGGCAACGCGGCCATGTCGCTGCCCTGCGGCCTGGCTCCCGAGGACGGGCTGCCGGTGGGTCTGCAGATCATCGCTCCTGCCATGGCCGACGACCGGCTCTACAAGGTCGGTGCCGCGGTCGAGGCCGCGTTCACCGCCCGTTGGGGGCACCCGCTGCTTGAGGAGGCACCGTCCCTGTGAGTGGAAAGCTCGCGAAGGCCAAGGGCTTCAAGAAGTCCAAGGCCGGTACGTATCTGTCCATCGGCACCACGCTGTTCGGTGCGGTGAGCGTCGTCAAGCAGGCGAAGGCGGCCAAGGGCGAGCAGGACAAGCTCCAGCTCCTCGATGCCGTCGTCTCCGCCGCCGCCATCGCCACCGGAGTCGCGCTGCTGATCCGCGATCTGCGCCGTCTCAACAGCGACGACGTGCTCGCGGGCTGAGCGGGACTGAAAGGTTAGTTTCGTGACCGTCACTGAACTGGTGTCGTACGAGGACGCGCTGGCCACCTACGACCCCGTGATGGGTCTTGAGGTGCACGTCGAACTCGGCACCAAGACCAAGATGTTCTGCGGGTGCTCGACCGCCCTGGGCGCCGACGCCAACTCGCAGACCTGCCCCACCTGCCTCGGCATGCCCGGCTCGCTGCCGGTCGTCAACGCGGTCGGCGTCGAGTCCGCGATCAAGATCGGCCTGGCGCTGAACTGCTCCATCGCCGAATGGTGCCGCTTCGCCCGGAAGAACTACTTCTATCCGGACATGCCGAAGAACTTCCAGACGTCGCAGTACGACGAGCCCATCGCCTTCGACGGGTACCTGGACGTCCAGCTGGAGGACGGCGAGGTCTTCCGCGTGGAGATCGAGCGCGCCCACATGGAGGAGGACACCGGCAAGTCGACGCACGTCGGCGGCGCCACCGGCCGCATCCACGGCGCGTCCCACTCCCTCCTGGACTACAACCGCGCCGGCATCCCGCTCATCGAGATCGTCACCAAGCCCATCCAGGGCGCGGGCGAGCGGGCCCCCGAGGTCGCCAAGGCGTACGTCGCCGAGCTGCGTGAGCTGATCAAGGCGCTGGGCGTGTCCGAGGCCCGCATGGAGATGGGCCAGATGCGCTGCGACGTCAACCTCTCGCTGCGCCCCAAGGGCACCGAGAAGTTCGGCACCCGCTCCGAGACGAAGAACGTCAACTCGCTGCGGTCGGTCGAGCGCGCCGCGCGCTTCGAGATCCAGCGGCACGCGGCCGTGCTCTCCTCGGGCGGCACCATCATCCAGGAGACCCGCCACTTCCACGAGGAGGACGGCTCCACCACCCCCGGCCGGGTTAAGGAGGAGGCGGAGGACTACCGCTACTTCCCCGAGCCCGACCTGGTCCCGGTGGCCCCCTCCCGCGAGTGGGTCGAGGAGCTGCGCCAGGGCCTGCCCGAGCTGCCGCGCGTACGCCGCAACCGGCTGCGCGAGGAGTGGGGCGTCTCCGAGCACGACATGCAGTCGATCCTCAACGCCGGCGCCGTGGACCTGATCGTCGCCACCATCGAGGCCGGCGCGGACTCCGCCGCCGCCCGCAAGTGGTGGATGGGCGAACTGGCCCGCCGCGCCAACGAGGACGGCGTCGAGCTCGCCGCCCTGCCCATCACCCCGGAGCAGGTCGCGCGGGTGGCGGCGCTGGTCGCCGAGGGCTCCCTCAACGACAAGCTGGCCCGCCAGACCATCGAGGGCGTCCTCGCGGGCGAAGGCGACCCGGACACCGTCGTCGAGAAGCGCGGCCTGAAGGTCGTCTCCGACGAGGGCGCGCTGGGCAAGGCCGTGGACGAGGCCATCGAGTCCAACGCCGCCATCGCCGACAAGATCCGCGGCGGCAAGGTGGCCGCGGCCGGCGCCCTGGTCGGCGCGGTCATGAAGGCCACCCGCGGCCAGGCCGACGCGGCCCGGGTCCGCGAGCTGATCCTGGAGAAGCTGGGCGTCGAGGGCTGACGTCCGGTAACGCGGCAAGGGGCGGCACACCGGTGGTGTGCCGCCCCTTCCGCTGCCTTACGGCAGGTTGTGGACGTGCGGGCCCACGCCGTTCGACCAGGCGCTGCCGGACGCCGCGTCCCAGTTGGTGGACCAGGTCATGGCGCCGCGCAGGGACGGGTAGGTCTTGGCGGGCTTGAAGGAGCCGCAGCCGGTGCCCTTGGTGAGGCAGTCCAGCGCGCTGTTGACGACGCTGGGAGACACGTAACCGCCACCCGCGGCCCGGGGCGAGGCCGGGACACCGATGCCCACCTGGGACGGGTCGAGGCCGCCTTCGAGCTGGATGCAGGCCAGCGCGGTGAGGAAGTCCACCGTGCCCTGCGAGTAGACCTTGCCGTCGCAGCCGAGCATCGAACCGCTGTTGTAGTACTGCATGTTGACGACGGTGAGGATGTCCTTGATGTTCAGCGCGGTCTTGAAGTAGCCGCCCTGGGTGGACTGCATGTCGATGGTCTGCGGGGCCATGGTGATGACCAGCTTGCTGCCCGCCTTCTGGGACAGCGAGCGCAGGGCCTGCGACATGTAGGTCGGGTTGATGCCGTTTTCGAGGTCGATGTCGACGCCGTTGAAGCCGTACTCCTGCATGAGCGCGTACGCGCTGTTGGCGAAGTTGTTCGCGGAGGCGGCGTCGTTGACGGAGATGGTGCCCTTCTCGCCGCCGACGGACAGGATGACGTTCTTGCCGGCCGCCTGCTTCGCCTTGATGTCGGCCTTGAACTGCGCGACCGTGTAGCCGCCCAGACCCGCCGAGTCGAGGTTGAAGGTGATCGCGCCGGGTGTGGTGGTGGCGTCGGCGAAGGAGACCGCGATGATGTCGTACTGGTCGGACACCTCGCTGATCTTCTGTACGGTCGCGCCGTTGTTGAAGTTCTGCCAGTAGCCGGTGACCGCGTGCTTCGGTACCGAGGGGCCGGGATTGCCGCCGCCCGGGGACGTGGTGGCGGTGACCTCGGCGGACTTGGCCGACTCGCCCGCCGCGTTGGTCGCGGCGACCTGGAAGCGGTACGCGGTGGAGGGGCTCAGGCCGGTCACGGTGGCCGAGGTGCCGGTGACCGCCTGGACCTTGGCGCCGTCGCGGTAGACGTGGTAGCCGGTGGCGTACTTGGCCGGGTTCCAGGACAGCGCCACGGAGGACGAGGTGACGGCGCCCGCGGTCAGCCCGGTGGGCGCGTCGGGGACCGGGTCGCCCGGGTCGCCGTTGCCCCCGCCGTCCGGCCCGAAGACGCTGATGTCGTCGGCGAAGTAGGCGGCCTGCCCGTACCAGCCGTGGGTGTAGACGGTGACGGAGGTGGTGGAGGGGCCGGTGGTGAAGGTGGTCTTCAGCTGCTGCCAAGTGGTGGCGCCGGGGGCCCAGGTGGACACGTCGGTGGTGCCGGTGCCGCTCGCGCCGAGGTAGACGTACGAGCCCTGGACGTACGCGCTGAGCGTGTACGTCGAGTTGGGCTTGACCGCCACGGTCTGCGAGCACTTGGCCTGGTCCGTGCCGGAGGGCGTGGCCTTCAGGGCCGAGGTGCCGCCGTGCACGGGGGAGGACACGGTGGAACCGGCGCCCGCCGAACACGTCCATCCGGAGAGCCCGGACTCGAACCCGGGGTTCTTCGCGTTGTTGACGTCGGCGGCGGCTCCGGTGGCGGCACCGGAGGCGGCGGCGTGGGGGGCCGCCGAGGCGCCGGCCGCGGTGCCGGTGACGGCGAGGGCGGCGGCCGCCAGCCCGGTGAAGGCGGTACCGATCCACCGTCTGTGCCGGGAGCGGGGGGTGCGGGACATGAGGGGGTGCGGCATGGCTGTCTCCAAGTGATGAGCCCGGAAGGGCCGCCCGCCGGGTCCGGAGAACCGGGCGGGCGTCGCGCAAGCACAAAATGGTCCAGACCAATGCGGTTGTCAAGAGTTTGTGAAGTGTTCATGGATGGGCGTCCCTTGGAGGGGTGCCCGGGAGAACCGTTCTTTCGGATGACGCGGGCCGGTCGCGCGCCCTCCTGAGGGAGGGCGGGCAGTCGCGTCCGTACACCGTTCTCCCTAGGGGCGAGTTGGTCTCGGCGGACGATGCTCCGGGGTCGTGCGGGCCCGATGGTGGAAGGGTGAATCACGACCAACCACCGTCAACCTCAGCACAGTTACGGGAGCGGACCATGGCCGAAGTGAAGCGCCGGACCCTGCTCGCGGGCGCGGCGGCGCTCGGCGGCACGGCCGCGGCCGTGGCGACGCCGGGCATCGCGGCAGCCGCGCCCGCCGCCCCCGGGGCCGCCGCCGCTTCCCCGGCTCCCGTCACCCTCGGCCCGGACGACCCGCGCTACTCCTCCCTCACCCGCCGCGGCAGCAACAGCCGTTTCGTCGGCAAGCCCGAGCGCGTCCACGTCGTGCGCACCACCGGACAGGTCGTCGCCGCCGTACAGCAGGCCGTACGGGACGGCAAGCGCATCGCCGTACGCAGCGGCGGCCACTGCTTCGAGAACTTCGTCGACGACCCGTCCGTCCGCGTACTGATCGACACCTCACCCATGCGCGCGGTCCGCTACGACACCGCCCGCCGCGCGTTCGCCGTCGAGCCCGGCGCCCTGCTCGGCGAGGTCTACCGCGCCCTCTTCCTCGGCTGGGGGGTCTCCATCCCGGCCGGCGCGACCGCGGAGGTCGGGGTCGGCGGGCACGTCCTCGGCGGCGGCTACGGCACGCTCTCGCGGCGGTACGGGCTGTCCGTCGACCACCTGTACGCCGTCGAGGTCGTCGTGGTCGACCGGTCGGGCCGGGCCCGCAGCGTGGTGGCCACCCGCGACCCCAAGGACCCGAACCACGACCTGTGGTGGGCGCACACCGGCGGCGGAGGCGGCAACTTCGGCATCGTCACCTGCTACTGGTTCCGCGACCCGGCCGCCGAGGGCGACGACCCCGCCCGGCTGCTGCCCAAGGCCCCGGCGTCCGTCCTCAGCTTCATCGCGACCTGGAACTGGAAGGACCTCGACGAGCGCGCGTTCGCCCGCCTGGTGCGCAACCACAACACCTGGTACCAGCACAACAGCGCCCCGGACAGCTCGTACGCCGACCTGTTCAGCGTGCTCATGCTCAACACCCGCAACACCGGCACCCTCACCCTGGTGGGCCACCTGGACGCCACCACGCCGGACACCGAGCGGCGGATGCGCGCCTACGTGGACGCCGTCGGACGCGGCACGGGCGCCAAGCCGGACATCCGGCACCACGTCCGTCCCTGGCTGGAGGCGGTCGCCCTCGTCCAGGAGAGCGAGCCGGCCCCGTTCAAGGTCAAGTGCGGCTACCTGCGCAAGGGCTACACGGACCGGCAGATCACCGCGCTCCACCGGCACCTGGCGGGCCCGGCGTCGGAGAACATCTCCGGGTCGCTGTGGCTGGTCTCGTACGGCGGAAAGGTCAACACCGTCGCACCGGACGCGACCGCCGTGGCCCAGCGCGACTCGATCCTCAAGGCGATCTACATGACCGGCTGGGAGGGCGAGGAGGCGGCCGGGGCGAAGCCGCTGGCCTGGCTCCGCGCCTTCTACCGCGACGTGTACGCGGACACCGGCGGCGTGCCCGTACCGGGCGAGGTCAGCGACGGCTCCTTCATCAACTACCCGGACCGTGACCTGGCCGACCCGCACCAGAACACCTCCGGCGTGCCGTGGCACACCATCTACTACAAGGACAACTACCCGCGACTGCAACGCGTCAAGGCTCGCTGGGACCCGCGGAACGAATTCCGGCACGGGCTGTCGGTGCGGTTGCCGGGGTGACATGACCCGTGCCCGGGGCGGTTGCCGTGCTGGTGGTGGTCAGTTCTCGCCGGTCGGGACGACGAAGCCCCGAGCCGGGCCACCATCAGCACGTCGGCCGGGTCCCGGGTCGGTCTTCCGGAAGGTGGTGGCGATGGCCGCGTCCACACCCTCCCCTCTCTGCCGGGGCTCAACGAGGCGCCTGAAGCGGCGGGACCTCCGCCTGCCCCTCGTTCAGTTCCAGGCGGCGTACGAGCGCCACGTCCTGGAACGTCCGGGCGAACGTCGGATGCCCCGTACGGCCTGTATGCGCCATCGCCGCCAGGTCGGCCGCCTTCAGGTCGGCGGTCTCCGTCAGCGTCCACGGGCATCCACCGGTCAGGCAGCACGCCGATACGGTGATCTCGCTTTGCGGGTGGGTGCCGATGGTGTGCTTCACGGCGCGGATCACGCTGCGGGGGCTCATCGGCGTACCGCCGGGGCGTTGACCGGTAGCCCCAGTACGCGCGGCTCGTGCGGGTGGTTGCGGATCTCCAGGGAGCAGTCCAGGGCCGCCGAGTGGTTGGTGCAAGCGTCCGCCGTGCCCCTTCCCGTCCGGTACGCCCGCCGCCATGCCGCGGCATGTGCGCACACCTCGCACCCCTGGACCGGCACGGGTTCGAGTGACGGGGACCGCATGGGGGGATCGACCGGCGGTTCCGGATAGCTGCGGCGTGGTGCGGAGTAGGAGCGGTTCACGGCCGGCTCCTGACCGGACGCGTCCAGGTCAGCGCCCGCGCGCGCTCCTCGCCGGTGGGCTTGCGCAGGTGGTCGGGACGCACCGCCCATTCACGTCCGCCACCAGGCGGGACGAGGTACACGGCCCCTTCGAGCCGCCTGCGCACCTCGCCGATCCTGTCGTTCGTCATGTCCACCGCGTACGTGCCCGTGGTGGGGGCCCAGTCGTAGGCCATAGTTCATCGCCGTCCCCTCGTGGTCCGATGGCATCCACGGTAGGAACGGCAACTTCCCGCTGTCTGTGGCACTTTGTGAGGCCGGTAGCGGGAAGTGCCACAAACGCTAGAGCGGCAGGCCCACCACGTCGGCCATCGTCCGCATGTCCGCCGTCAACGTCCGGCGCCCCCGGACCACCCGGCCGAGGATGTCACGGGCATAGCGCTGATTCGGCAGCCATTCGGGGCTGTCGGAACGGATCTGCTCCAGCTTGCCGAACGCCTCGGCGTATTCACCCGTTTTGGCGTAGGCGTCGGCCACGTCCAGCAAGTGCCGGTTCCGGTTGTTCGACGTGGGCTTGAGGCTGAAGACCGGCACCCGCTCGGCGATGCGGAGCACCATGTCGGGCCGGTCGATCACACCGGCGTTCTCGGCGGCCTTGAGCTTGACCGTGGTCGGCCCGAACGTACGGAGGAAGTCGTTGTTCGGGGCATGCTCGCGTCCGAGGGCGACGGCTGCCGCCGTGGCGAACTTCAAGGCGTCCTCGGCGTCGCCCGGCTGCGAGTTCCGGACGGCGGCAGCGGACACGCGGAGCAGCATCCAGCCCCAGGTGCTCAGCTCTGCCGGAGTCGCGCGGGACACCCGGGGTTCGGTCTCGTCGGCCCACTTCACGGCCAGGTCGTACGCCTTGCCCAACTCACCCTGGCGCAGCAGCAGCCAGCACAGCGTGTTGACTGTGGCCGCACCTTCCATGCGGTCGGCCGAGTCGTCCAGGGCGCGTTCAAGGGCTGTCTCGGCGGCCGTGAACTGCCGGGTCTGAACCATGAGCCACCCGGCGAGCTGCAAGAGCCGCACCCTTACTGCCCGGCCCTCCGAGCCGAGCGCTTCGGCGTCCCGCAGCAGGGACGGCAGCAGTACCGCCAGTGCCGTGTACTGGTCGTGGGCGAAGAGGGGAGCTGCCTCGCGGAGGGAGTCGCGTATTCCGCTGACGGTCGGCGGCTCGTCGTTCAGCCCCGGTGCGACGGGGGGACGTACCAGCGCTTCCCGGACGGCCGCCCAGCGATCCACTGTGTCGGCGCCGGCATCCTCCGGGTTCGGTCCGCCGGCCAGGCGCATCGTCGGCACCCTCAGCGCGTGTGCGAGCTTGCGCAGTGTCTCCAGGCGAGCAGTTTCCCGCTCGCCTTGTTCGAGCTTCCGGATGGACGAGAGCGAGACTCCCGACGCATCGGCCAGTTCACGTTGTGACAGCCCGCGACGCTTGCGGACTTCTTTGACCCTCTGCCCCGCAGTGCTCATGCTTCGAGCGTACGACGGGGACCTCGTCCATGGCATGGGAAAGGACCCCGACCCGCCCAGCCGGGGAGCGGCGTGGCCACCAGCGGCCCCATGTAGGCCAGGTGTCGGCCAGGCTGGCCCCATGGGAAGCTGCATCGGGGCCAACATCCGGCGTGAGCGGAGCCGCCTCGGGTGGAGTCAGGAGCGCTTGGGGCGTGAGGTCTGCCGGGGCGCCGGGGTCATGGGTGGACCGGTCGGCCGCCAGGAGGTCAGCCGGTGGGAGCAGGGGAAGCGCACGCCCCGTCAGTGGCTGCCGTTCATCGCTGCTGCCCTCGGTGTGTCCATGGACGTGCTCATGGAGCCGCAGAAGCCGGATGAACCACCCTTGCCGACCCTGGCGGACTTCCTGCCCGACGACGACCCTCTGGCCCCGCTCAGCGCCCGCGAGGGCCGACGTATCGGTATGGGGCAGGTCGGTGACCTGCGAGAGCGCGTACACGGGCTCCGGCTCGCAGATGACGTGCTGGCCGGGGGCGACTTGATCCGGCCCGCTCTGCGGGAACTCCGCGCCGCTGTACGGCTGTACAAGGAAGGCGCCCACTCCGGGGAGGTGGGGTGTGCTCTTCTCCGGCAGATCGGCGAGTTGGCGCAGATCGCGGGATGGATTGCCAGTGACGCCGGGCAGCACGCGGATGCGGAACGCGTCTACCGGCTCGGAATCAGTGCGGCGACGCAGGCGGGCGACCGGACGCTGGCCGGAAACCTCGCTGGATCGCTGGCCTATCAACTGAGCAACACCGGCGAGGAGGTTGACGGGGCCCGGCTCGCACAGGCAGCCCTCGACGGGGCGGGGCCGGACGCGCCTCCGAAGGCCCGCGCGTTGTACCTCGATCGGGTGGCATGGGCCCACACCAAGGCAGGGGAAGCCCAGCCTGCCATGCGGGCACTCGGAGAGGCCGGTGAGGCGTTGGCCGCGGACGGCGCGGGCGTCGAGTCTCCCGCCTACCTGTACTGGGTGGACGCCGGGGAACTACGGGTCATGGAAAGCCGGGTCTACACGGAGCTGCGCCGGCCTCTGCGGGCGGTCCCCCTGCTGCGGGACGTACTCAGCCGCTACGACACGACACACACCCGGGAACTCGCCCTGTACCTGTCGTGGCTGGCCGTCGCGCTGGCCGACGCGAACGAACCGGAAGAGGCGGCAGCGACAGCGGAACGGGTCATCACCCTGAGCGAGACCGTGACCAGCGACCGTACGGCCGCGCGGGTTCGCGTGGTACGGGAGCGGCTGGAGGGATACCGGGACGTGCCGGAAGTCCGGGCGGTACTCGACGGCGCGGCGTGAGCGCCGACGGCGGGGTGAGGCCACGTCCGTAACCGGAACCGGACCCATCTGTTCCCCAACTTGTCACCCCGATACCTATCCGACGCCACGATGCTCCACTACCGTCCCGCTCGCCCCCGCCAATGGGCCGGCGGCGAACCATTGCCCGACCGTGGGCAGTCGACTGGGAGGTCGAGCGTGGCATCCGAGGTATCTCGCAGACGGGTCATGGGACTTGGTGCGGCGGCGGCCGGTGCGGCTGCCGCCGCGTCGTTGCTGCCGCCGTCGTTGCAGCAGGCGCTGGCCGCCGGACCGGCCGTCGAGGGGCGCGGGCACGGGCATGGCCGGGGCGGGCTCGACGCCATCCGGCACGTCGTGGTGCTGATGCAGGAGAATCGTTCCTTCGACCATTACTTCGGCATGCTGCGCGGCGTACGCGGCTACGCCGACCGCAACGCCGTCCGGCTCCCGAACGGCCGGAGCGTCTTCGAGCAGTCGGGCGCGGCCGGCACCGGGACCGTGCTGCCCTTCTCCGTACGCGAGGCCGCGGCGGCCCAGAAGAAGGACCTCCAGTACATCGGCGCGCTCAACCACGACTGGTCCGGCGGCGCCAAGGCGTGGCGCGACGGGTGGATGGACAACTGGGTGACCGCCAAGACGGCCGCCACCATGGCCCACTACGACCGCCGGGACGTACCGCTGCACTACGAGCTCGCCGACACCTTCACCGTCTGCGACGCCTACCACTCCTCGATCCACTCCTCCACCAGCCCCAACCGCAACCACCTGGTCAGCGGCTGGACCGGGCCCGAGCCGGGCTCCGGCAAGCGCGCGGTGGGCAACGACGCCTACGCGGAGGACACCCACCCCGGCTACGCCTGGCCCACGTACGCCGAGCGCCTGGAGAAGGCCGGGCACAGCTGGCGCGTCTACCAGGAGTGGGACAACTTCACCGACAACAACCTGGAGTTCTTCGCCACCTTCAAGGCCGTCATGAAGAAGGCGCTGGCCAAGGTGGGCGGTGGCGTGCAGAACATGACCGCGTTCTACGGGGAGGTGGCGGCGGCCGGGGAAGCGGAGCGCAAGCGCTTGCAAGGACTGCTGGACGAGGGCGTACGGGCGCTCAGCGCGGCCGACCGCAGCCTCTTCGAGCGCGCGCTGCGCCGTGGTGAGCCGGGTTCCACGGCCACCGCCTTCGCCGCCGATGTCGCCGCGGGCAAGCTGCCCGAGGTGTCCTACATCGTCCCCTCCGCCGCGGACTCCGAACACCCCGGCTCGTCCTCACCGGTCGCCAGCGCGACCATCGTCTACAAGGTCCTCGACGCGCTCGGCAAGAACCCGGACGTGTGGCGGCACACCGCGCTGTTCCTCACGTACGACGAGAACGACGGCTTCTTCGACCACGTGCCGCCGCCGGTGCCTCCGCAGGGCACGGAGGGCGAGTTCTGGGACGGGAAGCCGACCGGGCTCGGGATACGCGTGCCGATGCTGGTCATCTCGCCCTGGACGGTGGGCGGCTACGCCTGCTCGCAGGTCTTCGACCACACCTCCATCGTCCGCTTCCTGGAGCGCTGGACGGGCGTGCGCGAGCCCAACATCAGCGCCTGGCGGCGCACCGTCTGCGGTGATCTCACCACTGCCTTCGACTTCTCGCGCGGGCGCCGGCAGCCCGCCGTGGAGCGGCCCGGCGCGATCCCGCCGTTCAGCGGGCGCTGGTCCCCGCGCCCGCCGCGCGAGCAGCGGCTGCCGCGCCAGGAGGAGGGCACCCGGCCCGCGCGTCCGCTGCCGTACCAGCCCGACGCGGACGGCGCCTACGACGCGCAGGGCAAGCGCTTCCGGCTCGCGGTGCGCAACACCGGCCGGGCGAGCGCGCACTTCGCGCTGTACCCGTACGCGGGGGAGTACGGCACGCCGCAGCACCGCGACGTGCTGGGCCGGGCCGACTGGGAGGTGCCGGTCAAGGACGGCGCGTACCGATTCACCCTTACGGGCCCCAACGGGTTCCGGCGCGAGCACGCGGGCACGGCCGCCGGCGCGGCAGCCGAGGTCCGGATCGGCACCCGCCTGGACGCGCACCGCCGTGAACTGCACCTCACGCTCGTCAACAAGGGCCACGCGGACCTCACCTTCACGCTGAAGCCGCTGGCGTACAGCGACGCGGCCCCGCGCACGATCACCGTACGGGCGGGCAGCACCCGTACCGTCGCGCACGCCGCGGCGGCCGGGCACGGCTGGTACGACCTGGACCTGTCCGTCGCGCAGGACGCGTCCTTCCACCGCCGCTTCATGGGCCACATCGAGAACGGGAAGGAATCGATCACCGGCTGACCGGAGCGGGCGGAACGGACACCTCTGGGGCGGGACCGGGCCCCTCTCGGTCGGAACCGGGCGCCTCTGGGGCGGGACCGGGCTCCTCCCGGTCGGAACCGGGTGCCTTCCGGTCGCCCGGTGATCCCCGGCCGGAGTTCCACTTCCCGGTCCCTTTGTGGGGAAGTCCACAAAAGGGTCAAAGGATCTTTTCCTGCTGTCACTCTGCAAGAGGTACGGGCCCGTCGCTCCTTCGTCGGCAGGCGGCGGTCCCGTGCTTCCCCCTCCATTACGCGTTCGGCACCACGGGTACATCCCGGGAGACATCGGCGCCTGACCCGGGAAGCAGACGAAGAGCTCCATGACCGCACTGACCCGGTGGTGCCTGCGGCGCCGCATCGTCGTGATCGTGCTCTGGCTCGCCGCCTTCGCGGGAGCCGCCGCCGCGGCCGGGACCGCCGGCTCCGCCTACTCCGACCGCTACGACGTCCCCGGGACCGAATCCGGGCAGGCCGGAGCCCTGCTGGCGCGGGCGTTCCCGGACCAGGCCCGGGGCGGCGACACCATCGTGTGGCACACCGCGTCCGGCACCGTCCGCGCGGGCGCCGTGCAGAAAGACCTCCAGCAGACCCTCGACACGATCGCCCGGATGCCCGGGGTCGCGTCCGTGCAGAGCCCGTACGGCCCCCAGGGCGCGGGCCAGATCAGCCGGGACGGGCACACCGCCTACGCGGAGCTGTCCTTCGACGCCCCCGCCAACGGCTCCGGGGACCTGGACAAGGCGCAGGTCCAGCGCGTCGTGGACACCGCCAGGGCCGCCGCGGGCGACGGACTCCAGGTGGAGCTGGGCGGCGCGGACATCGCGGTCACCGAGTCCTCGGGGACGCACCTCGCCGAGGCGATCGGCCTCGCGGCCGCCGGAGTCGTCCTCTTCCTCGCCTTCGGATCGCTCGCCGCCACCCTCCTGCCGCTGGTCACGGCGGTGGTGAGCGTGGGCACCGCCTCGGCGGGCATCGCGCTGCTCGGCCACGCCATGACGGTGGCCGACTTCGCCCCGATGCTGGGCATGCTCGTCGGCCTCGGGGTCGGCATCGACTACGCGCTTTTCATCGTGACCCGGCACCGCAGAGGGCTGAAATCCGGCCTCTCCGTACGGGAGGCCGCCGAGCGCGCGGTCAGCGTCTCCGGGCGTGCGGTGGTCTTCGCCGGGGCCACCGTCTGCATCGCCCTGCTCGGCATGTTCGTGCTGCGGCTCGGCTTCCTCAACGGTGTCGCCCTCGCCGCCTCGCTCACCGTCGTCCTGACCGTCGCCGCCTCGATCACCCTGCTCCCGGCGCTGCTCGGCGTGATCGGGGAGCGGGCGCTGAGCCGGCGCGAACGGCGGCGGCTGGCCGCCGAGGGGCCCCTTCCCGAGCCGCCCGCCGGTTTCGCCGCGCGCTGGTCCGGCTTCGTCGAACGTCATCCCAAGCTTCTGGGGGCGGCCGCCGCAGCCCTCATGCTGCTGCTGGCACTGCCCACGCTCTCCCTGCACCTGGGCACCTCCGACCAGGGCAACAACCCCGCCACCAGCACCACCCGCCAGGCGTACGACCTGCTCGCCAAGGGCTTCGGGCCGGGCTCCAACGGGCCGCTGTCCCTGGTCGGCGACCTCGACGGGGCCAAGGACCGGCTCGCCTTCGACCGGCTGCCGGCCGAACTGCGCAGCACCCCGGGTGTGGCGCAGGTACAGGGCCCGGAGTTCGACGGCAGTGGCAGCACCGGCGTGATCACGGTCGTACCGGACGGCTCCCCGCAGTCCCGGCAGACCTCCGACCTGGTGGAACGGCTGCGCGACGAGGTGCTGCCGAAGGCCGCCGAGGGCACCGGCATGCAGGTCCACGTGGGCGGGGTGACCGCGAGCTACGACGACTTCGCCGCCGTCATCGTGGGCAAACTGCCGCTCTTCGTGGGCACCGTCATCGGCCTGGGCTGCGTCCTGCTGCTCCTCGCCTTCCGCAGCATCGGCATACCGCTGAAGGCCGCCGCGATGAACGTCGCGGCCGTCGCGTCCTCGTTCGGGATCGTGGTGGCGGTCTTCCAGTGGGGGTGGGGGAGCGAACCGCTCGGGCTGGGCAGCGCGGGCCCGATCGAGCCGTTCCTGCCGGTGATCATGGTGTCCGTGCTGTTCGGGCTCTCCATGGACTACCAGGTCTTCCTGGTCAGCCGGATGTACGAGGAGTGGCGGCGCACCGGCGACAACCGCCGCGCCGTACGGGTCGGGCTGGCCGAGACCGGCCGGGTGATCAACTCGGCGGCGGTCATCATGATCGCGGTCTTCGCGGCGTTCGTGCTCAGCGGCGACCGCATCGTCGCGATGTTCGGCATCGGCCTGGCCGCCGCCGTCGCCCTGGACGCCTTCGTCCTGCGCACCCTGCTCGTCCCCGCCCTGATGCACCTGCTCGGCGGCGCGAACTGGTGGCTGCCGGGGTGGCTGGAGCGGCGGCTGCCGCGGATCAGCATCGAGCCGCCGGAAGCAGCGCCGGACCGCGGGCCGGTGCCGGGCACCGGGGCGGACGGGCCGGCGGTTCCGGTTGCGGTTCCGCTTGCCGTCCCGGGACAGCGGCAGGGCGGCGAAGGGCTGGTACGGCGCTGACGGGCGGTCCCGGGCCGGGCGGGCCGGCCGCGCAGTCCCGGACGGCTCGTACGTCCACCGGTGTGGCCGGTTTCCCCCGCGTCACGGGCGTTCTCATAGGTCTCTCAGACGCGGCACCTACGGTCGCGCCCATGGACACGACGAAGACCGAAGCGCGCACCGACGACACGAAGGCGGCCGAGGCCGCCGAGGCCCCCGGTACGACGGAGGCCACCGGCACGTCCGAGGCTCCCGGGGCCGGGAAGACGGACGGGGAGCCGCCCGCCGGCGCCACGGTCGACGAGGACGCCCCGCGCGGCACCGACGCCGCCGACGAGGACCGGGAAGACACCGAGGACGCCGAGGCGGACGCGCCGCCGGCCGCCGCCACCGCGACCGGCTCGGTGGCGTCCGGCGCCGGCGCCGTCGTCGCCGCCGGGCTGGGCCTGGCCTCGCTCACCGGCACCTGGATGGGCACGGTCCTGGCCGAGCGCCAGACGCTGCTCGGCCAGATCAAGCTCCAGACCGGCAAGGCCACCGACCAGATCGGCACCGTCTACGGCGCCCCCTGGCACACCCACGCCCTGGTGAACGGCCTGTTCGCGCTGCTCGCCGTGGTGGTCGCGGGCCTGGTCCTCACCCGTACCCGCCCGGCCTGGGTACGGGCCGTGGCCTGGGGCGGAATCGCCCTCGGCGTGCTGGGGATCATCGTCTCCGCGGGCATGTACTTCGACTTGTTCGCGAGCCTGCCCACGCTGCCCAAGAGCGGCGGGGCCGGGGCCTCCGGGTCCTGAGGTACCGACGCCTCGGCGGGCCCCGGAACCCGGCATTCCCTAAGGCCGTGAGCGGCCGCCTAAGGATCCGCCGCTCCGGGGCCCCGCGCGGCTAAGGCCCCCGTACTCCCCAAGATCGGGAACCTGCCCGATGTGGCGCGCCCCTCTGGGCGAGCAGGCTGGAGCACGTCAACAGGACACCGCCCTCAGGTGTCACCGTGCCCACGCCGGAACCAGGGAGCACACCATGTTCTACGGGGAACTCGAACTCCGCGCCCGCTACGAGGAACTGCGGCGCCAGGCCGACCGCGAGCGACTTGCCAACGAGGCCCGCAAGGCCCGCCGCGCGCGCCGGGGCGGCTCCGGGGCCGACGGCCCGGAAAGGCGGGTGAGTGGCTCGCCCGACCGGTTCACCAGGGCCGCCTGACCGGCGGGCCGGCCGGTGAGCCGTTCGACCGACACGGCTCCCGTGGCCCGACCGGGGCCCCGGGAGCCGTCTCGCGTGACCATGACCACTGCCGCGTTGTCAGACCCCTGTGCGATGCTCAGCGGCGTGGAAACCAGGTCCGTCAGTCCGGTGTTCGTCGGCCGCGGCAGTGAGCTAGGCACACTGCGCGGCGCTCTCGCCCGCATCAAGGAGTCGGGCGAGCCCCGGGCGCTGCTCATCGGCGGCGAGGCGGGGGTCGGCAAGACCCGGCTCATCGAGGAGTTCGCGTGCGCCGCGCGGGCCGACGGCGTCCTGGTCGCGATCGGCGGCTGCATCGAGATCGGCTCCGAGGGCCTGCCGTTCGCCCCGTTCTCCGCGGTCCTGCACCTGCTCAACGCCCAGCTGCCCGGGGAACTGGCCGCCGCCGTCTCCGGCCAGGAGGGCGAACTGGCCCGCATCCTGCCCGAGCTGGGCGAGCCCGCCCGCGAGGCGCACGACGACGAGCAGGGCCGGGCCCGCCTCTTCGAGCTGACCGCCCGGCTCCTGGAGCGCCTGGCCGCCCACCGCCCGCTCGCCGTCGTCATCGAAGACCTGCACTGGGCCGACCGCTCCACCCGGGAGCTGTTCTCCTACCTGCTGCGCGCCCTGAACGACGCCGGCATCCTCCTCGTCGCCACCTACCGCTCCGACGACATCCACCGCCGCCACCCGCTGCGCCCCTTCCTGGCCGAGATCGACCGTATGCGTACGATCCACCGCGTCGAACTGGCCCGCTTCAACCGCTCCGAGGTGCGCACCCAGATCGCCGGCATCACCGGCCGCGACCCCGACGAGGCCCTGGTCGACCGGGTCTTCGAGCGCTCCGAGGGGAACGCCTTCTTCGTGGAGGAGCTGGCCCGCGGCATCGGGGACGGCTGTCTGACCGGCCTCAGCGACCCGCTGCGCGACCTGCTGCTCGTCCGGGTCGAGGCGCTGCCCGAGGACGCCCAGCGGGTCGTGCGGGTGGCCGCCGAGGGCGGCTCCACGGTCGAACACGAACTGCTCGCCGCCGTCTGCGGCCTGCCCGAGGACGACCTCATCGAGGCGCTGCGGGCGGCCGTCGGCAGCAACACCCTGGTGCCCGACCGGGACGGCACGGGCTACCGTTTCCGGCACGCCCTGGTCCGCGAGGCCGTCGTCGACGACCTGCTGCCCGGCGAGCGCACCCGCCTCAACCGCAGGTACGGCGAAGCCCTGGAGGCCAACCCCTCGCTGGTCCGCGCCGACACCTGCGCCGCCCGCCTGGCCAGCTACTGGTACCACGCCCACGACCCGGCCAAGGCGCTGCCCGCCGTCCTCGCCGCCTCCGTCCAGGCCCGCCGCCGCCACGCCCACACCGAGCAACTGCGGCTGCTGGACCGCGCACTGGAGCTGTGGGACGACGCGCCCAAGGAGGTCCGCCGCGCCGTGCGCCCGGCGGACTACGCCGAGGCGTACCCGGCCTGCGGCTGCGACGATGACGCGCTGCACTTCATGGATCTGCTCGCCGAGATCGCGGTGGCCGCGCGCCTGTCCGGGGACACCGAGCGCGCCTTCACGATCACCAAGCGCGCCCTGCGCTCCCTCGACGCGGAGAAGGACCCGCTGCGCACGGCGTGGTTCCTGCTCCAGCGCTCCCGCCTCGTGCAGGGCACCGGCCGCGGCGACGGCTGGACCGAACTGGCCCGTGCCCAGGAGCTGGTGCGCGGCCTGCCGCCGTCCTCGGTGCACGCCGCCGTGCTCGCCCAGTCCGCGTCCTGGGCGATGCTGCACACCCCCGGCTCCGAGAGCTTCGCCACGGCCGAGCGCGCCGTGGAGCTGGCCCGGCTCGTCGGCGACACGGAGCAGGAGCTGAATTCGCTGGTCACCCTGGCCGGCCTGCGGGTCGACTCGGGCGATGTGGAGGGCGGACTGGAGCAGCTGCGCGCCGTCCTGGAGCGGGCGGTGGCCCGCGGCTGCTCCTCGGTGGTCGCCCGCGGGCACATCAACCTCTCCTCGGCACTGGAAGGCGTGGGCCGCTCCGCGGAAGCCGTCGAGGTGGCGGACCGGGGCCTCGCCCTCACCGAGCACTACGGCCTGAAGGAGAGCACGAGCTGGGTCAGCGGGAACCGCGCCGAGTCGCTCCAGTCACTGGGCCGCTGGGAGCAGGCGCGGGAAGCGGCCCTGGCCGCCCGCCGCCGCTCGCTGAGCGCCCGTTCCCGCGCCCTGGCCACCAACCGCCTCGCGGACCTCGCCCTGAAGGAGGGCGACGTGGACCGCGCGGAACGGCATCTGGCCGTCGCCCGGGAGCACTACGGCACCCACGACCTCCAGCCGCAGCACTCCCTCCCCCTCACCCGGTACGCCCTGGAGATCGCCGCCGCCCGGGGCCGCGTCGCGGACGTACGCGACATCCTCCGGCAGGCCCTGGAAACCGGTTTTCCGCCCGGCACCCAGCGGTATGTCTGGCCGCTGCTGTGGGCGGCGGCCACCACCGAGTCGGAGTTGCGCGGTCTGCCCGCCGCCGAGCCGGGGCGGCCCGCCACCCTCGCGCGCATCCGGCAGGCCGCGAAGGGCACGCCCGCCGTATCACCCGTCTGGGTGGCGTACGGCAGCGCCGTGGAGGCCGAGCTGCTGCGCGCCGCCGGCCGCCCGGCACCGGACGCCTGGGCCGCCACGGTGGCCGCCTTCGAGCAGGTGGAGCGCCCGTGGGAACTCGCCGTGGCCGCCTACCGCTGGGCCGAGGCGCTGCTCCACGACGCCGCGCGGGCAACGGCCGGGCTGAAGGGCCGCACGCCGCGCGAGGCCGCCGCGCTGCTGCTCGTCCAGGCCCGCGACGCAGCCGGCGGGATGGGCGCCCGGTCGCTCACCGACGGGATCGAACGGCTCGCCCAGCGCGCCCGAATACCCCTGGCGGGGCGGCCGGAGCCGGATGCCGCGCGGCCCACGGAGGAGCGGGCCGCCGTCACACCGCCCGCCGAGACGTTCGGCCTGACCCCGCGCGAGCGCGACGTCCTGCGCCTGGTCGCGGCCGGGCGCAGCAACCGCCAGATAGCCGACGAGCTGTTCATCTCGCCCAAGACGGCCAGCGTCCACGTCTCCAACATCCTGGCCAAGCTGGGCGTCTCCGGCCGCGGCGAGGCGGGCGCGATGGCCCACCGGCTGCGGTTGTTCGCCCCGGCGGAGTCGCCGACGGAGCTGTCGGCGGGGTAGCGGCGCGGGGTGAGCGGGCCGGGTGCGAGGACGGGCTGGGCGCGAGGACGGGCTGGGCACGAGGGGCGAGCCAGGTGCCGGGACGGACCGCGCGCGAGGGCCAGCTGCGCGCGAGGGCCGGCCGGGCGCGAGGACGGCTGCCCCGTCAGGAGTCCGGCGGCGGTTCCTGCTCCGGTAGGCGGATGGTGACCTTGCCCGAGGACAGATCTATCGGCCCCTTGCCCGGATCGCTGTCGCCGGTGTCCGTGACCACCAGGGTCAGCCGCCGCCGTTCCTCGTCGGTGTGCTTGCGCCCCGGCGCGAACAGTTCCTCCACCAGGTTGAACATCCCGCCCCCTGACGACGTGGCCGGCCCCGTACGACGAGTGTAGGCACCAAGGGAACGAAACGGGCGGGTACGGGCCGGGCGGTACGGGTCGGGTGGGTGCGAATCGGGCGGGTTCAGGCCGGGTGGGTACGGACCGGGCGGATACGGACCGGGCGGGCCCGGACGCGAGCCGATCGCCGCGCCCCCCGGCAGGCCGTCCCCGCCCCGCCAGTCATCAGCTCCCCTTCAGCCGTCAGCTCACCTCCAGTCATCAGCTCACCTTCAGCCGCAGAATCCGGTCATCGCCCTTCTTCGGTTCCCCGCGCCCGTCCGTGTTGCTGGTCACCAGCCACAGCCCGCCGTCCCCGGCCGGCACGACCGTACGCAGCCGCCCGTGCTCCCCCTGGAGAAACGCCTGCGGCGGCGCCGACGTCTCCCGCCCGGCGAGCGGGATGCGCCACAGCCGTTCGCCGCGCAGCCCCGCCATCCAGATCGACCCCTCGGCGTACGCGATACCGCTCGGCGAGGCGTCCGCCGTCGCCCACTGCGCCACCGGGTCCACGAACCGCGCGTCGCCCCGCCCCTTGCCCTCCACCTCGGGCCAGCCGTAGTTCCTGCCCGGCTCGATCAGGTTCAGCTCGTCCCAGGTGTTCTGGCCGAACTCGGCCGCCCACAGCCGCCTTTCGGCGTCCCAGGCCAGACCCTGCACATTGCGGTGCCCGTAGCTGTAGACCACCGAACCGGCGTCGGGATTGCCCTGTGCCGGCGCGCCGTCCGGCGTCATGCGCAGGATCTTGCCGCCCAGCGACTTCCTGTCCTGCGCGAGGCCGGTGTCGCCGGTCTCGCCGGTGCCCGCGTAGAGCATCCCGTCCGGGCCGAAGGCGATCCGGCCGCCGTTGTGGACCTGCCCCTTCGGAATGCCATTGAGCACCGTGTCGGGCGCGCCCAGCTGTTGGCCCGCGAGCTTCTTCTCGTCGTAGCGCATGCGGGCGACGCGGTTGTCGGACTCGGTGGTGAAGTACGCGTACACCTGGTGGTCCCGGCCGTACGACGGCGCCACCGCGAGCCCCAGCAGACCGCCCTCGCCGCCCGGCGCCACCCCCGGCACCGTCCCCAGTTCGGTCTTGCGGCCGCCGTCCGCCGCCACCCGGAAGATCTTGCCGGTGTCGCGCGAGGACACCAGCAGGTCACCGTCCGGCAGTGCGGCCACTCCCCAGGGTGAGGTGAGATCCGTGGTGAGGGTGCCGGTCACCGTCGCCGAGCCCTTGGCGGGCGGGGCGGAGACGGAGGCGGAGACCGAGGCTGAGGGCCGCGGGCCGCCCGGGGACGAGGCGGCGGCGGAGCCGGCCCCGCCCGGCGCGCCGCCGGACGAGCACCCCGCCGCGAGCAGCAGCGAGGCGGCGGCCAACACGGAGGTCACGGAGCGTCGTTGCACGGCGAAGTCCTCTCGTCGACGGAACCCGCCTTACGACACCACACCCCACCCGCCAAGTCAGGCCCCCACTCCGGACCACCACCCCGCACCCGCCAACCGGCCGTCGCCGCCCGGCACGACCGGCCGTCGCCGCCCGGCACGACCGGCCGTTGCCGCCCGGCACGACCGGCCGTTGCCGCCCGGCACAACGGGCCGCTGCCGCCCCGCACCCGCCAACCAGCCACCGCCGTCCCCAAACCGCCACCCCCAAACCGCCCCCGGCCCCACCCCTCCCGGCCCTGCTAGGTTGACGACAGCGCGCTGCCTAGTCCCACGACCCCCGCGCCGGCGGCAGCGCCGCGATCTCCGCCAGGTCGCGGCGGTCCAGCACCAGGCCGGCCGCCGCGGCGTTCTCGGCGGCCCAACGTTCCTTCTTCGTACCCGGTACGGGCACCACGTGCCGCCCCTGCGCCAGTACCCACGCCAGCGCCACCTGCCCCGGCGTGGCCCCGTGGCGCGCGCCGACCCGGCGCAGGCCGGCCACCACCGGCTGGTTGGCGGCCATCATCTCGGCCGTGAAGCGCGGGTGCCGGGCCCGTATGTCCTCCGGTTCGAAGCCCTGGCCGGGCGTCAGCGTGCCGGTGAGGAAGCCGTTGCCCAGCGGCATCGCGGCGAGGAAACCCACGCCCCGCGTGACGCACCACGGCAGCAATTGCTCCAGCGCCTCCTTCGACCACACCGACAGCTCGGCCTGCACACTGCTGACGGGGAACACCTGCTGGACGCGTTCCAGCTGGCGCAGCGTCCCGTCGTACAGCCGCGCGCCCCGGCGGCGTCCGGCGCGCGCGCCCACCGCGCACAGCCCCAGCGACCGCACCTTCCCGGCCGCCACCAGCTCCGCCATCGCGCCCCAGGTCTCCTCGATGGGCACCTCGGGGTCGGTCCGGTGCAGCTGGTAGAGATCGATCACATCGGTCTGGAGACGGCGCAGCGAGGCGTCACAGGCGCGCTTGACGTACCCGGGCCGCCCGTTGGCGACGATGTGCTGCTCGCCCACCAGCAGCCCCACCTTGGTCGAGACGAAAGCCTCCGCGCGGCGCTCCTTCAGGGCCCGGCCGACCAGCAGTTCATTGGTGAACGGCCCGTACATGTCGGCGGTGTCCAGCAGTGTGCAGCCCCGGTCGAGCGCGGCGTGCACGGCGCGCAGCGAGCCCTCCCCGTTGCGCTGCGACTCGGTGTACCCCCAGCTCATCGGCATGCAGCCGAGTCCGATAGCACCCACTTCGAGCGCTGTAGCCCCGATTGTCCTGCGCTCCACGCGGTCGTGCCTCCATCCCCTCGCCCCCGATCAAGGGCCTGACCAAACTAACGTCTGGGCACGGAGGGCCATCGCATAGCCTCGGGCCATGGCATCCGAGGACCCGCGCACCACCGCGAACGACGTATGGCTCCCGATCCCTCCTGACGAAGTCGGCGGACTGCCGGACGGCTTCCGCTACGTCCATTGGGACGCCGGGCCCGAGTTCCCCGCCGACCCCGCCCGCTGCGCCTTCTATGTGGTCCCTTACATGAAGAGCGCGGAGGCGTCCGTACGGCCGCTGCCGGAGATGACCGGCCTGCGGGCCGTACAGACGCTGACCGCCGGCATCGAGCACATGCTGCCCGCGCTGCCCCACATGCCTCCCGGGACCCGGCTGTGCAACGCCCGCGGGCTGCACGACGCCAGCACCGCCGAACTGGCGCTCACCCTCACGCTCGCCGCGCTGCGCGGCATCCCGGACTTCGTCCGCGGCCAGGACGCGGAGCGGTGGCTGGCCGGCTTCCGGCCCGCCCTCGCCGACAAGACGGTGCTCATAGTGGGTTACGGCTCGATCGGCAGTGCGATCGAGGACCGGCTCACACCGTTCGAGTGTGCGCGGGTGGCACGCATTGCGCGCACCGCACGTGAGACCGTGCGCGGGCCCGTGCTTCCGCTCGCCGAACTGCCCGCCGTGCTGCCCGAGGCGGACGTCGTGATCATCGCGACGCCGCTCACCGACACCACCCGTGGCCTGGTCGGCAGTGATTTCCTGGCGCGCATGAAGGACGGGGCGCTGCTGGTGAACGTCGCGCGCGGCGCCGTGGTGGACACCAAGGCGCTGCTGACGGAGCTGGAATCCGGGCGGCTGCGCGCCGCCCTCGACGTCACCGATCCGGAACCGCTGCCCGCCGGGCACCCGTTGTGGCACGCTCCCGGCGTGCTCATCACTCCACACGTAGGCGGCCCCAGTTCTGCCTTCCTGCCCCGCGCGAAGCGTCTCCTGAGGGATCAGCTGTCCCGCTTCGCCACCGGCGAACCCTTGCGCAACGTCGTGGCTACGGCCGGGTGAATCCTGCCCGGACCCCTTGCGGGTAGCTCTACGGGGCCGTACGACTGCACTGGGTATCGGCATCCCACCGACAGTCACGCTGCGTAGAGGAGCTATGTCCCTGAGTGACGAACCTGGTGTATCGTCCGAGCGGGGACCGCGCCGGCGGTGATGCGGCGCAGCGCGAAAGACCGGAACCGAGGGGGGCGACGGGCGATGTACGGCCGATGGACGAATCGCGAAACAAGCACTCCGCGATCACTCGGAGGGACACCTCCGGGGCCCGGGGCGCGCCGGGTGTCACGCGCGCACCGACCACGACGATGCCCGGTGGCGCACGGGAGGAGAGAGCGGTGAGCGCCACGGGTGCGGTCCTCTCCCGGCCGCCGGTGCAGGCCGGCGGGGCCCCCGGGGTGGTGCCGCAGGTCGTGCTCGCGGTGGTCTGCGGCGGTTACGCCCTGGGTGCCGCGCTCGGCTGGGGATCCTCCGAACTCGCCCTGTTCATGGGTGACTTCGGGCTGAGCCTGGCCGCCTTCACCGCCGCCGGGTCCTGCTTCCTGTACTCCCGCAGGCACCACGGCCGGTTTCGACCCGCCTGGCTGCTGTTCGCCGCCTCCTCCGCGATGGCGGGGCTCGGCAACGGCATCTGGGGATGGTACGAAGTCGTCCTGCGCGAGCCGGTCCCGAGCCCGTCGCTCGCCGACTTCTGCTTCCTGCTCTTCGCACCACCCGCCATCGTCGGCCTGCTCGTCCTCGCCAAGAGGCCCGTGACCAAGGCCGGCTGGGTGTGCCTGGGGCTCGACGCCTGGCTGATCGGCGGCTCGCTGCTGACGCTGTCCTGGAGCCTGGCGCTCGCGCACACCGCGCACTTCCAGGGCCAGAGCGTGCCGCAGGGCGCGCTCGCGCTGGCCTATCCGCTGCTGGACATCGTGCTGGTGAGCATGGTGCTCGCGCTGCACTTCAAGCGCTCCTCGGCACACCGCTCGGCGATCAACACCGCCATCGCGGCGCTCGCCCTGACGGTGCTGTGCGACGCGCTGTTCAGCTCGCCGCTGCTGCGCGAGCACTACCGCTCCGGCCAGATCCTGGACGCCGGCTGGTTCGCCGGCTCGATGCTGCTGACGTACGCGCCGTGGGTGGCCCGGCGGCTGCCCGGCGGCGACACCTCGGCCGCGGCCCCCGAGCGCGCCGCGCCGCGCACCCCGCCGGCCACCTCCGCGGCCACCCGGCCCATCGCCGGCTCGCTCGCCGCGCTCACCCCGTACCTGGCCGCCGCCGTGTGCACCCTGGGCATCCTGTACAACGTCCTGGACGGCCGCCGCATCGACCGCGTGGTGCTCTTCACGGGCTGCACGGTCGTCCTCGCCCTGGTCGTGCGGCAGGGCATCATGCTGCTCGACAACATCACCCTCACGCAGGAACTGGCCCAGAAGGAGAACCACTTCCGTTCCCTGGTCCAGGGCTCCAGCGACGTCATCATGATCGCCGCGCCGACCGGGATACTGCGCTACGTCAGCCCCGCCGCCGCGGGGGTCTACGGCCGGGACGCGGAGGAACTGGTCGGCTCCGAGCTGGCCTCCCTCATCCATCCCGAGGACCTGGGGCGCGTGGTGCACGAGGTCCGCAGATTCCTCGCGGCCCGGCCCGAGGAGGAACCGACCACCCGCATCGAGTGCCGGTTCCGCGCGGGGGAGAACCGCCCCGGCGGGGAGAAGTGGCTCAATGTGGAGTCCACGGTCAACCGGCACCACGGCGGCCTCATCTTCAACTCCCGCGACGTCACCGAACGCGTCCGCCTCCAGGCGCAGCTCCAGCACAACGCCTCGCACGACGCGCTCACCGACCTGCCCAACCGGGCCCTGTTCACCGAGCGGGTCAGCCAGGCGCTGACCGGCCGCCGCGCCACCGACCGGGGCACGGCCGTGCTCTACATCGACCTGGACGGCTTCAAACAGGTCAACGACACCATCGGTCACCAGGCGGGTGACGAACTGCTCGTCCAGGCCGCCCGCAGACTGGCCGAATCCGTACGGGCCGGGGACACCGCGGCCCGGCTGGGCGGCGACGAGTTCGCCGCGCTGATCATGGGCGACGGCACCCGTGACCACGCCGCCCGGGAGCACCGCATCCTGGAGGTCGCCGACCGGCTGCGGATCCGCCTCTCCGACCCGTACAAGATCGACGGGCGGGACGTCCGGGTCGCCGCCAGCATCGGCGTCGCCTTCGCCGAGCCCGGCATCACCCCCGGCCCCCTGATGCGCAACGCCGACCTGGCGATGTACCGCGCGAAGCAGGCGGGCAAGGGCTGCGTCAAGCTGTACGCACCCCAGATGCAGGCCGACGTGGTGCGCCGCGCCGAGCTGGCCACCAAGCTGCGCACCGCGCTGCACGACGGCGAGTTCGCGCTGCTGCACCAGCCCGTGGTGGAGCTGGCCGACGGCCGGATCACGGCGGTCGCCGCGCTCGCCCGCTGGCGCTCCGCCCAGGGCATACTCTTCACGCCCGCCGAGTTCCTGCGGGTCGGCGACCGCGGCCGTCTCAAGGAGGACGGCGACCGCACCGCCGAGCTGGGCCGCTGGCAGCTGGAGGAGGCGGTGCAGCAGGCCGCCGGCCGGCACCGGGCGGGCCATCCGGTCCCGGTGGCCGTGCGCATCTCCGCCCACCGGCTGCTGGACCGCGCGCTGCCGCCCAAGAGCATCGAGGCGCTGCTGTCCCGGCACGGCCTGCCGTCCGGGTCGCTGGTCCTGGAGCTGGCCGACACCGATCCGCGGATACCTCTGGAGGAGCTGGAGCGGCGCCTGGTCGCCCTGCGCCGCCTGGGGGTGCGGATCGCCCTGGACGGCTTCGGCAGCGGCGCGGCCGCCATCGGCGCGCTGCGCCGGCTGCCCGTGGACGTACTGCGGCTGGACCGTGACCTGGTCGACGGGGTGGTGGACTCCGCCCGGCTGCACAAGATCACATCGGGGCTGCTGCGGATCGCCGCCGACCTCGGCATGCAGTCCGTCGCGGACGGCGTCGACCTGCCCGAGCAGGTCGTCGCGCTGCGCTCGATGGGCTGCACACACGGCCAGGGCATGGCCTTCTCCGGGCCGCTGGACGAACACCGGCTGCGCCGCGCGCTGACCCAGGGCTGCTATCCGGTGCCCGGTCCGGGCAGCGAGGGCCGGGCCGTGGTGCTCAGCGGTACGGGCCTGCCCGTACGGCACGTCAAGAAGGGGCGCGAACCGGTGTCACCCGGACGGGTGCTGGGCGAACTGCCCAGACGATTCGCGCCGGGAGACGGCCGGGACGGAGCGGAAGCGGCCCTGGCACGGCCTCCGCTGCGCCCAAATAGTGAGACCTCCGTCCCACCCACTTGACACTCGGCTGGCCCCGGGGGGAGGGTCAGTTCCATGCGCACCCGAATTCTCGTACTTGGAAAGCGCGTCGGCTGAAGCTGGGTCACTTGAGAAGCCCAGCGCTCCGCACCGGCGCGCTCCCCTCGCTTGCCTCACGGCACGAGGGGTTTTTTGTTGCATAACCGCCCCCATACCCCACCAAAACCCTCAGCTTCGAGAAGAGACGCAGATGACCGAGCAGGCCACCGGGGCCCACCATCCGCAGCCGCGGGCCCGTCACTCCGGCGGGGCGCACGCGCCCGCCACCGTGGAGCACGTCACGGGCGCGCAGTCCCTCATCCGTTCGCTCGAAGAGGTCGGGGCCGACACCGTGTTCGGCATCCCGGGAGGCGCCATCCTCCCCGCGTACGACCCGATGATGGACTCCTCGAAGGTCCGCCACGTCCTGGTCCGCCACGAGCAGGGCGCGGGCCACGCCGCCACCGGCTACGCGCAGGCCACCGGCAAGGTCGGCGTCTGCATGGCCACCTCGGGGCCCGGTGCCACCAACCTCGTCACACCGATCGCCGACGCCCACATGGACTCCGTCCCGATGGTCGCGATCACCGGCCAGGTCGCCTCCAAGGCGATCGGCACCGACGCCTTCCAGGAGGCGGACATCTGCGGCATCACGATGCCGATCACCAAGCACAACTTCCTGGTCACCGACGCGGCCGAGATCCCCCGCACCATCGCCGAGGCGTTCCACATCGCCTCCACGGGCCGCCCGGGACCGGTCCTGGTGGACATCGCCAAGGACGCCCTCCAGGCGCAGACCACCTTCTCCTGGCCGCCGCACACCGACCTGCCCGGCTACCGCCCGGTGACCAAGCCGCACGCCAAGCAGATCCGCGAGGCCGCCCGGCTGATCACCGAGGCCCGGCGCCCGGTCCTGTACGTCGGCGGCGGCGTGCTGAAGTCCGGCGCCACCGCCGAGCTGAAGGTGCTGGCCGAGCTGACCGGCGCGCCCGTCACCACCACCCTGATGGCGCTGGGCGCCTTCCCCGACACCCACCCGCAGCACCTGGGCATGCCCGGCATGCACGGCACGGTCGCCGCCGTCACCGCCCTCCAGAAGTCCGACCTGATCGTCGCGCTCGGCGCCCGCTTCGACGACCGCGTCACCGGCAAGCTGGACTCCTTCGCCCCGCTGGCCAAGATCGTGCACGCGGACATCGACCCGGCCGAGATCGGCAAGAACCGCGCCGCCGACGTGCCGATCGTCGGTGACGCCCGCGAGGTCATCGCCGACCTGGTCGTCGCCCTCCAGGCCGAGCACGCGGCCGGCCACACCGGCGACTACACCGCCTGGTGGAAGGACCTCGACCGCTGGCGCGGGACCTACCCGCTCGGCTACACCCACCCGGACGACGGCAGCCTGGCCCCGCAGCAGGTCATCCAGCGCCTGGGCGAGCTGGCCCCCGAGGGCACCATCTACGCGGCGGGCGTCGGCCAGCACCAGATGTGGGCCGCCCACTTCATCGACTACGACACGCCGTCCACCTGGCTGAACTCCGGCGGCGCCGGAACGATGGGGTACGCGGTCCCGGCCGCGATGGGCGCCAAGGCCGGCCGTCCCGACCGTACGGTCTGGGCCGTGGACGGCGACGGCTGCTTCCAGATGACCAACCAGGAGCTGGTCACCTGCGCGCTGAACAACATCCCGATCAAGGTCGCCATCATCAACAACGGCGCCCTCGGCATGGTCCGCCAGTGGCAGACGCTGTTCTACAACCAGCGCTACTCGAACACCGTCCTGCACAGCGGCCCCGAGGACTGCGCCGCCACGGCGGAGGTGGCCGGCGCCGGCACCCGCGTGCCGGACTTCGTCAAGCTGGCCGAGGCGATGGGCTGCGTCGCGATGCGCTGCGAGGACCCGGCCGAGCTGGACGCGGTGATCGCCAAGGCGAACGCGATCAACGACCGCCCGGTGGTGGTGGACTTCATCGTCCACGAGGACGCCCAGGTCTGGCCGATGGTCGCGGCCGGCACCTCCAACGACGAGGTCATGGCGGCCCGCGGCGTCCGCCCCGACTTCGGCGACTCCGAAGACGACTGAGCGACCGGGACGCGAGTTTCGCGGATAGAAGGAAGAAGACCGACCATGTCCAAGCACACGCTCTCCGTCCTGGTGGAGAACACCCCCGGCATCCTGGCCCGGATCGCCGCGCTGTTCTCCCGCCGCGGATTCAACATCGACTCGCTCGCCGTCGGCGTCACCGAGCACCCCGACATCTCCCGCATCACCATCGTGGTGAGTGTCGAATCGCTCCCCCTGGAGCAGGTCACCAAGCAGCTCAACAAGCTCGTCAACGTCCTGAAGATCGTCGAGCTGGAACCCGGCTCCGCGGTCCAGCGGGAACTGGTGCTGGCCAAGGTGCGCGCCGACAACGAGACCCGCTCGCAGATCGTCGAGATCGTGCAGCTCTTCCGCGCCAAGACCGTCGACGTCTCCCCGGACGCGGTGACGATCGAGGCGACCGGCAGCAGCGACAAGCTCGAAGCGATGCTCAAGATGCTGGAGCCGTTCGGCATCAAGGAGTTGGTGCAGTCCGGCACCATCGCCATAGGGCGCGGCGCCCGGTCCATCACGGACCGCTCGCTGCGCGCGCTCGACCGCTCCGCCTGAGCGTACGGGCCCGTACGGACCGTATCGCGAGACCCCTGAACCATTTCTCACGAGCCCGACGTAATGTGTCGGCAACCAGCTAGATCCAAGGAGATACCCGAAGTGGCCGAGCTGTTCTACGACGACGACGCCGACCTGTCCATCATCCAGGGCCGCAAGGTTGCGGTTCTCGGCTACGGCAGCCAGGGCCACGCCCACGCCCTCTCCCTGCGCGACTCGGGCGTCGACGTGCGCGTCGGCCTCCACGAGGGCTCCAAGTCGAAGGTCAAGGCCGAGGAGCAGGGGCTGCGCGTGGTCAGCCCCGCCGAGGCGGCCGAAGAGGCCGACGTCATCATGATCTTGGTGCCGGACCCGATCCAGGCCAAGGTCTACGAGGAGTCGGTCAAGGACCACCTCAAGGACGGCGACGCGCTGTTCTTCGGGCACGGCCTGAACATCCGCTACGGCTTCATCAAGCCCCCGCAGGGCGTCGACGTGTGCATGGTCGCCCCCAAGGGCCCGGGCCACCTGGTGCGCCGCCAGTACGAGGAGGGCCGCGGCGTGCCGTGCATCGCGGCCGTCGAGCAGGACGCCTCGGGCAACGCCTTCGCGCTGGCCCTGTCGTACGCCAAGGCCATCGGCGGCACCCGCGCCGGCGTCATCAAGACCACCTTCACCGAGGAGACCGAGACCGACCTCTTCGGTGAGCAGGCGGTGCTCTGCGGTGGCGCCTCGGCGCTGGTCAAGGCGGGCTTCGAGACGCTGGTCGAGGCCGGCTACCAGCCGGAGATCGCGTACTTCGAGTGCCTCCACGAGCTGAAGCTGATCGTGGACCTCATGTACGAGGGCGGCCTGGAGAAGATGCGCTGGTCGGTCTCCGAGACCGCCGAGTGGGGCGACTACGTCACCGGCCCGCGGATCGTCAACGACGCCACCAAGGCCGAGATGAAGAAGGTGCTCGCCGAGATCCAGGACGGCACCTTCGCGAACAACTGGATGGCGGAGTACAACGCCGGTCTGCCGAAGTACAACGAGTACAAGAAGGCCGACGAGGACCACCTGCTGGAGACCACCGGCAAGAAGCTCCGCAAGCTCATGAGCTGGGTCGACGAGGAGCAGTAAGCCGTCCGGCACGGGGCCGTGGCAGCCGCCGCGGCCCCGTTCGCCATGACCGGCCGGGCTCACCCGCGGCGCGGTGTTGTCCATCCCGTCACACCACTACCGGGTGATCCTTCCGAAACGGCGGATGAACGGAAGGGGCCCGCCACTACACTGCACAGCACAAGCGCGTCAGGCTCACAGCGTCGTGCGTCTTCCACGCGGCTGCCCCCTTCACCGCCTTCGGCCGTCGGGACGGCCGTCCTCGCCCGTTGCCGCAAGGGGCACGGGAGGGGCCCCCAGGACTAGTGAGGATGAAGACCACGTGAGCTCGAAACCTGTCGTTCTGATCGCCGAGGAACTCTCGCCGGCCACCGTCGACGCCCTGGGCCCGGACTTCGAGATCCGGCACTGCAACGGCGCCGACCGCGCCGAGCTGCTGCCCGCCATCGCCGATGTCGACGCGATCCTCGTACGCAGCGCCACCAAGGTGGACGCCGAGGCCATCGCCGCCGCCCGCAAGCTGAAGGTCATCGCCCGCGCCGGCGTCGGCCTGGACAACGTCGACGTGTCCGCCGCCACCAAGGCCGGCGTGATGGTCGTCAACGCGCCGACCTCCAACATCGTCACCGCCGCCGAGCTGGCCTGCGGCCTGCTGATCGCCACCGCCCGCAACATCCCGCAGGCGAACACCGCCCTGAAGAACGGGGAGTGGAAGCGCAGCAAGTACACCGGCGTCGAGCTGTCCGAGAAGGTCCTCGGCGTGGTCGGCCTCGGCCGGATCGGCGTGCTGGTCGCGCAGCGGATGTCCGCCTTCGGCATGAAGATCGTCGCCTACGACCCGTACGTGCAGCCCGCCCGCGCCGCGCAGATGGGCGTCAAGCTGGTCTCCCTGGACGAGCTGCTGGAGGTCTCGGACTTCATCACCGTCCACCTCCCCAAGACCCCCGAGACCATCGGCCTGATCGGCGACGACGCGCTGCGCAAGGTCAAGCCGACGGTACGCGTCGTCAACGCCGCGCGCGGCGGCATCGTGGACGAGACCGCGCTCGCCAGCGCCCTCAAGGAGGGCCGGGTGGCCGGCGCCGGCCTGGACGTGTACGCCACCGAGCCCTGTACGGACTCCCCGCTGTTCGAGTTCGACCAGGTCGTCGCCACCCCGCACCTGGGCGCCTCGACCGGCGAGGCGCAGGAGAAGGCGGGCATCGCGGTCGCCAAGTCGGTGCGCCTGGCGCTGGCCGGCGAGCTGGTGCCGGACGCGGTCAACGTGCAGGGCGGCGTGATCGCCGAGGACGTCAAGCCGGGGCTGCCGCTGGCCGAGCGCCTCGGCCGGATCTTCACCGCGCTGGCCGGCGAGGTCGCGGTCCGCCTCGACGTCGAGGTGTACGGCGAGATCACCCAGCACGACGTCAAGGTGCTGGAACTGTCCGCGCTCAAGGGCGTGTTCGAGGACGTGGTCGCCGAGACCGTCTCGTATGTGAACGCCCCGCTGTTCGCGCAGGAGCGCGGCGTCGAGGTGCGCCTGACCACCAGCAGCGAGTCGGCCGAGCACCGCAACGTGGTCACGGTGCGCGGCACCCTGGCCGGCGGCGACGAGATCTCCATCTCCGGCACCCTGGCCGGCAACAAGAACCAGCAGAAGATCGTCGCGGTCGGCGAGCACTCCATCGACCTCGCGCTCGCCGACCACATGGCCTTCCTGCGCTACGGCGACCGCCCCGGCGTCGTCGGCACGCTCGGCCGGATCCTCGGCGAGGCGGGCATCAACATCGCGGGCATGCAGGTGTCCCGGGCCGACGCGGGCGGCGAGGCGCTGGTCGCGCTGACCGTGGACGACACGATCCCGACGGCGGTGCTGGGCGAGATCGCCGAGGAGATCGGCGCCACCTCGGCGCGCGCGGTCAACCTCGCGGACTGACGCCACGGCCGGACCGTGCACCACCGGGCCCGGACCCCCGCTGCGGCGGGAGTCCGGGCCCGGTGCCGTACCGGCGTCGTGGCCTGTTGGCGTACGGGTGTGGTGACCCGTTGTCGTACGGGCGTCGTGGCCCGTTGTCGTACGGGCGTCGGGCCCGGTGGGTGATCCTGCAACGATTCACCCGTTCGGCGTAGCGCGGGGCGATGCCGGGCGCCCCGGAAACACGCCGCCGGACCGGTGCTGCGGGGGTTTTCCGACTCGCTGCGCTTCGCGGGGCGACGCGCAATGGGAAGTGCGCGTGCCCCCTGCCGGCGCGTGCGGAAGGAGAGCGACGCCATGAACGCACCCCTGGGTGAGAACCCTCAGGATCTGACCGGCAAGAACGTGGTCGACAAGCAGGGCACCAAGGTGGGCTCGATCCAGCAGATATACCGGGACGACGCCACCGACGCGCCCGAGTGGATCACCGTGCGCACCGGTCTGTTCGGCATGAAGGAGACCTTCGTACCGCTCGCCGGCGCCCGGCGTGTGGGTGACGAGTGCCAGGTCCCGTACACCAAGGACCAGATCAAGGACGCGCCGCGGATCGACGCGGACGGCCACCTGGAACCGGGCGAGGAGGAGCGGCTGTACCGGCACTACGGGATAGCGCGTCCTGGGACAGCGCCCTCCGGCACGGTGCCTGGCCGCACCACGACGACCACCGGTGCCGGAATGGGCACCGCCGGAGCCGCCGGGGCGCCCGGCATGCGTCCGCCGGAGGAGCGCCGCCGGGAGCGGGCCGAGTCCAGGCCGCTGGCGGGCGCCGGGGCGGGTGCCATGGCCATGTCCCGCGGCCGGGACACCGACGCGCGCTCCAAGGAGCAGAACCCGGAGATGATCATTTCCGAGGAGCGCGTCGAGCTGGGCACCGAGGCGCACGAGGCCGGTCACGCGCGGCTGCGCAAGCATGTGACGACCGAGGAGGTGCACCGCACCGTACCGGTCAGCCACGACGAGGCCCATATCGTCCGCGAGAAGATCAGCGACGAAGAGCGCCGCACCGGCCGGACCGGGCAGCAGAAGCTCGGTGACGGCGAGGTCGAGGTCACGCTCTACGAGGAGCAGGCCGTCGTACGCAAGGAGAACGTGCCGGTCGAGCGGATCCGGCTGGAGACCGAGCGGGTCACCGAGCAGCAGGAGGTCAACACCGAAGTCCACCGGGAAGAGGTGGAGTTCGACGACGGCAAGGGCACCGGTCGGCGCGGCCGCCGCGACCGGGGCGGCCCGGAGCAGGGCCGCGGCATGGGGCCCGGGCCGGGCCGGTAGGCCCGGCACACGAGGCGCCGCCGCTTCCGGCGGTTCCGCCGTACGGAGGGAACCGGTCCGCCGCACCGCGTGTGCGGCGGGCCGGTTCCGTACGGTACGGGTGTGCCGCGTGCGGTACGGGCCGGGCGCCTACGGATACCGGCGTACCGCGGTCGGACAGCCGGATGAGGCGCCGGTCTTCGCGGGCGTACCGGACAGCGCGGTCGGCGCGGCGGCGGCGCGACGGATGAGAGGGGTCCGGGGGAGGGGCCGGGACGGGCGGTGCCGGTACGGCGGTGCCGGGGCCGGGACGGTTCGGGCCCGGCGGTGGACCGGCCGGTTCCCGGCGGTGCGACGGACCGCCCGGCGGTCCGCGCCCCGTCCGGCCGCGCCGGTCAACCGGCCGATAGCGTTCGGTATTTGACCGTTCGCCACTTGTCCGGACGCGCCGCCAGGTTCTAGGCTCGCCGTACGGGACCAGGCAGCAGCTGCCGCCGGGCCCGGATCTCCCAGACCCAGAGGTCGCCGAGCAGTTCCCGCCCACGATCGGCCGGAGATCCGCGCCACGCAGCGAACGAAGCGACTCCGGCCCCGCCCTTCCCGGCCTGTCCAGCCAGGGGCCCTCCCGCGCGCCCCGGCCCACCAGGAAGGGCGGTCAGTGCCGGGTGAGGGGGAAGAGGAGCCCCGTCGCCCGGTAGCCGGTCGCCGCCGGTTCCGGTTCTTCTCCCGGCGGCGGCCGCACCCTGCGCGGGCAGCCGGCCTCCCGTCGGATGTCCGGGACCCCACAGACTCACATCGTGCGTCCGGACCCGCCGCCTGTCCAGTACTCAACAACCCGTATTCGCGTGCGGTCCGCCCGCTCCGGCGCCCGCCACCCCGGAGCCGGTGTCACAAGCGCGCCGTCTTCAGCGCCATGTGCAGCAGCAGCCGGTCCCCGCCCTCGTCCAGGTCCAGACCGGTCAGCTTCTCGACGCGGCCGAGCCGGTAGTAGAGCGTCTGGCGGTGGATGCCGAGCGCCTGGGCGGCGCGGCCCGCCTGGCCCGCGCAGTCGAGGAACACCTCGGCAGTACGGGCGAGTTCACTGTGCGCGGGCGTCAGCAGGGGACGGACGGTCGCGTCCGGTTCGGCCGGCGGCAGGCCGGTCAGCAGGCGGTACGAGCCGATCGCGTCCCATTCGGCCACCGGGCCCAGCCGCGGCTCGGCGCGCGCGGCCCGCGCCGCGGCGAGCGCCTCCTGCCAGGCGATGGGCAATCCGGCCAACTCCCGTACGGGCTTACCGAGCCCGGCGGCGCCCGGCAACGTACGGGAATCGGCCCCGGACGGCGCCAGGCCACCGCCCGCGCGCGGGGAGCGCAGCAGGTGCTCGGCCACCGTGTGCGCCGCGGCGAGGGAGGACGGCGAGCGCAGCCGTACGAGAGCCGCCAGGGACGGGGCGTCGGCGGTCGCGCGCGGTGGCGGGGCGGGAGCGGCGCGGCGTGCCGCCGGGGCGGACGAGGCGGCGGACAGCGCCAGGTGCGGGGACTCGGCGCCGTCCGCCGCCCCGTTCGCGGCGGGCAGCGCGCAGGCGGCGAGCAGCCCCGGCAGATTGGGCAGCGGCGCCTGATCGGCTTCCGGGACGTCCCACGGCGTCACCGCGACCACCACCAGGGACGCGTCCGCGGCGGAGCGCAGCCCGTCGCGCAGCGCCGCCGCCGCGGAGGGCCGCTCCCCGGGCCGCGACTGGAGCAGCGCGCGCAGCAGGTCGCCCAGCTCGGCGCCCGCGCGCGCCTCCGCCGCCAGCAGGGCGCCGATGCCCGCGGCCGACTCCATCGCCTGCTCGATGCGCGGGTCCGGCGGCGTTCCGCCGCCGCCCAGCTCCAGGTCGGTCAGGTGGCCGTCGTCCAGCAGCCAGACGTAGCCGTGGACGACGCCGCGGTGGCGAACGGGCAGGCAGATGCGGCCCTTGAAGACCCCGGCCGCCGGGTCCGGCGGGATGCGCAGCGGGGTCGTCGCGCGGGCGATGCCGAACGCCTCGAACCAGGCCCGTACGGCCGCCGTCGAGCGGCGCTGGAGGATCGACCGGGTCCGTACCGGGTCCATCACCAGGTCGTCGTCGCCTTCATGGGCGCCGAAGGCGATCAGCCCGAAATCGCGGTCCTCAAGGGTGGCCGGGGCGCCCAGGGCGGCCGAGATCTCGTCCACGAGCTGTTGGTAATCGCCCCGCATGCGCCGCGCGGCTCCTTTCCTTCGCTCCCCGGGGCCGTGCGCCGCCGGTGTCCGTGCGGCCACCGGTGGACGGGTGTCCACCGGTGCCGTTGTGGTCGTCCTCCATTCTCATACATCTGTCTGAGATCCCGGCCACGAAGGCCAGACAGCTGTCGATGGCCGGGAAGTAGCGAGATCCTTAAGTTTCAGGTGGCTCATCTTGCCGTCGCGCCCGCCTGCCCGGCGCCCGTCCGGCAATGTCATCCTGAATCGTGGAGGTGCCCCGTGCTGGGTCCCGTGCTTCTCGCAGCAGCGCGCAGCGACAGCATCCGCCGTATCGTTTCGGCCGCTCCGGTCACCCGCCCGGTCGTGGACCGTTTCGTGGCCGGCGAGCGGCTGGACGCGTCCATGGCCGCCGTCCGGTCCCTGGCGGACCGCGGCATGGAGGTCACCCTCGATCACCTCGGCGAGGACATCACCGACCCGGCCGAGGCGCTGCGCAACCGCGACGCCTACCTCCAGCTGACCGCCGCCCTGAAGGACCTGGGCCTCGGCGAGCGCGCCGAGATGTCGGTCAAGCTCTCCGCCTTCGGGCAGGCGCTGCCCGGCGGCCACGACCTGGCGCTGAAGAACGTCACCCCGGTCGTCGAGGCCGCCGCCGAGGCCGGCACCACGGTTACCTTGGACATGGAGGACCACACCACGGTCGACTCCACCCTGGCGATCCTCCGCGAGCTGCGCGCCCGCTTCCCGCAGACCGGCGCGGTGCTCCAGTCCTACCTGTTCCGCACCGAGGACGACTGCCACGCGCTGGCCGGGGAAGGCTCCCGTGTGCGCCTGGTCAAGGGCGCCTACAAGGAGCCCGCGACGGTCGCGTTCCAGGACAAGCGGGAGGTCGACAAGGCATATGTACGCTGCCTGAAGATCCTGATGGCGGGCGAGGGCTACCCGATGATCGGGTCGCACGACCCGCGGATGGTGGCGATAGGCCAGGAGCTGGCCCGCCGCTTCGGCCGCAAGCCCGCCGAGTACGAATTCCAGATGCTCTACGGCATCCGCGAGTCCGAGCAGCAGCGCCTGGTCGCGGAAGGCCACCGGATGCGCGTCTACATCCCGTACGGCACGGACTGGTACGGCTACTTCATGCGGCGCCTCGCCGAGCGCCCCGCCAACCTCGCGTTCTTCCTGCGCTCGCTCGTCACCAAGGGCTGAGCCAGGCGTCCGGCCCCGGCCGGACCGCACGCGCCGGGCCGCCCCCGCTGCCCGGCGCCCCACAACTTGACGCACCCGCACACCCCCGACCGAAGGAGACGGCCGACATGGACGCCGTGACCCACGTCCCCGCCCCGTACAACGAGCCGGTGCACGGCTACGCACCGGGTTCCCCCGAGCGGGCGCGCCTGGAGGCCAAGCTCAAGGAGCTGGCCGAGAACCCCATCGAGCTGCCGATGACCATCAACGGCGAGAAGCGGATGGGCGGCGGCGAGCGGTTCGACGTCGTGCAGCCGCACAACCACACGGCGGTCCTCGGCACCTACGCCAACGCCACCCGCCAGGACGCCCAGGACGCCATCGACGCCGCCCTGGCCGCCGCCCCGGCCTGGCGCGCCATGTCCTTCGACGACCGCGCCGCGATCCTGCTCAAGGCCGCCGACCTGCTGTCCGGCCCGTGGCGCGAGACCATCGCCGCCTCCACGATGCTCGGCCAGTCCAAGACCGCCCAGCAGGCCGAGATCGACGCGCCCTGTGAGCTGGTGGACTTCTGGCGCTTCAACGTCCACTTCGCGCGCGAGCTGCTCCAGGAGCAGCCGCCCATCCAGCCGAACGGCGTCTGGAACCGCCTGGACCACCGCCCGCTGGAGGGCTTCGTCTACGCGATCACGCCCTTCAACTTCACCGCCATCGCCGGCAACCTGCCGACCGCGCCCGCCCTCATGGGCAACGTCGTCGTCTGGAAGCCGTCCCCGACGCAGACCCACTCCGCGATCCTGCTGATGCAGCTCCTGGAGGAGGCCGGCCTGCCCAAGGGCGTCATCAACCTGGTGACCGGCGACGGCAAGGAGGTCTCCGAGGTCGCGCTGCCGCACCCGGAGCTGGCCGGCGTCCACTTCACCGGCTCCACCGCCACCTTCCAGTACCTGTGGAAGGCGGTCGGCGAGAACATCACCAACTACCGCTCCTACCCGCGCCTGGTCGGCGAGACCGGCGGCAAGGATTTCATCGTCGCCCACCCGACCGCCGACCCGGCGATCCTGAAGACCGCCATCACCCGTGGCGCCTTCGAGTACCAGGGCCAGAAGTGCTCCGCGGCCTCCCGCGCCTACATCGCCCGCTCCCTGTGGGAGGGCGGCTTCAAGGACGACCTGGTCGCCGAGGTCGAGGGCCTGACCATGGGCGACGTCACCGACCTGTCGAACTTCATCGGCGCCGTCATCGACGACCGCTCCTTCGCCAAGAACAAGGCCGCGATCGACCGCGCCAAGCAGGACCCGACCTGCGAGATCGTCGCGGGCGGCACGTACGACGACTCGGTCGGCTACTTCGTGCGCCCGACCGTGATCGTCTGCTCCGACCCGGAGAACGAGGTCTTCAAGACCGAGTACTTCGGCCCGATCATCGCCGTTCACGTCTACGAGGACGCCGACTTCGACACGATGCTGGAGCAGATGGAGTCCGCCTCGGCGTACGCCCTGACCGGCGCCGTCCTGGCCCAGGACCGCCAGGTCCTCGTCGAGGCCTCGGAGAAGCTGCGCTTCGCGGCCGGCAACTTCTACCTCAACGACCGCCCCACCGGCTCCATCGTCGGCCAGCAGCCCTTCGGCGGCGGCCGCGCCTCCGGCACCAACGACAAGGCCGGCTCCAAGTTCAACCTCATCCGCTGGATGTCCCCCCGCGCCATCAAGGAAACGATGGTCGCCCCGACGGACTACCGGTACCCGCACATGGGCTGATCTGTAGCCCTGTAGTACGCCGACGGCCCGGCGCCCCATTGGTGGGGTGCCGGGCCGTCGGCGTGCGGTCAGCGGTCGGCGCGTGGGGGGCCGGTGATCGCCTCGCCGATGACGAAGCCCTTGGCGGGGCCTTCGGGGATGGTGATGTCGGTGCCGTAGGGGACGCGGTGTTCGGCGGCGTAGTCGCCCTTCTCGGGCATGGGGGAGGTGAACACGGTGACGATGCCGCGGAGATCATGGTCGTCGACGAGGACATAGACGGGGATGCCGGCACGGGCGTAGGCGCGGCGCTTGCGGACGCGGTCGCGCGTGACGCTGTTGTGGCCAGGGGAGACCACTTCGACGGCCACCTCGACAGCGGACGCTTTGACGCCGACTCCGTGTTCGATGACGTCCTGCGCTTCGAAATCCTCAAGAGCAATGATCACGTCGGGAATCCAGACCTTGCGGTCGTGGATCACATTAGTGTCCTGGTGACCCGCGTACGGTCCGTCGGCCAAATATTTGTCCGCGGCGCGGCGCAGCTTGTTGGCGATCTGGCTGTGCGCGTAACAGCCTGTCGGCGACACCTCGATGAACCCCTCGATGATCTCAGCGTGGAAGCCCTCGGGGAGTTCCATGGCTTCCCACGCCTGCCACAGGACCTCATCCAGATCCGGCCTGGGAACCTCCTGGCCGGACGGTTCGGGGGCGAAGCCCCAGGGGGTCTCATGGGCAAGAGCAGTCATGGCGTAGCACCTCCTCCTCAAGTGTGGGCGCGCTTGGCCCCGTGGCACAAGGCACGCCGGTCACGCTACGGAGTCGTGTCCCCGCCCGCGCCCCGACCTCGACCGATCACCCGATCGTGCACCTCAGGCCATCGCCCGTCTCAAATAGTAGGAAGCCCAAGTAATTGTGCAGACAGCACGGCCTCGCTGGCTTAGCGTTGTAGAAGCCGAACGTTCCGCTCGATCGAGCGGTGGCGGGTGCGGCCCGGCTGTGTGGGCAGGTGATCCCTGCTGTGCCGAGGCCCCCGCGCTTTTCGGCCGTTTCCGGAAGGACGCTTCCGTTTCATTTCTCGGGGCTTTGGCGTTGGAGGCGCATCATGACCAAGACCGCTGTCCGCAGGATCCGGCACTCCGCCCGTGCGACCAACGAGGCCGACCGCAAGAACGCCGCCGCCGCGCTCCAGCGGGCGCTCGACCGCCGGGACAACGGCGGCTCGACCGGGCACTGAGCCCGGGGCCGCCCGGCGGGCGGGGGTGCGGCGGCGCGCTGAGCGCGCGGCCGCACCCGCCCGCGCCCGCGCTCAGCGGCGCCGCGTGATCTCGAAGCGGTCGACGCTCGCACCGGACTCGGCGAGCGCGGTGACCTTCATCCGCGGCCGGTGGCCCGGCAGGACCTCGACGGCGATGAAGGAGTAGCCGGTGTAGCGCACCTGCGACCACTGCACCGTCTCCTTGACCTTCTCCCGGCCCTTGGCCCAGTGGTAGGTGTCCACGTGGTCGAGGTCCTCGACGTGGCCCTCGTAGCTGTCCGGCACCGGGAAGTCGTAGAGCGACTTGCCCGCGCCGCCGGCGGTCACGTACACGATGCCCTCGCGCGTGGAGTCCACCGTCTCGCCGATCGGCACCTTCTTGGAGACCCGGCCGCCCTTGATCGCGTCGGTCCGCTCGTAGACGTGGTTGTGGCCGTTGACCACCAGGTCCACCTGGTGCTTCTCGAACAGCGGCAGCCACGCGTCGCGCACCCCGCCCTCCGAGGCGTGCGAGTTGGTGGTGGAGAAGGCGCAGTGGTGGAAGAACACCACGATGAAGTCGATCCCCCGGGTGGCGCGCAGCTCGCCGAGCCTGCGGTCCAGCCACTTCGTCTGCCTGCCGCCGGTCACGCCGAGGTTGGCGGGGATCTCGTACGAGACGTCGTTGGCGTCGAGCGCGACGACGGCGACGTTCCCGTACGTGAAGGAGTAGACGCCCGGCGCGTTCTGCGCGTCCGGCCCGTTGCCCGGCAGGGTCCAGCGCGCGTTCTGGCCGCCGTACCCGTTGGGGGAGTACCACGCCTCCATGTCGTGGTTGCCGGTCGTCACCATCCACGGCACCGTCTTGGCCACCGATTCGGTCTGCGCCAGGAACTGGTCCCACTGGCGCGCGTCGTAGGTGTCGTGGTCGGTGCCGCTGCCGTCCGGGTCCGCGTAGCAGATGTCGCCCGCGTGCAGGTGGAAGGACGGGTTCTGGCCCAGGATGAGCTGGTCGTTGGCGAGCGCGTGGTAGCTGACGCCCTGGTCGCCGAAGGCGGTGAAGACGAACCGCTCGGCGCGGGCCGGGGCGGTGCGGAACGTGCCGAGGGTGCCGAAGTGCCGGGCGTCGGCGGGGTCGAAGCCGTCGTGGCCGACGCCGTAGTAGTACGTGGTGCCCGGCCGCAGCCCGTCCAGCGCCGCGTGCAGGTAGTACTGGTCCACCGCGGGCAGCTTCTTGCTCAGCGACGGCGTGTGCAGGTCCCGTACCTCGGCCTGGATCTTCCGGCTCAGGTCCCACGGCCGCAGCCCCACGCGCAGGAACGGCCGCTTGACCGCGAACGGCACCTGCCACGAGACGCGCATCTGGTGCCGAGGATCCGCGCCGAACGCCAGGTGCCGGCCGAACGGCGCGACGAGCGAGCCGTGGACCGCGCCGGTGGCGGGGGAGGAGAGCAGGGTGGGGGAGGCGGCCTGGGCGGGGCCCGCCAGCAGCCCGCCGCCCGCGACGGCGCCCGCCGTGGCGGCGGAGGTGCGCAGCAGTCCGCGGCGGGTCAGCTTCGTCCGGAGGTACTCGTGCTGCTCGGGCATGCTCAGGCGGCTCGCCAGCGGTTCGGGAATGCCCACGCGTGGTGTGTCCATGCTGCGCAACGTCGCATCGCCGTTCGACGCGTAGGGGCCCTGCGGGTGAACGGCGGGTGACCGGCTCCTCATGTGTCCGTATCCCGGACGGCACGTGTCAAGCACTGGGACGAAGAGTAGGGTCCAGGCATGTCTCGCAGCATTCGCCTCGCAGTGATTCCCGGTGACGGTATCGGCCAGGAGGTCGTCGCCCAAGGACTGAAGGTCCTCGGCGCGGTCCTCCCGCAGGACGTCAAGCTGGAAACCAAGGAGTACGACCTCGGCGCGCGGCGGTGGCACGCCACCGGCGAGACGCTGCCGGACGCGGACCTGGAGTCCCTCAAGGAGCACGACGCGATCCTGCTCGGCGCGATCGGCGACCCGTCCGTGCCCTCCGGCGTCCTGGAGCGCGGCCTGCTCCTGAAGCTGCGCTTCGCCTTCGACCACTACGTCAACCTGCGCCCGTCGAAGCTCTTCCCGAACACCGCGACGCCGCTCGCCGGCCGTCCCGACATCGACTTCGTCGTCGTCCGCGAGGGCACCGAGGGCCCGTACACGGGCAACGGCGGCAGCCTGCGCACCGGCACCCCGCACGAGGTCGCCACCGAGGTCAGCCTGAACACCGCGTACGGCGTGGAGCGGGTGGTCCGGGACGCGTACGAGCGGGCCGCCGCCCGGCCGCGCAAGAAGCTGACGCTGGTCCACAAGAACAACGTCCTGGTGCACGCCGGCCACATGTGGAAGAAGATCTTCGACACGGTGGGCCAGGAGTACCCCCAGGTCGCCACCGACTATCTGCACGTGGACGCCGCGACGATCTTCTTCGTCACCCAGCCCGAGCGGTTCGACGTGATCGTCACCGACAACCTCTTCGGCGACATCCTCACCGACCTCGCCGCCGCCGTGACCGGCGGCATCGGGCTGGCCGCCTCCGGCAACATCAACCCCACCGGCGCCTTCCCGTCCATGTTCGAGCCGGTGCACGGCTCGGCGCCGGACATCGCGGGCACCGGCAAGGCCGACCCGACGGCCACCGTGCTGTCCGTCGCCCTCCTCCTGCGCCACCTCGGGTACGAAGCCGAGGCGGCCCGCATCGAGAGCGCCGTCGCCGCCGACCTCGAAGCCCGCGGCACGGCTCCCCGCACCACCGACGAGATCGGCGACGCCCTCGCCGCCCGGGTGGCGGGCTGAGGCCCCGGCCCTGGAAGCGACCGACCCCAAGAGCGGCCGGTCCTGAGAACGACCGACCCCAAGAGCGGCCGGTCCTGAGAGCGACCGGCCGCCGACAGCGCCGGGGCCCCGCCGCCCCGGCGCTGTCACCCATGCCCGCGACTGTGCTGCCGCCGGATTCGGTGCGACCATCGACCCCTGGCCAGCGCACACGGGTCCGATTCCGGAGCCGGGGCGTCCCGTCCTCCGCAGCACGGCGTTTCCTCCCCGGCACCCCGGGAGCGATAATCGAACGTGGAGCCGCCGTACGAGGGGAGTACCGGACGACCTGTAACGGCAAGGAGTTCGTGAGCGCGGCCCCATAACCTCACCGGTGAAGGACACGCACCCATGACGACGCCCACGATCGAGCTCAAGCCCTCCGCCCACCCGCTGCCCGCCGCGGAGCGGGAGAAGATCCTGGCCAGCCCCGGCTTCGGCCGGTACTTCACCGACCACATGGTGACGATCAAGTGGACGGAGGGCCGCGGCTGGCACGACGCCCAGCTGGTGCCGTACGCGCCGCTGTCCATGGACCCGGCCAACATGACGCTGCACTACGCGCAGACGATCTTCGAGGGCCTGAAGGCGTACCGCCAGCCCGACGGCACCGTCGCCACCTTCCGCCCGGACGCCAACGCCCGCCGCTTCCAGGCCTCCGCCCGCCGCCTGGGCATGCCCGAACTGCCCGTCGAGACCTTCATCGAGGCCTGCGACGCCCTGGTCCGGCAGGACAAGAACTGGGTGCCCGCCTCCGGTGAGGAATCGCTCTACCTGCGCCCCTTCATGATCGCGAGCGAGGTCGGCCTGGGCGTCCGGCCCGCCAACGAGTACCTGTTCATCGTCATCGCCTCGCCGGCCGGCGCTTACTTCACCGGCGGCGTCAAGCCGGTCTCCGTCTGGCTGTCGCAGGAGTACGTGCGCGCCGTGCGCGGGGGCACCGGCGCCGCCAAGACCGGCGGCAACTACGCCGCCTCCCTCGTCGCCCAGGCCCAGGCCGCCCAGCACGGCTGCGACCAGGTCGTCTGGCTGGACGCGATCGAGCGCCGCTGGATCGAGGAAATGGGCGGCATGAACCTGTACTTCGTGTACGGGAACAAGATTGTCACCCCGGAGCTCTCCGGTTCCCTCCTCCCCGGCATCACCCGCGACTCCCTCCTGAAGATCGCCACCGACCTCGGCTACGAGGCCGCCGAGGGCCGCATCTCCGTCGAGGACTGGAAGGCCGCCACCGAGGACGGCTCCCTGACCGAGGCCTTCGCCTGCGGCACCGCCGCCGTCATCACCCCCGTCGGCTCGGTCAAGTCCGAGGCCGCCTCCTGGACCGTCGGCGACGGCAAGCCCGGCGAGGTCACCATGAAGCTCCGCAAGGCCCTCCTGGACCTCCAGACGGGGGCTACGGCGGACACGCACGGGTGGATGCATCCGCTCGGCTGACCCGAGCCTCGTTTCATGGAACGGCCGTCCGGTGCTGACCGGGCGGCCGTTCGGCGTTCCCCGGGCCGTTTCGGCATTCCCCGGGCCGTTCGGCGTTCCGGGGGCATGTGGCCGCACCTGTTTGAGGCTTGCACTAAATGTGTGCGCAGTAATGCGGCTACATGCTTGGCTGCTCGCGAGCACCCGTTTAGAGTGACGCACTAAAGCGCCGCTTGATCGGCGCCTCCAACCGCGGGGCGGCCCGGACGGGGGCCGCCCCGCCCCTCGGCCTTCCCCGCCCCCATCCCGGAGGACCCCATGACCACCCCCGCCGCCGACGGCTTCCGTATGCCTGCCGAGTGGGCTCCGCATGAGCGGACCTGGATGGCCTGGCCGGGGCCCAATGCCACCTTCGGTGCGGAAGGCGGCGAGGAGTTGGCGCGGGCCCGGCGGGCGTGGGCCGGTGTGGCCCGGGCGGTGCGGCGGTTCGAGGCGGTCACGGTGGTGGCGAGTCCCGGGCAGACGGACCGGGCGCGGCTGCTGCTCGGGGCGGGAATCGAGGTCGTCGAGCGGGCGCTGGACGACGCCTGGATGCGGGATGTCGGGCCGACCTTTCTGACCGGCGGGGGCGGGCAACTGGCCGCTGTGGACTGGGTGTTCAACGGGTGGGGCGGGCAGGACTGGGCGCGCTGGGAGCGGGACGCGCAGATCGGTGGGTACGTGGCCGGGCTGGCCGGGGCCCGTGCGTACCGCTCGTCGCTGGTGAACGAGGGCGGCGGGCTGCACGTGGACGGTGAGGGGACCGTTCTGCTGACGGAGACCGTGCAACTCGATCCCGGGCGCAATCCGGGCCGTACCCGGGAGGAGGTCGAGGCGGAGGTCCATGCCTGCCTCGGCACCACGAAGGCGGTCTGGCTGCCGCGCGGACTGACCGCCGACTACGGGCGCTTCGGCACCCGTGGGCACGTGGACATCGTCGCGGCCTTCGCCCGCCCCGGCGTCGTCGTCGCGCACACCCAGCCCGACCCTGCCCACCCCGACCACGCCGTGTGCGAGGAGATCGTCAAGCTGCTGCGTGCCTCTACGGACGCGCGCGGCCGACGGCTGGAGGTGGTCGAGGTGCCCGCGCCGACCGTGGTGGAGACGGACGGCGAGCCGGTGGATTATTCGTACATCAATCACTACCTGTGCAACGGCGGCGTGGTGCTGTGCGCGTTCGATGACCCGCGCGACGAGGAGGCAGCCGCGATCTTCCGGCGGCTGTTCCCGGAGCGCGCGGTGGTGCAGGCCGACGCCCGTACGATCTTTGCAGCTGGCGGTGGCATCCACTGCATCACCCAGCAGCAGCCCAAGGTGGGCACCGTGTGACGTACCCGGAGGTTTCTGTGTCCGGACCGGTCCGCCGACCCCGGCGGCGGCTCGCCCAGCCCCGCGAGCAGGTCCTCGCCGCGGCGATGGCCACCATCGCCGAAGCGGGCCTGGAACGGCTGACCATGGCCGGGCTGGGCCGCGAGGTCGGCATGAGCAGCGGGCACATCCTCTACTACTTCGGTACGAAGGACGAGCTGCTGCTCCAGACCCTTCAGTGGAGCGAGGAGCAGTTGGGCGCCCGGCGGCGGGCGACGCTCGCCCGCCGTGTCCCGGCCCGCGAGCGGCTCGACGCGCTGGTGGAGCTGTACCTGCCCGATGGGCGCCGGGACCCGCGCTGGGCCCTGTGGCTGGAGGTGTGGAACCGCTCGCAGAACGCGGACGACGCGGCCCGCGAGCGCCAGCTCGACCTGGAACTGGCCTGGCACCGCGATCTGGTGGCGCTCCTGGTCGAGGGCGCCTCGAAGGGCGAGCTGCGGGCGGTGGACGCGGAGCGCTTCGCCACCCGTACGCGCGCGCTGCTGGACGGCTTCGGTACGCACCTCGTCGTCGGCCTGCCGGGGCTGGACCGGGAGCAGGTGCTGCGGCACGTGGCGGAGTTCCTGGACGAGGCGTTGACGCCGGCAGGCGCTCCGACTGTGCCTTGAGGGCTGAGCGGACGCCCTGACTCTCGTACCGGTTGTACGGAAAAGAGCGCATTGACCCTGTCGCCGGAGACGCGGTTGTATCCCCTCGCGCTCCGGCGCAGGGCCGGAGGCGGATGTTTCCGGGGGGAAGCATGGGCGTGGGCAGGGGCGGAGACAGGAGAAGAGACAGGGGCGGGGGCAGACGCGCGTCCGCGGGGGCCGTCGTGGCCGCCGTGCTCGTCGGGGCGGTGGCGGCCGGCGGCCCGCCCGCGGCGGCCGGTGGCCAGGGGCCGCGCACCGAGCGGGTGAACACCGCCCCCGACGGCTCCGAGGCGGTCGGCGGCGGCTCGTTCAACGCCGCGATCAGCGCCGACGGCCGGTACGTCGCCTTCGACTCGGAGGCCGGCAACCTCGTGCCGGGCGACGACAACGACGGCACCCTCGTCCGCGACGTCTTCCTGCGCGACCGCCGCACCGGCACCACCCGCCGCCTCAACGCCCCGCTCGGCCACGGCAACGCCGACTTCGCCGCGATCAGCGCGGACGGCCGGTACGTCGCCTTCGACGCCGAGACGGACGGCCAGTACCACGTCTACGTCCACGAGATCCGCACCGGGCGACTGGAGCGCGCCGACCTGGACATGGACGCGGGCTTCACCGGCGGCGAGGCGCCCGCGCTCAGCGCCGACGGCCGCTATGTCGCCTACGTCGGCCGGCAGTCCACCGTCCCGCCGGAGAAGGAGGAGATGAGCCGGATCTACGTACGCGACCGCAGGACCGGGATGACGCGCCGGGTCAGCCGGGTCCCCACCAAGGAGGGGCGCGGCTACGACTCCGTGCGTATCAGCGCCGACGGCGCCAAGGCCGTCTACCGGGAGCGCAGCCGCCGCGGCGGCGGTCCCGGCGGCGAACGCGACTGGGCCGACATCCACCTCGCCGACCTGCGCACCGGCGAGCAGCGGCAGATCGACACCACCGCCGACGGCGCGCCCGCCACCTCGGGCTCCACCGACCCGCTGATCAGCGCCGACGGCCGCACCGTGGCGTTCAACTCCGCGGCCAAGAACATCGTGCCGGTGCCGGACGAGGCCCGCTCCTATGCCTTCGTACGGGATCTGCGCACCGGCGCGATGCGGCGGGTGGACGGCATCGACGGCAACCAGTACGCCGACGCGGACGCGATCAGCCCGGACGGCCGACGGCTGCTGCTGCACTCCTACGGCGTCGAGTACGGGCTGTACGTCAAGGATCTGAGGACCGGGAAGGACACCCTGGTCAGCCCCGGCACCGACGGAAAGCCGAGGGCGGCCACCGCCGGGCCCGACGCGATGACGCCGGACGGCCGCAAGGTCGTCTTCGAGTCGCACCTCGACGATCTGGTCGCGGGCGACACCAACCACGAGACCGATGTGTTCCTGCGGCACGCCCGCTGAGGGGGCGACCGCCCCGCGCGGCCTTGGTGGCGCCTTCCCCGCAGGTAACGAAGCGTGATCGTTGCCCGTCGCACCCTTGCCGCGGCGGGCTCCGGTCGGCGACCGTGATCGGTCATGGGACGAGAGCAGTGGAAGAAGATCTGGGTCGGCTCGGCCGGCAACATGGTCGAGTGGTTCGACTGGTTCGTGTACGCCAGCTTCGCGGTGTACTTCGCCGACTCCTTCTTCCCCAAGGGCAACGACACCGCCAACCTCATGAACACCATGGGGATCTTCGCGGTCGGCTTCTTCATGCGGCCGGTGGGCGGCTGGCTGCTCGGCCGGGTCGGTGACCGCAAGGGCCGCAAGGCCGCGCTGACCCTCACCGTCACCCTGATGTCCGCCTCGGCCGTCCTCATCGCCGTCGCGCCGACCTACGCGGTGGCCGGCTACGGCGGCGTCGCGGTGCTGCTCATCGCCCGCATGCTGCAAGGGCTCTCGGTCGGCGGCGAGTACGCGGCCAGCGCCACGTACCTGACGGAGGCCTCCGCGCCCGGCCGCCGCGGCTTCGCCTCCAGCTTCCAGTACGTGTCCATGACCGCGGGCCAGCTCCTCGGCCTCGGCCTGCAGATCGTCCTCCAGCGCACCATGTCCGAGGACGCCCTGCACAGCTGGGCCTGGCGCATCCCGTTCATCATCGGCGCGCTCGGCGCCGCCATCGTCTTCTACCTGCGGCGCAACATGCTGGAGACGGAGGTGTACGCGCAGGACGACAGCGCGCACAGCGACCCGGCGCGCGGCACGATCAAGGCGCTGTGGGCGCACAGGCGCGAGGCGTTCCTCGTCATAGCGCTCACCATGGGCGGCACGGTCGCGTACTACACGTACACGACCTACCTCACCAAGTACCTGTCCGGCACCGCCGGGCTGGCCAAGCCCACCGCCTCGCTGGTCAGCTTCTGCGCGCTGTTCGTCTTCATGTGCATCCAGCCGCTGGCGGGCCGGCTCTCCGACCGGATCGGCCGCCGCCCGCTGCTGATCACCTTCGCGGTCGGCTCGACCTTCCTGACCGTGCCGATCATGACGCTGCTCAAGCACGCCGGCAGCTTCTGGCCCGCGCTCGGCCTCTCGCTGCTGGCCCTGCTGGTCGTCACCGGCTACACCTCGATCAACGCCTGCGTGAAGGCCGAACTCTTCCCCACCGGCATCCGCGCCCTCGGCGTCGCCCTCCCGTACGCCATCGCCAACGCCCTCTTCGGCGGCACCGCCGAATACGTCGCCCTCTGGTTCAAGAACGGCGGCATCGAATCCGGCTACTACTGGTACGTGGCGGGCTGCGCGGCGGTGTCGCTGATCGTCTACGTCACGATGCGCGAGACGAGGACGATCGACCTGAATCGCGTACAGCGGGCGGAGCGCGGGGGCGCGGCATTCCCCACTCAGACAGGGCCGCAGCCGGCGAAGAAGTAGCCCGTCCGGGGGCACCTCCCGGCGGTGGCCGGGGGAGCTTGAGGACGATCGGGAACGGGCCGCCCCGGCGGCCCGAACTGTGAGACACCCCGCGCCCCTCCGGGAACGTATGGCAAACTGACGCCCGTGCCCTCCCTCGCCATGATTATTGGCAGCAGGCGCGCCGGTCCGCAGTGACCGCCCCGTACGTACCGAGTACGGCGCGGTCACCGTCGTCCCAGACCCGCGCGCAGACCTCTCGCATCCGCGAGGGGTCTTTTCGTTTCCGGCCCACCCATCGCCGGCGGCGGAGCGCGAGGGACCATGAGGGGGCGGTGGAACCGGTCATTCCGGTAAACCGAGACCCGACAGGAGCCATGAGCAGCATGACGGACGCACCCGAACCCGCGTTGTCCGACGCCTTCCACGTCTTCGACACCACGCTGCGCGACGGCGCGCAGCGTGAGGGCATCAACCTGACCGTCGCCGACAAGCTGACCATCGCCCGGCACCTGGACGACTACGGCGTGGGCTTCATCGAGGGCGGCTGGCCCGGCGCCAACCCCCGGGACACCGAGTTCTTCCAGCGGGCCCGCGCGGAGATCGACTTCAGGCACGCCCAGCTGGTCGCCTTCGGCGCGACCCGCAAGGCAGGCGTGCGGGTCGAGGACGACCCGCAGGTCACGGCCCTGCTGGAGTCGCAGGCGCCGGTCGTCACCCTCGTCGCCAAGTCGCACGTACGGCACGTGGAACTGGCGCTGCGCACCACCCCGGAGGAGAACCTCGCGATGGTGCGGGACACCGTCGCGTACCTGCGCGCGCAGGGCCGCCGGGTCTTCCTGGACTGTGAGCACTTCTTCGACGGGTACGCCCTCGACCCGGCGTACGCCAAGGAGGTCGTGCGGACCGCGAGCGAGGCCGGCGCCGACGTGGTCGTGCTGTGCGACACCAACGGCGGCATGCTTCCCGCGCAGGTCTCGGCCGTCGTGCGGACGGTGCTGGCGGACACCGGGGCGCGCCTGGGCATCCACGCCCAGGACGACACCGGCTGTGCGGTGGCCAACACCCTCGCCGCCGTGGACGCGGGCGCCACCCACGTGCAGTGCACCGCCAACGGCTACGGCGAGCGCGTCGGCAACTCCAACCTCTTCCCGGTCGTGGCCGCCCTGGAGCTGAAGTACGGGCGCCGGGTGCTGCCCGAGGGCAAGCTGGCCGAGACCACCCGGGTCTCGCACGCCATCGCCGAGGTCGTCAACCTCACCCCGTCCACCCACCAGCCGTACGTGGGCGTCTCGGCCTTCGCGCACAAGGCCGGGCTGCACGCCTCCGCGATCAAGGTCGATCCGGACCTGTACCAGCACATCGACCCGGCGCTGGTCGGCAACAGCATGCGGATGCTGGTCTCCGACATGGCGGGGCGGGCCTCCATCGAACTCAAGGGCAAGGAGCTGGGCTTCGACCTGAGCGGCGACCGGGAGCTGGTCGGCCGGGTGGTGGAGCGGGTCAAGGAGCGCGAGCTGGCCGGGTACACGTACGAGGCCGCCGACGCCTCGTTCGAGCTGCTGCTGCGCGAGGAGGTGGAGGGCCGGCCGCGCCGGTACTTCGAGGTGGAGTCCTGGCGGGCGATCGTCGAGGACCGGCCGGACGGCTCGCATGCCAACGAGGCGACCGTGAAGCTGTGGGCCAAGGGCGAGCGGCTGGTGGCCACCGCCGAGGGCAACGGTCCGGTGCACGCGCTGGACCGGGCGCTGCGGGTGGCCCTGGAGCAGATCTACCCGCAGCTGGCCGGGCTGGAGCTGGTGGACTACAAGGTCCGCATCCTGGAAGGCCGCCTGGGCACCGGTTCGACCACCCGTGTCCTGGTGTCCACCAGCGACGGACAGGGGGAGTGGTCCACGGTCGGCGTCGCGGAGAACGTCATCGCGGCGTCCTGGCAGGCGCTGGACGACGCGTACGCGTACGGGCTGATGCGGGCGGGCGTCGAGCCGCAGGAGTAACCGCCGTACGCGGGATGTGACCGCGGCCCCGTACCGCTCCTTGGGGGAGGAGCCGGTGCGGGGCCGCGGGATTTCCGGGAGCCTACGGCTCAGGCGGCGGCCTTGACCGCGGAGATGTCGAAGGTCAGCTTGACCTTGTCGCTGACCATCACGCCGCCGGTCTCCAGCGCCGCGTTCCAGGTCAGGCCCCAGTCGGAGCGCAGGATCTCGGCGCTGCCCTCGAAGCCCACGCGCTCGGCGCCGTACACGTCCGTCGCCGCGCCCTGGTACTCCAGGTCGATGGTGAGCGGCCGGGTGACGTCCTTGATCGTCAGGTCGCCGGTGACGCGGTAGGTGGTGTCGCCGACCCGCTCGGCGGCGGTGGAGCGGAACGTCATCAGGGGGAAGGCGTCGGCGTCGAAGAAGTCGCCGCCGCGCAGGTGGGCGTCGCGGTCGGCGATGCCGGTGTCGACGGACGCGATCGTGACGTCCACGGCGGCGGTGGAGCGGGCCGGGTCGGCGCCGTCGAGGTGCAGGGTGCCCTCGTGGGTGCCGAACGCGCCGCGGACGTTGGTGACCATGGCGTGCCGCACGGAGAAGCCGATCCGGCTGTGCGCGGGGTCGATGGTGTAGTCGCCGGTCAGCGCGGCGAGGGCCGGGTCGGCGTCGAGGGCGGCGGCGGGCCGGTGGGCGGTGGTGCGGCCGGTGTCCGCGGCCGTGGCCGTGGCGCGCTTGCGGGTGAACAGAGCCATGGCTCCTCCTCGGAAGTGATTTGTTAAAACTTCAACGAGATTGAGCGTAGCGGTATCTAGTTCAAGTTTCAACCTTTGCTTCACGGGGGAGTGATGCGGAGCGTCCCGTGCGGTCGGCGTGTCATGGGCATTGTCGGAGGGCGGGGGCCGTGCTAGACCGTCGGACATCGTTCAACCAGACCGTTTCCGTACGCAGTTGACGTTCACGGAGAGGACGGAGCATGCCGCCTTCCCCCGTCTGGTCCCGCCGCGGCTTCCTCGGCTTCTCCGGAGCGGGCGCGCTCGGCCTGGCGCTGGCGCCCGCGCTCACCGGGCCGGGCGCCGCCGCGCACGCCGCCGACGGCGACCCGTACGAGACGCTGCGCCGCCGCTGGCTCGGCATCCAGCTCGGCACCGGCTACGACCCCGCCGCCGAGCCGTACGCCGCCCGCCTGAAGGAGACCGGCGAGCTGGCCCGCGGCTTCCGTACGGCCATGCGCCCGGCCGCCGGCTCGCTCTGGCCCGACAGCCCCTTCGACCCGCCGGCCGGCATCACCCGCAGCTACCACCGCCTCGCCACCATGGCCCGGGCGTACCTCCAGCCCGGCACCGGCCTGACCGGGGACACTGGCCTCGCCACCGACGTCGTCAAGGGCTTGGACCATGTGCACGACACCGTCTACCACTCCGGCACGACCCGGTACGGCAACTGGTGGGAGTGGCAGATCGGCAGCCCCCGGCTCCTCCTGGACACCGTCGCGATGCTGTACGGGCAACTCGGCCAGGAGCGGCGGGAGCGCTGCCTCGCCGCCGTCGACCACTTCGTCCCGGACGCCATGCTCGGCGACTACACCGGCACCAGCACCGGCGCCAACCGGGCCGACCTGTGCCGCGTCGTGGCGCTGCGCGGCGTCCTCGGCCGGGTCCCGGCGAAGATCGCGCTGGCCCGCGACGCCCTGTCGCCGGTCTTCCCGTACGTCACCAAGGGCGACGGCCTCTACGCCGACGGCTCCTTCATCCAGCACACCTGGGTCGCCTACTCCGGCACCTACGGCTTCGTCCTGCTCGACGGGCTCGCCCGCCTCTTCCTGCTGCTCGGCGGGACCGACTGGGCCGTCACCGACCCGAAGCGGCAGATCATCTTCGACAGCGTGGAGCACGCCTACGCGCCGCTGCTCCACAACGGCCTGATGATGGACAGCGTCAACGGGCGCGCCATAAGCCGCGGCTACCAGCGCGCCGACGAACGCCGGGTGATGCGCGGCGACCACTTCCACGGCCACGCGCTGATCGCGGCCGTCGCCCTGCTCGCGGAAGCGGCCACGTCCCGGGAGCGGGAGCGCTGGCAGGCGATGGTCCGGGGCTGGATCCGGCGGGACACCAGTTACCCGGTTCTCGCGGACCGGCAGTACGAGGTCGCCGATCTGGCCCGCCTCAAGACGCTCGCGGACGACGGCGGCCCGGTCGCGCCGGAACCCGTCGCCCACCGGCTCTTCCCGGCCATGGACCGGGCCGTGCACCGCCGTCCCGGCTGGGCCGCCGGCCTGGCCATGGCCTCGGACCGCATCACGTACTACGAGAACGGCAACGGCGAGAACCCGCGCGGCTGGCACACCGGCGCCGGAATGCTCTACTGGTGGGGCCGCGATTTCGGGGGCGACCAGTACACGGACGCGTTCTGGCCCACCGTCGACCCGTACCGCCTGCCCGGCACGACCGTGTCCGCCAAGCGGCTGGCCGACAACGAGGGCGGCGGCTGGGGCGCGCCCAAGCCCGCCGCGCGGTGGGTCGGCGGGACGACCGACGGCGAGTACGCCGTGGTCGGACAGGACGTGCGCGGCCTCTCCTCGTCCCTGCGCGCCAAGAAGTCGTGGGTCTTCGCCGCGGACTGCGTGGTCTGCCTGGGCGCCGGCATCACCTCCCGCGACGGGGTGCCCGCCGAGACGGTCGTGGACAACCGCAACCTGGGCCCGTCGGGAATGCCCGTGCTGACCGTCGACGGCGTACGGCGGCCCGCGGAACCGGGGCGGCGGCTGTCCTTCCCGCGCGCCCGCTGGATCCATCTCGCCGGGCACGGCGGGTACGTCTTCCCCCGCCTCCCCGGCAGGGGAGAACCGGTTCTGCACGCGCTCCGCGACACCCGGACCGGCGCCTGGAGCGACATCAACACCGGCGGCTCGCCCGAGCCCTTCACCCGCCGCTACCTGACCCTCTGGTTCGACCACGGCACCGACCCGGCGGACGCCGCGTACGCGTACCTGCTGATGCCCGGCGCGGGCCCGCGCGCCCTCGCCGCGCGGGCCGCCGACCGCCGCTGGCTGACCGTCCTGGCCAACACCGGCGAGCGGCAGGCGGTCGCGATCCCGTCGCTCGGCCTGACCGCCGTGAACTTCTGGCAGGCCGGTTCGGCGGGCGGGCTGACCGTCTCGGCGCCCGCGAGCGTGCTGCTGCGCGAGCGTCCGGCGCGTGCCGCGTACGGGCGGCACGGCGGGCGGACGGCGTCACTGTGCGTGGCCGAGCCGCCGCGTACCGGCGAGCCGTTCGAGGTGGTCTGGGACCGGCCGGTGCGCGCGGTGCTCGCCGCCGATCCCTCCGTCACGGTCCTGGCGACCGCTCCGGCCCTGCGCGTCCGGGTCACCCCGGGCGGCTCCTGCACCACCCACACCTGTACGGTCGCCCCTCGCTGACCGGCCGTTCGCCCTGATCAAGGCCGCTTTCGGGGGCCGGCCGGGCCTCGGCGGCGCCCGGCCGGACAGTGGGGGACCACAACGCCGCCCGGTCGCGCTTTGTCGGGCCCATACATACCGATCGGGTCTTCCGGGGTGCCGACCAGGCCGGACGCGGGCCGCGTACAGGCGGCTTCTGTTCTGCCTGCCCACCAAATCGCTTCCGACGTTGTACGAAACCGACATCGGTTCCGGAGGCCCCGGACACGTACCGTCGATACATGACCACTGTCGAAGATGTGCCCGCCGAGGCGAACGATGCCCGCGGGCGGGTCGCCGAGCTGCACGCCATCCGTGAGCAGGCCCGGCGCGGCCCCAGCGAGCGGGCGACCGAGGCGCAGCACGCCAAGGGCAAGCTCACCGCGCGTGAGCGGATCGAGCTGCTGCTGGACGAGGGCTCCTTCCGGGAGGTCGAGCCGCTGCGCCGGCACCGGGCGACCGGTTTCGGCCTGGAGGCCAAGAAGCCCTACACCGACGGTGTGATCACCGGCTGGGGCACGGTGCACGGCCGGACCGTGTTCGTCTACGCCCATGACTTCCGGATCTTCGGCGGGGCGCTGGGCGAGGCCCACGCCACCAAGATCCACAAGATCATGGACATGGCCATCGCCGCCGGTGCCCCGCTGGTGTCGCTGAACGACGGCGCCGGGGCGCGGATCCAGGAGGGTGTCTCGGCCCTGGCCGGGTACGGCGGCATCTTCCAGCGCAACACCAAGGCCTCGGGAGTGATCCCGCAGATCTCGGTGATGCTCGGCCCGTGCGCGGGCGGCGCCGCCTACAGCCCGGCGCTGACCGACTTCGTGTTCATGGTCCGTGAGACCTCGCAGATGTTCATCACCGGCCCGGACGTGGTCCGCGCGGTCACCGGCGAGGAGATCACCCAGAACGGGCTGGGCGGCGCGGACGTGCACGCCGAGACCTCCGGGGTGTGCCACTTCGCCTACGACGACGAGCAGACCTGCCTGGAGGAGGTCCGCTTCCTGCTGTCGATGCTGCCGCAGAACAACCGCGAGCAGCCGCCGTCGGTGGCCTGCGAGGACCCCGCCGACCGCGCGGGCGACGCGCTGCTGGACCTGGTGCCGGCGGACGGCAACCGGCCCTACGACATGCGCAAGGTCATCGAGGAGCTCGTCGACGACGGCGAGTACCTGGAGGTCCACGAGCGCTGGGCCACCAACATCATCGTGGCGCTGGCCCGGCTCGACGGCGAGGTCGTCGGCCTGATCGCCAACCAGCCGCAGTCGCTGGCCGGGGTGCTGGACATCGAGGCCTCCGAGAAGGCCGCCCGCTTCGTGCAGATGTGCGACGCGTTCAACATCCCGATCGTGACCCTGCTGGACGTGCCGGGCTTCCTGCCGGGCGTGGACCAGGAGCACGGCGGCATCATCCGGCACGGCGCCAAGCTGCTGTACGCGTACTGCAACGCCACGGTGCCGCGGATCTCGGTGGTGCTGCGCAAGGCGTACGGCGGCGCGTACATCGTCATGGACTCGCAGTCCATCGGCGCGGACCTGACCTACGCCTGGCCGACCAACGAGATCGCGGTGATGGGCGCCGAGGGCGCCGCCAACGTGATCTTCCGCAAGCAGATCGCCGAGGCGGACGACCCGGAGGCGATGCGGGCGCGGATGGTCAAGGAGTACAAGTCCGAGCTGATGCACCCGTACTACGCGGCCGAGCGCGGCCTGGTCGACGACGTGATCGACCCCGCCGAGACCCGCGAGGTGCTCATCCGCTCGCTGGAGATGCTGCGCAACAAGCACGCCGACCTGCCCGCCCGCAAGCACGGCAACCCGCCCCAGTAGGCGCGGACGGCGACGCCCCGATACCGACCGGACCTTTCGCAGACCGGAGAAGACGTGACCACTCCCGTTCAGACCAGCCCCATCCGCGTGGAGAAGGGCGATGCCAGCGAGGAGGAGCTGGCGGCGCTGACCGCCGTGCTGCTCGCCCGCGCCGCCCACCAGCCCGCCGCCGTCCCGGCCCGCCGGCGCGCCGCCAGCGCCCGCTGGCGCCGCCTGGAGCGCCAGCACGGCTTCCACGGCGCCGGCAGCTGGCAGCGCTGAACACGGCCGTCCCGACGGGCCCGGTACTCCCCGCGAGTGCCGGGCCCGTGGCGTCGCCCCGTCCGGTGCTTTGTTCGGCCCTTCCGGTCCGTTGCTGCGACGGCCGAATCAAGGCGTAGGTTCACACCGACTCTCGGGGCGGGAGCTGTCCATCCCGTGATCCCCGTGCTGACATGCGCTCGTCATCGCCGCTCCCGGCGTCCCCGTAACCGCCGGCCCGGGAGCAGCCCCCTGACGACCGGAAGGAATGCCCATGTTCCGCACGCTGGGTGCCGGTGCCGCCGCGGCATCGCTGCTGATCCTCGCCGGAGCGGCGTCCCCCGCCTCCGCACAGGCCTCCCGGTTCGGCGACGCGCCGCCGGACGGCAAGATCACGATCAATGTCGCCACCGTCAACGGCTCGGGCTGCCGGCCCGGCAGCGCCGCGGTCGCCGTCGCGCCCGACAACACCGCGTTCACCGTGACGTACAGCGAATACCTCGCCCAGGCGGGCAAGGACAGCAGACCCACGGACTCCCGCAAGAACTGCCAGATCGCCCTGAACGTCCAGGTCCCGCAGGGCTTCACCTACGCCATCGCCCGCGCCGACTACCGCGGCTACGCCCAGCTCGCGCCCGGCGCCATCGGCCTCCAGCAGGCGGGCTACTACTTCCAGGGCAGCGCGCAGACCGACCGCAAGAGCCACCGCTTCACCGGTCCGTACGACGCCAACTGGCAGAGCTCGGACGAGACCGGGATCGACGCGCTGGTCTACGCCCCCTGCGGCGAGAAGCGCTACTTCAACATCAACACCGAGCTGCGGGTGGACGCCAAGGGCTCCGACCCCAAGCTGACCAGCTTCATGGCGATGGACTCCACGGACGGCAGCATCAACACGAAGTACCACTTCTCGTGGAAGCAGTGCCCCAAGCCGTAGCCGTTACGGAAGCCGGGCCCCGCCGGGCCCGGCTTCCGCGTACGGCGGTGCGGGGGCAGCGGCGCCGGCCGGGGCCGCCTCGCGGCCGTCCCGGCCCTGTCCCGCGGCGGGCTCCGGCAGCTTCAAATACAGCGTCAGGGCGGCGGAGAGCACGTACAGCGCGGCGAAGACGATCACGACGCCCGCCGGGCCGAACGGGCCGAGGAAGACGCTGACGATGGCCGGGCCGACGAAGGCCGCGCCGCCCGCGCCCAGGTTGAGCAGGGCCATCGCGCCGCCCTTGTGGTCCGGCGCGAGGGCCGGGACCAGTGCGGAGATGGGCACGAACCCGGCCAGCGTGATGCCGTAGAGCATGCCGACGGCGATGGCCACCCCGTAGTTGCCGCCGACGGCCTTCGGCACGAAGTAGAGGGTGAGGGTGGTGACCGCGCAGCCCAGGCCCCCGAAGGAGGCGATGGTGCGCCGCCAGCCGATCCGGTCGCCGATCACCCCGAACAGCAGGTTGCACAGCACATTGGTGCCGTAGATGACGGCCAGCAGGGTCAGCCAGCGGCCCTGCCCGAAGCCCAGTTCCTCGCCGAAGAAGGTCGGCAGGAAGACCAGGAAGCCGAACTCCGGCGCCGTGTTGATCACGCGCACCACACAGCCGACGGCGACCTTCGGGTGCGTCCAGGCGATGGACAGGCTGGACAGCAGCGACTGCACGGGCCGCACCTCCGGCGGGGCGAGCCGGGCGAAGCCGGTGCGCTCGCGGACGCCGAGCAGACAGCAGACGCCGCCCAGGACGATGATGCCGAGCGCCACCCACAGGGTGCCGAACTGGCCGAACCACGGGTTGGTGACGCCCGCGACGAGCGAGCCGAGGGTGGGCAGGCCGCCGGTGAAGGCGACGTAGAACCAGCCGACCGCGGTGCCCATCCGGGCCGCCGGCGCGGTGGCGGTGATCCATACCAGGAAGCCGAAGGCGAAGAGCGGATAGCCGAAACCGCGCAGGCCGTAGAAGACCAGCATCAGCGGGTAGTTCCCCGGGCCCAGCGCCAGGGCCAGGAAGAGCACGTCGAAGACGACCCACACGGCCAGGCCCAGCTGCATGACGCGGCGCGGGCCCCACAGGTCCGACAGCGCGCCGGAGAGCCAGGAGGCGAGCATGACGGTCACGCCGTACGCGGTGATCACGTAAGAGGCGTGCACCTCGGTGCCCGCGCCGTGTCCGGCCATGTACGGGGCGATGAAACCGGATTCGACACCGTCGCCGACCATGAACAGCAGCACGCCGAGGTAGCCGAGGACCAGTGGCCTCGGGATGCCCAGCCGGTCGGGGAGCGAGAGCTGCGGTGGGGCCATGGCTGCCTCCGGGCGGTGCGGTGCGGTGCGGTGTGGTGCAGGCAGCATGAACCCTGTGAAGTTCACATGCAAGGTGTGATGCAGAGTCTTTTTCGGGGGGTTCTTCGCAGTTACTTCGCAATAACAGGGGTGGATTACGCCAGGAGGGGTGACGGATATGTGATCCGGGTGTTAAATCCAACAAGGGACGAAACAAAGGAGTGAGCCCGATGACCACCACCCCCGCCGCCGGCCCCGGCCACGACCCCGGGACCTTCCGTGAGGACTGGCTGGAGGGCCTGGCCGACGCCTACGCCCGCACGGTGCGCCGGGTCCCGGACACCTACGGGGTCGTCGGGCGGCACGCGCCGCGCCCCGGCAAGGTCGCGGTCGTCATCGGCGGCGGTTCCGGGCACTACCCCGCCTTCGCCGGGCTGGTCGGCCCCGGCCTCGCCGACGCGGCGGCCGTCGGCGACGTCTTCGCCAGCCCCAGCGCCGAACAGGTCTACCGCACCGCGCGGGCCGCGGACGGCGGCGCCGGCGTGCTCTTCAGCTACGGCAACTACGCCGGCGACGTGATGCACTTCGGCCTCGCCGCCCGCCGCCTGGCCGCCGAGGGCGTCGACGTCCGTACGGTCCTGGTCACCGACGACGTGGCGAGCGGCCCGCCGCCGGTCGAGGGGCAGCCGGTCGACCCGTCCCGCGACCGGCGCGGCGTGGCCGGCGACTTCTTCGTCTTCAAGGTGGCGGGCGCGGCGGCCGAGCGCGGCGACGACCTGGCGGGCGTGGCCCGGCTCGCGGCCCGCGCCAACGCGCTGACCCGCACCTTCGGTGCCGCGTTCGCCGGCTGTACGCTGCCGGGCGCGAGCGAGCCGCTGTTCACCGTCGACGCCGGGACGACCGAACTCGGCATGGGCATACACGGCGAACCCGGCCTGCGCACCACCCGCCACCTCACCGCGTCGGAACTGGCCGACGCGCTCGTCGACAACCTCCTGCGGGAACTCCCGGCGCCGCCCGCCGGGGGAGACGGGCGGGCCGCCGTCCTCCTCAACGGCCTCGGCCGCACCAAATACGAGGAGATGTTCGTCGTCTACCGCCAGGTCAACCGCCGGCTGCGCGCCGCCGGGCTGCGCCCGCACCGCCCCGAGGTCGGCGAGTTCGTCACGTCCTTCGACATGGCGGGCGTCTCGCTGTCCGTGATGCTCCTGGACGACGAACTGGCCGAACTGTACGACGCGCCCTGCGACACCCCGGCGTTCCGCAGCGTGCCGGCGGACCACGACGACCTGCGGCCGGCGGAATCCGTACCCGCCGCGCCGCCCGCCCCCGTCCGTACCGCCCCTTCCACCGGCCTCCCCGCCACCGGCCTCCCCGCCACCGCCGCTCTCCAGGCCGCCCTCGACCTGATCGCGGCCGACGAGGACGAACTCGGCCGGCTGGACGCCGTCGCCGGGGACGGCGACCACGGCATCGGGATCGTCCGGGGCCTGCGCGCCGCCGTCGCCGCGGCCCGCGCGGCCGAGCCGGGACCGGCCGACGACCCCCGTTCGGCGGGCGCCGCGCTGCTCGCCGCGGGCCTCGCCCTGGCCGACGCCTCGGGCGGCGCGTCCGGCGCCCTGTACGGCACGCTGCTGGCCGAGACCGGCGCCGTACTCGCCAAGGCGGAGAGCTACTCCACCGCGCTGCTCGCGGACGCCGTCGAGGCCGCGCAGCGGGCCGTGACGGAGCTGGGCGGCGCCCAGGTGGGGGACAAGACGATGCTCGACGCGCTGGACCCGTTCCGGGCCGAACTCCGCGCCCGCGCCGCCGAACCCCTCCCCGGCGCCTGGAAGGCCGCCGCCCAGGCCGCCACCCGCGCCGCCTCCGCCACCGCGGACCTCACCCCGTCCCGCGGCCGCGCGGCCCGTATGGGTTCCCTGGGGCACGGTCACCCGGACGCCGGAGCGGTGTCGCTGTCGCTTCTGGTGACGGCGGTCGGCGATCATCTGAACCGCTAGAGCGGCCCACACCGAAAACCCCCGCACCCGAGGTGCGGGGGTCGTCGCGTCGAGGGGCCGGTCAGCGCAGGCGGGCCATGAGGGCGTGTTCGACGAGGGTGATGAGGGCGCTCTTGGCTTCGCTGCGGTGGCGGGCGTCGGTGGTGATGATCGGGGCGTCGGGGCCGATCTGGAGTGCTTCGCGTACTTCGTCGGGGGTGTAGGGCTGGTGTCCGTCGAAGCCGTTGAGGGCGATGACGAAGGGCAGGCCGCTGTTCTCGAAGTAGTCGACGGCGGGGAAGCAGTCGGCGAGGCGGCGGGTGTCGACCAGGACGACGGCGCCGATGGCGCCGCGGACGAGGTCGTCCCACATGAACCAGAAGCGGTCCTGGCCGGGGGTGCCGAACAGGTACAGGATCAGGTCCTGGTCCAGCGTGATGCGGCCGAAGTCCATCGCCACCGTGGTGGTGGTCTTGTCCGGCGCGTGCGTGAGGTCGTCGATGCCGGCCGACGCCGAGGTCATCACGGCTTCGGTGCGCAGCGGGTTGATCTCTGAGACGGCCCCGACGAACGTGGTCTTGCCCACGCCGAAGCCGCCCGCCACCACGATCTTCGCGGAGGTGGTGGAGCGGGCTGCACCGCTAGAGCTTGCGAAGTCCACTGAGCACCCTTTCGAGCAGTGTCACATCTGGCTGTCCGCCGGCGGTCTCGTCCCCGCCGGGCTGATGGATGGCGACGAGTCCGGCCTCCGCCAGGTCGGCGACGAGGATTCGGGCGACGCCGAGGGGGATGGAGAGGAGGGCCGAGATCTCGGCCACTGACTTGATCTCGCGGCAGAGGTGGCAGATGCGCTGGTGCTCCGGCAGTTGGCCCTGCATCCTGGCCGGGTCGGCGGTCGTGCTGACCAGCGCCTCGATGGCGAGCTGGTAGCGCGGCCGGGTCCGGCCCCCGGTCATCGCGTACGGGCGCACGAGCGGGTTGTGCGCGCCCCCCGTGGGGGCCGACGGCCCGTTGCGCCGTTGCCGGGGCGGTGCCGGCTGGACACGCGGCGCCCGCGGCTGCTCGTACGGCGACGGCTCGTACGGCTGCCGGGAGTCGTACGGCCGCTGCTGATACGGCTGCTGGGGCTGCGGCGGCTGCTGCCGACGGCTGGGCGCGGAAGGAAAGTTGAAGCGGTTGTGCCGGTGCTCGCCCTGGGACCCGGACTGCTGTCCGGGACCGTACGGGTAACCGCTCGGGGGCGTTGCCACGTCTCCTCCTTCAACTTGCCAATCTGACGCCGGTCGCGCCACCGCACCCTACGGCGCGGTGGCGGGAAACGCACTGCCTGTCTGCTAGTTGAGAAGGCTGCCCTGCAGTTCCGCGCGCAGGTCCGGCGTGAGCACCGTGCCCGCGCGGTCGACCAGCAGGGCCATCTCGTAACCGACGAGGCCGATGTCGCACTCCGGGTGCGCCAGTACGGCCAGCGACGATCCGTCGGAGACGGACATGATGAAGAGGAAGCCGCGCTCCATCTCCACCACGGTCTGGTTGACACTCCCGCCCTCGAAGATGCGGGAGGCGCCGGAGGTCAGCGAGGTGAGGCCGGAGGCCACCGCCGCCAACTGATCGGCTCTGTCCCGAGGGAAGCCCTCGGACATGGCGAGGAGGAGACCGTCCGCGGAGACCACGACCGTGTGGGACACACCGGGGGTGTTGTCCACGAAGTTGGTGATCAACCAGTTCAGGTTCTGCGCCGCCTGGCTCATCGGGCTCACACTAACGCTCCTGATCGTAGGTGCTGCCGGGGCCGAAGCCCTGTTGGTCATTCTGGGGGACCTCCTGGTCCGTGCCCACGTTGCGTCCCTGCTGGACCCCGCGCCGCAGGTTGCTCAGCCGGCCGCGGACGTCCTCCGGAGCGCGGGAGACCTGCGGGCCGCCCTGCGGGCTCTGCTCCGCCGTGCCCTCGACCAGGTTGGCCTTGGGCACCCGCCGGGGCAGACCGGAGGAAGTGACTCCGCCCGCCTTCGGCTCGCGCAGCCGCTCCGCCCGCTGCCAGCGCTCGTCGTTGGCCGAGCGCCACTCGGAGCCGTCCGAACCGGTCTCCGGCGCGTTCCCCTGCGGGGCGGCCGCCGGGTCCTCCTGGGCCCGGGGCCTGGAGGACGCCTCCTCGAACGGCTGCCACTGCTGCTGAGCCTGCGGCTGGCCGGCTCCGCGGCGCGGAAGGCCGGCGTCGGTCAGCGACGGCGCGTCGTTCGGGGTGGGATCCGGACGGTGGAATGCTACGCGCTCCGGACTGTCCGCGGGAGCGGCCGACGGATTCCGGTCCGATTCCGTTTCCGGGCCGGAATAGCCGGTGTACGCTCCGTTTTCGGGCCGGTCGTCCTGCGGCCGCGTCTCGTACGGCACGTACGGCTGCTGGCCGGCGGCCTCGTCGCGACCGACTTCGGCAAGTCCCTGGCCCAGCTGCTGCCCGGTGTCGTACACCCCCTGCTGCGGTTCCGCATAGGGCTGTCCGGGCTGGTTCCCGTACCCCGCGCCACCGTGCTGCGCCGGGTCCTGGAACAGCTGTGCCGACGGGTCCTGATACGGCTGCGCCGCCGGGTCCTGGTACGGCTGCGCCGCCGGGTCCTGGTACGGCTGCGCCGCCGGGTCCTGGTACGGCTGCGCCGCCGGGTCCTGGTACGGCTGCCCCGACAGATCCGGGTACGGCTGCTGCTGCGCGGGATCGTGCGTCCGGCCCTGGGCGCCCGCGCCACCGGCCTGCGCCTCCAGCGCCGCCCGGCGCTCCTCGCGCAGCAGCGAACGGTTGACCGGGTCGAGCGGCGCGGCGCCGCCGTGCTGCCCGAAGCCGGACTCGTCGAAGCCGGGCTCCCCGGCCGGGCGGCCGTTGCCGGCGTAGGCGCCCTGCTCGTGCTCGGGGACGATCCGGGAGACCGTGAAGTCGTCGTCGTAGCCCTCCTCGCCGCCACCGCCGTGGGTGATGGCCTCGGGGAGCATGACGAGGGAGGTGGTGCCGGCCTGCTCGCCGGAGGGGCGCAGCTGTACGCGGATGCCGTGCCGGTCGGCGAGGCGGCCGACCACGAACAGGCCCATGCGCTGGGAGACCGAGGCGTCCACGGTCGGCGGGTTGGCCAGCTTGTGGTTGATGTCCGCGAAGTCCTCGGGGGTCAGCCCGATGCCCTTGTCGTGGATCTCGATCATGACCCGGCCGTCCGGCAGCCGGGTGGCGGCGACCCGCACCTTGGTCTGCGGCGAGGAGAACGTGGTGGCGTTCTCCAGCAGCTCGGAGAGCAGGTGCACGAGGTCGGTCACGGCGGTGCCGTGGATGTCGCCGTCCGGCACGCCGGACAGTTCGATCCGCTCGTACGCCTCGACCTCGGAGGTGGCCGCGCGCAGCACGTCGATCAGCGGCACCGGCTGGTTCCAGCGCTGGCCCGGCTCCTCGCCCGCGAGGATGAGGAGGTTCTCGCCGTTGCGCCTCATACGGGTGGCCAGGTGGTCCATCCGGAAGAGGTTCTCCAACTGGTCCGGGTCGGCCTCGTTGTTCTCCAGCTCGGTGATCAGGGTGAGCTGGCGCTCGATCAGACCCTGGTTGCGCTGCGAGAGGTTGGTGAAGATCGCGTTGACGTTGCCGCGCAGCAGCGCCTGCTCGGCGGCCAGCCGGACGGCCTCCCGGTGCACCTGGTCGAAGGCGCGGGCGACCTCGCCGATCTCGTCGGTGGTGTGGATCGGGATGGGCTCCACGCGGGTGTCCACGCGGCCCGGGTCCGTACGGGAGAGCTGGTCGACCAGGGTCGGCAGCCGCTGCTCGGCGACGCCGAAGGCCGCGGTGCGCAGCCGGCTCATGTTGCGGCTCATCCGGCGGGCCATCATGCCGGCCACCACGAAGGCGACGATCAGCGCGGCGATCACGATCGCGGAGTCGACGAAGGCGGACCGCTGCGCGTCCGAGGAGATCGCGGCCGCCTCGTCCACGGCCTTGTCGGCGAGGTCCTTCTCGATGGCCCGGTACATGTCGAACGTGCCGGTGGCCGCGGTGAACCAGCTCTCCGGCGTGATGCCCTGCGCGGCGAGCTGCTGCGGCGAGGCGCCGGAGGCGATGGCGCCAGCCATCGTGTCGAAGGACGGCGATGCCTCGCTCCGCTTCCTGAGCTTGGCCGTGTCGTCCTTCAGCCGCTGGACGTCCTCGGGGGTGCCGCCGGAGGTGTACTCGCCGATGGCGATGTTCTCCAGGTACTTGTACGAGGCGAACGCGGTCAGCTGCTGCTTGTGCTCCTTGCCGCCCTGCGGGGACGCCGGGGCGACCAGCAGGTGCGTACCGATGGAGCGGGTGAGCGACTCGGCGGCCTTGGCCAGCGAGACGGCGTAGACCGTACGGCCGTACGAGGTGATGTTGCCGGTGCCCAGTCCCAGCTCGTTGGCGAACTCCATCAGCGGGTGCTGGATGGCGACGTAGCCCTCTTCGGTGCGCACACCGGGCAGCTGAGAGGTGTACGCGGCCTCGCGCAGCTTCTTCAGACCCGGCTCGACCTTCTCGAAGGCGGCCAGGCGGCGCTTGAGGCCGCCCTTGTCGGGCATCTCCTGGACCGCGGCGTGGAACGCCTTCGCCGCGGTGTCGGTCGCCGCGCGCGCCTCGCTCACGGCCGCGTCGTCGCGCTTGCCCGCGAGCAGCGGCTCGGCGGTGCGGTCGCGCTCGTCGATGATGGCGTGGCTGTAGGCGGCGGCGGCCCGTACCAGCTTCGCGGTGTTCTCGGCGTCCCGGGCCTCCTGCCAGGTCTCGACCGAGCTGTTGACGCGCAGGCCGCCGAAGACCAGGGCGACGAGTACGGGAATGAGCAGGATCGCGTTGAGCCGGGTGGCCACGCGCCAGTTGCGCGGGGAGAACCGCCCGCCGCTCACCGGGGCGGTGGCGACCTGGTTCCCGGCAGCGCCGGCAGTCGGTGCCGCGCTGTGCGACGGTGGCGTGAAGTTGCCCCGCCGCGGTTTCTGCGGCTCGGGGCCCGGCCTGCTTCGCCTCACTCGACCAACAACCTCTCGGCGCCGGCACCGCGCCCTTTTGCGCCGTGCCGTTTTCTTCGGGGCCTCTTACTACTCCGGAGTTCAGCGAATTTCAGCACGTCAGGACCGTGCGTTCCAAACACTGGGCAAAAGCGGAGCAACGCGCTGAGCGGCGCAGATAAAAGGGGCGTTAAGGGCGAGCGGCGCCAAAATGCGAGAGAAATGTGCGCACAGCGGAGCCGCGTGTGCGCGCCGGGTATCGGCGGCGGGTGAATTCTCTGTCGAAACGTTATGAACGCGTCGGGCGGCGTGGCCAAGGACACAGATCCCGTGGCGGCTCGCGGGAACCGGCGCTCACCCGCGACCTTTCCGGCGCCCGGGGGCGCCGGTCCGGTGTACTCATTGCCCGGGGCAACCTACCTGTCGGCGAGGTGGCGTGAAAGCGTCACTTCAGGCGGGCCATGAGGGCGTGTTCGACGAGGGTGATGAGGGCGCTCTTGGCTTCGCTGCGGTGGCGGGCGTCGGTGGTGATGATCGGGGCGTCGGGGCCGATCTGGAGTGCTTCGCGTACTTCGTCGGGGGTGTAGGGCTGGTGTCCGTCGAAGCCGTTGAGGGCGATGACGAAGGGCAGGCCGCTGTTCTCGAAGTAGTCGACGGCGGGGAAGCAGTCGGCGAGGCGGCGGGTGTCGACCAGGACGACGGCGCCGATGGCGCCGCGGACGAGGTCGTCCCACATGAACCAGAAGCGGTCCTGGCCGGGGGTGCCGAACAGGTACAGGATCAGGTCCTGGTCCAGCGTGATGCGGCCGAAGTCCATCGCCACGGTCGTCGTGGTCTTGTCCTGCACGTGGCTCAGATCGTCGATCCCCGCCGAGGCGGAGGTCATCACGGCCTCCGTGCGCAGCGGGTTGATCTCCGAGACGGCCCCGACGAACGTGGTCTTGCCCACGCCGAAGCCGCCCGCCACCACGATCTTCGCGGAGGTGGTGGACCCGCCGCCCTGAGCGGCGGCGGGCCCGGCCCCGTCAGAGCTTGCGAAGTCCACTGAGCACCCTTTCCAGCAGCGTCACATCGGGCGTACCGCCGGCCTCGGTGCTGCCGCCCGGCTGGTGGATCGCCACCATGCCGGCCTCCGCCAGGTCCGCGACCAGGATGCGGGCCACCCCCAGCGGGATGTGCAGCAGCGCCGAGACCTCGGCGACCGACTTCACCTCGCGGGTCAGGTGGCAGATGCGCTGGTGCTCCGGCAGCAGACCGGGCAGCTGGGACGGGTCGGCGGTGGTGCTGACCAGCGCCTCGATGGCGAGCTGGTAGCGCGGCCGGGTCCGTCCTCCGGTCATGGCGTACGGGCGGACCAGCGGCTGGTCACCTTCGCCCCCGTACGGCGCTTGGCTGTAGGCGCCGTACGGGCCGGGCGAGGCGGGTGGCGGGGTCATGGGGTCCTCCGGACGGGACAACTGACTGTCGTCGGGTTGGGCCGGTGGGGGGTGCGGCACGGTGGTCGGTGGGTCGGGTCGTGACGTTCGGCGGGACTCAGTGCAGCAGGCTGCCCTGGAGCTCGGCGCGCAGGTCGGGCGTCAGCACCGTGCCCGCGCGGTCGACCAGCAGGGCCATCTCGTAGCCGACGAGGCCGATGTCGCACTCCGGGTGCGCCAGTACGGCCAGCGACGATCCGTCCGAGATGGACATGATGAAGAGGAAGCCGCGCTCCATCTCCACCACGGTCTGGTTGACACTCCCGCCCTCGAAGATGCGGGACGCACCGGAGGTCAGCGAGGTCAGCCCGGACGCCACCGCGGCCAGCTGGTCGGCCCGGTCGCGCGGGAAGCCCTCGGACATGGCGAGGAGCAGTCCGTCCGCGGAGACCACCACCGTGTGGGACACACCGGGGGTGTTGTCCACGAAGTTGGTGATCAACCAGTTCAGATTCTGCGCCGCCTGGCTCATCGGACTCAACTAACGCTCCTGCTGGTGAGTGGGGTCGACAATGCCGTGGTTGCCGGTGGAGGCGTTCTCCTCGGCCCGGTAACGGCCTTGCTGGATACCCCGGCGAAGGTTGGTCAGACGGCCGCGTACGTCGTCGGGCGCACGCGAGACCTGCGGACCGGTCTGGTTCGACTGCTGCTGCGCGGTGCCGGCGACCAGGTTGGCGCGCGGCACGCGGCGGGGCAGCCCGGAGGTGGTGACGCCGCCCGCGGCGGGCTGGCGCAGCTGCTCAGCCTGCCGCCAGCGCTCGTCGTTGGGCGAGGCGCGCCACTGGCCGCGGTCGTCGGCGCCGGCCCCGTTGAGGCTCAGGCCCGCGCCGGACGTACCGCCGGACGCGGCACCGGTCGCGGCGCCGGGCTCGCGGCGCGGCAGCGGCGGCGCCTCGGAGCGCTCCGCCGACGGGGCGGCCGGCTCGTCATCGGCCTGCTGCGGCACGGCGGAGCCGGAGGCCGGGTGGCTGAACCAGTTCGACTCGATGGTGTCGAAGATCGGCGTACGGCCGTCGCCCGGACCGGCCGGCGAGCCGCCGCCGAGCAGGTCGCCGGAGCCGTCGGCCGGGCGCTCCCGCTCCTGGGCCGGCATCGCGAACTCGCCGGTGCCCTGCGGCGACCCGCTCTGCAGGTCGGCGGGCAGGGCGAACTCGCCGGTGGTCCCGGCCCCCTGCTGCTGCGGTACGCCGCCGCCGAAGGCGCTGCCGCCTTCGAAGGCACCGGCCGCGTTGGCGTCGTACCCGTTGTTCTCGTACGAGCGGTCGCCGAACCCGGCGTCCGGGCGGGCGAACTGCCCGGTGTCGCCGGGGCCCTGCGGGGACTCGCTCCGCAGGTCGGCGGGGAGCGCGTACTCACCGGTGGTCTGCTCGCCACGCTGCGGCGCGCCGGTACCGAAGGCGTCCGGCCGGGCGAACTCGCCGGTGTCGCCCGGGCCGCGGCCCTGTGCGCCGTCCGCGGCGGGCGGCGGGGCGTCGAAGTCGGGACGGGCGAACTCGGCCGTGTCGCCGGGGCCGCCGGCCGCCGGGCGGGCGAAGCCGCCGGTCTCCGGCTCCTCGTGGCCGCGCGGCCGGTCCTGCTCCTGGCGGGGCGCCATCGGCCAGTCGTCCGCGGCGCCGCGCTCGCGGCGGGCGCCCCAGCTCGTGGTGCCGGGCTGCGGGGCGTCGCCGGCGGTGTCGGCACCGCCGGTCAGCTCCGCCGCCGCGCCGCGCTGCGGCAGCTGCGGGCGCTCGTCGTTGTGCGGCGCGCCGGTGGGCGGCGCGACCGTCGGCATCTGGGAGGTGTCACCGGCACCCGCGCCCGTGTTCGCGCCGGCCGGCGCGCCACGCGTCGGCAGCGCCGGACGTCCGTCGCTCAGCTGGCCCGCGCCGGGGCCGGTCTTCGCGGGGCCGCCGGGCGCGTTGTTGCCCGTACGGCCGCCCGGGGCACCGAACGCGCCGGCGCCCGGACCGCCCTGGCCGCCCGGACCGCCGCGGCCCGGCAGCGCCGGACGCGCGCCGCCCGCGCCGACCTGGCCGCGCGGCTGGAGGCCGGCGAGGCGGTTGGCGGAGGCGTTCGGCGTGCTGGGCTTGCCCTCGCCGTGCCCGGCGCCCGGACCGCCCTTGCCCGGCTGCGGCTTCTTGCCGCCCTGGGCGACGTCGACCGGCAGCATGACCAGCGCCGTCGTACCGCCCGAGTCGGACGGCCGCAGCTGGATCCGGATGCCGTGCCGCAGCGACAGGCGGCCGACCACGAACAGACCCATGCGGCGGGAGACCGAGACGTCCACCGTCGGCGGGCTGGCCAGCCGCTCGTTGATCGCGGACAGGTCCTCGGGCGACAGGCCGATGCCGGTGTCGTGGATCTCGACCAGGACGCGGCCGTCGGGCAGCGCGTGACCGGTCACCTTGACCTTGGTCTGCGGCGAGGAGAAGGAGGTGGCGTTCTCCAGCAGCTCGGCGAGGAGGTGGACGAGGTCGTTGACGACCCGGCCGGCGACCTCGGTCTGCGGGACCGCGCTCAGTTCGATGCGCTCGTACTGTTCCACCTCGGAGGCGGCGGCGCGCAACACGTCGACCAGCGGGACCGGGCGCGTCCAGCGGCGGCCCGGCTCCTCGCCCGCGAGGACGAGGAGGTTCTCACCGTTACGGCGCATACGGGTCGCCAGGTGGTCCAGCTTGAACAGCGAGGACAGCTGGTCCGGGTCGGCCTCGCGGGACTCCAGTTCGGAGATCAGCGACAGCTGGCGCTGGATCAGGCCCTGGCTGCGGCGCGAGAGGTTGGTGAACATCGCGTTGACGTTGCCCCGCAGCAGCGCCTGCTCGGACGCCAGGCGGACGGCTTCGCGGTGCACGTCGTCGAAGGCCGCGGCCACCTTGCCGATCTCGTCGCGGCTGTGCACGCCGACCGACTCCACGGAGGTGTCCACGTCCTGCGGGTCCGACTCGGACAGCTGCTTGACCAGCTCGGGCAGGCGCTCCTGGGAGACCTTCTGCGCGGTGTCCTGGAGGCGGCGCAGCGAACGCACCATGGACCGGGACACGACGAAGGCGCCGACCAGCGAGATGCCGAGGACCAGCAGGATCAGCGCACCGTTGATGATCGCTTCGCGCGTCGCGTCGTTGCGCAGCTCGCGGGACTTCTGCTCCATCTGCGAGAGCAGCGAGCTCTCGATCTTCGACATCTCGTCGATCTTGACGGTGTCGGTGTCGTACCAGTCGAGGTACTTGTAGTCCTCGCTGCGGATGCCGCCCTCGCTGGCGAACGCCCGGTGCGCGAAGGCGACGGCCGCCTTGATGTCGTCGTTGTTGCCGTCCAGGCCCTTGGTGAGGTCGCTGGCGCCCTCGGAGATCTGGGAGAAGCGGTCGCGGGCCGCCTTCTCGTTGTCCTCGGCGGTACGGCCGGCCAGCCGGTCGTTGTCGGACAACTGTGGGCGGCCCTTGTGCGCGAGACCGGCGCTGACGATCGCGCGCTGCATCGACGCGTACTCCTTGGCGGAGGAGAACGCCGCCAGCGCACGGGTCGCGCGGATCATCTCGGGGTTGCTGGTCGCCTGCGCCATGTCCTGGGACAGTGCGAGCAGCGAGTTGATCAGCTGGTTGTAGCTGCTGACCGTACGCGCGGAGTTGTCGGCGTCCTTGTACGCGTTGTTGCGGATCTCGTTGAGCGTGTTGAGCTGACGCCCGATGTCCAGCAGGGTCGCCTGCACGCCGGCCATCGCCGGGTCGTCGCGCTGGATGCTGCCGGTGGCCTTGTTGAACGCCAGCTTCGCGCGGTCGGTGCCCTCGCGCGGCGCGACGACGTTGGCGTCGTCCTTGACGTTGCCGCTGCCCGCGATCGGACCGGCCGACTTGTCCCGCTCGACCTGGAGCGCGTCGGCCAGCTCGGTGGCCTGCCGCGTCATCTCGGTGAGCAGCTGCATCTTGTCGAGCTGGTCGATGTTGTCCAGCGACGTGTTGATGCGCATGCCGCCCAGCGTGGTCGCGGCGATGACGGGGAGCGCCAGCAGGGAGACCAGGCGGGTGCTGATGCGCCAGTTGCGCATGGCGATGCGCGCGCCGGGGCCGCTCGGCTCCTTGGCGTCCTTGGCCGGCTTCGGCGCGGCGTCGGCGGTGTCACCGCCGATGGCCGGGCCGGTGCCCGGGCCATGCTGGGGCGAGGAGGCGCGGTCGCTCCCGCCGCGCAGCTCCGGGTCCGCCGCAGCTTCCCCTTGGCCCTGGCGGGCCTGGGGAGACCCCATGCCATCCCTCTTGAAACGTCCCTGCACTAGCGTCGCAACCTCTGGACCAGGCGTCCCACCGCGTCAACGGCGGGACGGTTGTCGAGTCGTAGGGGACCGGGGTCCCCATTTGGCGGTCGTGAGTGACCGGCGAGCTGCTCCCTCTGGCCGAGAGAGCGGCACCACCGCGCGGCGCTTCGCTGCGCCCCCTGCGCGCCGTCCGGCGGATACCTGCGGCGGTCCGTGGAATTCCAGCACAGTGCCGGATCTCCAACAAGGGCGGTGCGGCCCCCTGGGACATGCGTGACGCAATGTACGGGACACGTCACCATGTGTAGAGAGTGACGTGGCTGATAACGGACTTATGTCCGCGAGTCGCTCACGCGTGACCCCTGTCCCAGGTGCGGTGATCGGGAGCGGAACATGGGCTTCAATCCAGCAATGTCCGTTTCGCCCGTGGATGTTGATCATGGGAAATGCGGCATTTGTCACACACTTCGTGAGCAAACTCACAGGCTTCCGGCCGACTTTCCCGAAGCGCCGCGGGGAATAGCGCGCTTAGCCTGACGCTTTACACAGTTGCCCGAAATGACAAGGCCGTAATCCCGGAACTTTGCCCCGGCCGGCCCTGTTTCCCGACGTCCCTACGCGAGGCCCGAGCAGTGAAGACCACGATGATGTTCCGCAACATAGCCAACCCGCGGCGCACCACCCTCGCGCATCTCAAGGATGCCGACGAGCTCCAGAGCACCGTGGCCGAGGCGCCGGAGCACGCCGTCGAACTGCCCACGCAGACCGCCAACCCGCGCCGCACCGTCCTCAAGGACGCCCCCGCGCCGCACACCGTTCCCGCGCCGGCCGCCGCGCCGGACCGGACCGCGGACACGGCCGTATAGCAAAGGGGAGGCGGGCCGGCCGCGGCCCCGCGATAGCCTGAAAGTGTCAACTCCGGCCAGTGATCAATGAGGGGCAGCGGCAACCCGTGCGCATCGCCAGATTCTCCATCGACGGCAACGTCGGCTTCGGCGTCCTCGACGGCGACGAGATCGACGTCATCAAGGGACACCCTTTCGCCGAATTCGAGCGCTCGGGCCACAAGGTCCCCTTGGACAAGGTCCGCCTGCTGCCCCCCGTCCTGCCCAACAAGGTCGTCGCGGTCGGCCGCAACTACGCCGAACACGCGCGCGAGCTGGGCAACGAGGTCCCGGACGTGCCGGTCACCTTCTTCAAGCCCTCCACCTCGGTGATCGGCCCCGGCGACCCGGTGCAGTACCCCTCCTTCTCCCAGGAGGTCCACCACGAGGCGGAGCTCGCCGTCGTCATCGGACGGATGTGCCGCGAGGTCCCGCGCGAGCGCGTCAAGGACGTCATCCTCGGCTACACCTGCGCCAACGACATCACCGCGCGCGACGTGCAGCAGCGCGAGCCCCAGTGGGCGCGGGCCAAGGGCTTCGACACCTCCTGCCCGCTCGGCCCCTGGGTCGAGACGGAGCTGGACCCCGGCGACCTGACGATCATGTGCACCGTCAACGGCGAGCAACGCCAGCTCGGCCGCACCAGTGAGATGGTCCGCTCCGTCGAGGACCTGATCGTGCACATCACCGAGGCGATGACGCTGCTCCCCGGCGACGTCGTCCTCACGGGCACCCCGGCCGGGGTCGGCCCCCTCCAGGACGGCGACGAGGTCGCCGTCCACATCGAAGGCATCGGCACTCTCACCAACAAGGTGATCAAGCGTGGCTAACGCGACCCCCGTCCGCGTCCGTTTCTGTCCCTCCCCGACCGGCAACCCCCACGTGGGCCTGGTCCGCACCGCCCTGTTCAACTGGGCCTTCGCCCGGCACACCCAGGGCACGATGGTCTTCCGCATCGAGGACACCGACGCGGCCCGCGACTCCGAGGAGTCCTACAACCAGCTGCTCGACTCGATGCGCTGGCTGGGCCTGGACTGGGACGAGGGCCCCGAGGTCGGCGGCCCCCACGCGCCGTACCGGCAGTCCCAGCGCATGGACCTCTACAAGGACGTCGCGCAGAAGCTGCTGGACGCCGGCCACGCGTACAAGTGCTACTGCTCCACCGAGGAGCTGGACGCCCGCCGCGAGGCCGCCCGCGCCGCCGGCAAGCCCTCCGGGTACGACGGCAAGTGCCGCGCGCTGACCGCCGACGAGATCACCGCGTACGAGGCCGAGGGCCGCGAGCCGATCGTCCGCTTCCGGATGCCGGACGAGCCGATCACCTTCACGGACCTGGTCCGCGGCGAGCTGACCTTCACCCCGGAGAACGTGCCCGACTACGGCATCCTCCGCGCCAACGGCGCGCCGCTGTACACCCTGGTCAACCCGGTCGACGACGCCCTGATGGAGATCACCCACGTCCTGCGCGGCGAGGACCTGCTCTCCTCCACCCCGCGCCAGGTGGCCCTCTACAAGGCCCTGATCGAGCTGGGCATCGCCAAGTCGATCCCGCTCTTCGGCCACCTCCCCTACGTCATGGGCGAGGGCAACAAGAAGCTCTCGAAGCGCGACCCGCAGGCGTCCCTCAACCTCTACCGCGAGCGCGGCTTTCTCCCCGAGGGCCTCCTCAACTACCTCTCCCTCCTCGGCTGGTCCTTCTCCGCCGACCAGGACGTCTTCTCGATCGACGAGATGGTCGCGGCCTTCGACATCGCCGACGTGAACGCCAACCCGGCCCGTTTCGACCTGAAGAAGGCCGAGGCGATCAACGCCGACCACATCCGCCGCCTCGACCCGAAGGCCTTCGCCGAGGCCTGCCGCCCCTGGCTCCAGGCCCCCCACGCCAACTGGGACCCGGCCGACTTCGACGAGGCCGCCTGGCAGGCCATCGCGCCCCACGCGCAGACCCGCCTGACGGTCCTCTCCGACATCACCGCCAACGTCGACTTCCTGTTCCGCAAGGAGCCGGTCGAGGACGAGGCGTCCTGGGCCAAGGCGATGAAGGGCGACCCGGTGGCCCTCCTCACCACCGCCCGCGAAAAGCTCTCGGGCGCCGACTGGTCCAGCCCCGACTCCCTCAAGCAGGCCGTCCTGGCGGCAGGCGAGGAGCACGGCCTCAAGCTCGGCAAGGCCCAGGCCCCGGTCCGCGTGGCCGTCACCGGCCGCACGGTCGGCCTCCCGCTCTTCGAGTCCCTGGAAATCCTGGGCAAGGAGCGCACGCTCGCACGGATCGACGCGGCGCTGGCGAAGCTGGGGGCGTAAGGCGGCGGCTGTCACGCCGTAACGCTGTTGCTCCGTACGCCGAAGGGGCGGCCACCGGGTTCGGTGGCCGCCCCTTCGTATGGGGCGGGGGTGGGTCACGCAGTCACCGGACCGACGTGGAGGGGATTGTTCTCGGCGTCGTACGCGTTGCCCTCGGCGTCCCGGAAGACCATGCCTTCCGTGTCCCCTACCGCCAGGCGCTCGGCCATCTGCTCCACCTGATCCAGGTAGCCGGGCGTCGCGCACGCGCAAGCGAAGGGGAACCACTTGTCGGTGACCCGGTCCAGCTCCGCACGGTCGAAATCCGCCGCCGCGCTGAGCCAGTCCCGCTCGAAGAACCGCAGCCAGTCCGGGCGCCGCTGCAACGCCGTGCGGATGGCGTCCGGAGCCCGCTCGCAGGCGTTCCGGTCCACTTCGACTTCTCTGTTCATGCCCTCGGCCACACCACACTCCCCACCACACCAGGCCGCAACGAGGCGAACCGGGCCGCGCGCTCCGGCGCCGTCACCGACATCCGGAATCCGCACCCCACGGCAGCAACATCCGCCCGCCCGTCTTCATACACGAGCCCCCACGCGGCAACCCGCGCGTCCCGCAACCCGCCGACCGCATACTCCTCGACAACGGCGAAGAGGCGAGGCGCGCTGGCGTCGACCAGGTCTTGGATCTCTTGGGCGAAGCCTTCGGGAGGGTCGGGGAGGGGTGGGGGTGAGGATACGGTGGGCATGTGAAGTCTCCTGTCTGTGGGCGAAGTTGCGGGCTGATGGTGAGGAGACTAGGGCGGTTGCTGGTATGTAGACCACCACTTGGTTAGATTCCATACCGCTACCACTCCTGTGAGTGAAAGGCAGACGACATGGCCCGGGCCAAGGTCCCACCGACGGTCAGACAGCGGCGTTTGGGGGCCGAACTGCGCCGCCTCCGAGAACGTGCGGGCCTGTCTGTGACGCGTGCCGGAGAACTGTTCGGTGCGCCGCAATCACGCATCAGCAACATTGAGGCGGGCAACTACGCAGTCAGCGCGGACCGCGTCAGGGCGCTGGCCCGGCTCTACAAATGTTCGGACGATGCCCTCGTCCAGGCGCTGACCGCGATGACCGGCGGCCGTACGCGCGGCTGGTGGGACGAGTATCGTGAGTTGCTGCCCACGGCGCTGGTCGAGGTAGCCGAGTTCGAACACGAGGCCACAGCACTGCAGGTCGCTGTGCTCGTGGCCATGCCCGGGCTCCTCCAGTCTGTCGAACACGTCCGCGCCGCGTACAACCAGAACGTGCCTGCACTTCGCCCGTTCGAGATCGAACACTGCACTGCGTTCCGCATCCGGCGCCAAGGCGTCCTGCACGGGGAAGCGCCGTTGCCCTACACGGCGATCATCCACGAAGCCGCGCTGCGGATGGGGATCGGCGGGATCGACGTCGTGCGCGCGCAGCTCCGGCATCTCATGGACATGGGTGAGTACGAGCACATCACGATCCAGGTCATCCCTTTCGGGCGGGCGGATTTTCCCGCATCGGGAGGCCAACCGATCACCTATGCGTGCGGGCCCGTGCCCCAACTGGACACCGTCCTGCTGGATACCGACCACGGCCTTGAGATTCTCCACGCGGAGGATCAGCTCGCCCGTTACCGGGAGGTTCTGGACCGCATGCGTCGGTGTGCACTCGATCCCGCCGAGAGTCGCAACTTCATCCACAAGATCGCGAAGAGTTTGTGAGGCTCGACGATGCACGATTACCGGTGGCAGAAGTCCTCGTACAGCAACGCGGCGGTGAACTGCCTGAACCTCGCCGCCGCCCCCGACGGCACCTTCCGCCTCCGCGAGAGCGACGCTCCGGAGACGGTCTTCCCGGTCACCCGCGAGGGCCTGGCCGCGTTTCTGGCCGTGATCAAAGGGCACGGGGTGCGCCCGCCCGTACGTAACCGCTGAGGCCGTCCGGGGCCCGGCGGGCCGACCCCGGCCGCCGGGCCCCCACGCCGCCTTCGGCGCGCGAGCGCGCCTCAGCACACCTCGACGCGCTTGTACTTGCCCCAGTCGCTGTGGTGCCGGTAGCTCTGGCCGTTCTTCAGGGTGTGGCAGTCGAAGGGGCCGAAGCTGCCGACCACGCGGACGCGCATGGTCTTGCCGCAGGTGTTCTCGACGCGGGCTTCCCAGTAGCGGCCCACCACGGTGTAGACGTTGCGCTTGACGCAGGCGGGCGCCGTTCCGTTCGCGGCGGCCGGTGCGGCGGTCGCCAGGCTTCCGAGGCCCAGGCCGGCGACGGCCAGGCCCACCACGGCGGCACGCTTGATGTCGATCACTGGTCGATCACTCCCCGTTGGTTTCCGGACGGGGCGCGGAATCGGCGCCCCGGCAGGGCGACAGCATGCCATGGCTTTGACGTGCGCAGGGCAAAAACGAAGATCCCGCGCCGCCCGCGCCGGTACGGTCGGTTTCATGAGCATCGACGCGGTTCTCTGGGACGTGGACGACACCCTCTTCGACTACACCGGGTCCGACCGGACGGGGGCGCTGCGCCACATCGAGGCGGAGGGGCTGCTCGGAGCGTATGCCGACGCGGAGTGCGCGCTCGGGCGGTGGCGGGAGTGCATGGAGGCGGCCTTCGCGCGGTTTCTCGCGGGGGAGGTGGGGTTCCTGGAGCATCGCCGGGAGCGGGCGCGGTCGTTTCTGGGGAAGCCGCTGAGCGATGACGAGGCGGATGCCTGGTTCGGGCGGTATGTGGCCCTCTACGAGGCGGCCTGGAGCCTCTTCCCGGACGCCGTCCAGGCCCTCGAAGCGCTCGCGCCGCTGGCCCGGCAGGGCGTGCTGTCGAACTCCTCCGTCGCCAATCAGGACCGCAAGCTGCGCACGCTGGGCATACGCGATCACTTCGAGGTGGTGCTGTGTGCCGACGGGCTGGGGCACGCGAAGCCGGCGGCGGAGGCGTTTCTGGCGGCCTGTGACGCGATGGGGCTGAAGCCCGGCCGCGTGGTCTACGTGGGCGACAAGCTGGACGTGGACGCCATCGGCGCCCGGGACGCCGGGCTGCGTGCGGTGTGGGTGGACCGGACCGGGGAGCGGGGCGAGGTGCCGGACGGGGTGACGCGGATCGAGGGGCTCGCCGAGCTGCCCTCGCTGGTGCGCGGCCTTATCGGTTTTGGAGCGTCGTCCACCTTCGGGTAATGTTCTTTCTGCGCCGCCCGGGCGGGCCGAAAGGCCGGGCCGGGAAGCGCAAGCCGAACAAGACTCCGGCTCGGAGTTGAGTTCTGGTGGGCTATGGTGTAATTGGCAGCACGACTGATTCTGGTTCAGTTAGTCTAGGTTCGAGTCCTGGTAGCCCAGCAAGAGATCTTCTGAAGGTTTCTTGATCGCGCAGTACCAGGCCCCCGTTGTGTAGCGGCCTAGCACGCCGCCCTCTCAAGGCGGTAGCGCCGGTTCGAATCCGGTCGGGGGTACAGATCCTTTCTCTCCGTCACCTTCGGGTCGCTCCCGGATGTGACGATGCAAGGATCGCTAGGGCCCCCGTTGTGTAGCGGCCTAGCACGCCGCCCTCTCAAGGCGGTAGCGCCGGTTCGAATCCGGTCGGGGGTACTGGTCTAAACCACCATGGGCTATGGTGTAATTGGCAGCACGAGTGATTCTGGTTCATTTAGTCTAGGTTCGAGTCCTGGTAGCCCAGCGCGAAACCGCAGGTCAACTGCGGTTCTGCAGAGCGAGCCCCCGTTGTGTAGCGGCCTAGCACGCCGCCCTCTCAAGGCGGTAGCGCCGGTTCGAATCCGGTCGGGGGTACGCAGACGGAGAGGCCCTTCCCGGCAGGGAGGGGCCTTTTCGCATGGGCCGCGCGGACCGCGGGCGGGCCCGCGCCGCCCGGCTCACCCGCCTTCGCCGTACCGGCGGTGCGACTCCTCGGCCTCCGCGAGCCGCCGCAGACTCAGCAGCACCGGCTCGTACAGCACGGTCAGCGCCACCGCGGCCTCCACCTGCTCGGTGGGCGTCTCGAACCCCTCCACCAAATCCAGGTCGGTCACGGCCAGTTCACCGGCGAGCCGGGCGTACGGCAGGACGTTCTCGACGCCGTGCGGATAGCCGAGCCGGGCGAGCGCGGCGATGGCGTTCACCAGCAGCCCGTACGCAGGCGACAGCGCCCCCAGCTCCAGCCCGAACCGCCAGTCCAGGCGGCGCAGCAGTTCGTCCGCCGTACGGCGCGCCGCGGCGGTCTCCGGGGTCTCCTCGGCGGGCCCCGGGTCGAACGGCAGCGCCCACACGGCCGCGCCGAGCCGCATGTGGTGGTCCAGCGACTCGTCCTCGACGGCGGCCAGCACCTCACGTGCCGTGGCCACCGACATCTTCCCGACCTGGATCAGCGCCCGCACCAGACGCAGCCGGCGCAGGTGGGTGTCGCCGTACTCGGCCGTGGTGGCGGTGACCCGCTCGCCCGGCGGGAGCAGCCGCTCGCGCAGGTAGTACTTGATCGTGGCGGTCGGTACCCCGCTGCGTTCGCTCAATTCCGCCAGTCGCATCCCTTGCGCCCTTCGTTGGAGAGTGTCAGTATCCAAGCATGGATAGCGCCGCTATCCAAAGAATCGGGACAGGGGGAGATGTCAATGGCTGGCAAGGTCGTGCCGGGGCGGGTGCGGGCGGACGCCGACGGGGAAGTGGTGGTCTTCCTGATCGGCATGCGCGTCAACCGGTGGCGCTCGGTGCGCAGTTGGCTGCCGGTGTTCCTGGCGATGCCGCGGATGCTGAAGGAGCTGGCGCGTGACCCGGATGCGGGTCTGCTCGGTTACCGGCTGCTGAGCGGCGGGCCGCGCTTCTTCACCGTCGTCCAGTACTGGGAGTCGCGGGAGAAGCTGTACGCGTACGCCTCGGCCCCGGACCGGCAGCACCGCCCCGCGTGGGCGGCGTTCAACCGCCGCGCGCGAAGCGGCAAGGGCGGCGTCGGGATCTGGCACGAGACGTATGCGGTGCCGGCCGGTGCGCATGACGCGCTGTACGACTCCATGCCGCCGACCGGGCTCGGCGCCGCGTACGGCGTCACCATGCCCGGCCGGCGCGGGGCGCGGAGCGCTCCCGTGGGCGTGGCGTAGTACGGCCGCCCGGATACGGCTGAGCGGACGCGGCCGCCTGGATGCGGCTGGGCGGAGGCGGCCGCCCGGGTGCGGCTGAGCGGAGGCGGCCGCCCGGATACGGCTGAGCGGAGGCGGCCGCCCGGACGCGGCCAAGCGGATACGGCCGCCCGAATACGGCTGACCGGCCGGTGCGCGCGTTCGGTGCTGCACCGGCCGGTCGGCGTTCCGGCGGGTCGGGTGGTGAATGCGGCAGATCAGCCCGTACGCCGCAGCGCCTCGCTGAGCCGCGCCGCGGCGTCGATGACCGCCTGGGCGTGCATCCGGCCCGGGTGCCGGGTCAGCCGCTCGATCGGTCCGGAGACCGAGACGGCGGCGACCACGCGGTTCGAGGGGCCGCGTACGGGGGCGGAGACCGAAGCCACGCCCGGCTCCCGCTCGCCGATCGACTGGGCCCAGCCCCGGCGCCGTACGCCGGACAGGGCGGTCGCCGTGAAACGCGCGCCCTGGAGGCCGCGGTGCAGCCGCTCCGGCTCCTCCCAGGCCATCAGGATCTGGGCCGCCGAGCCGGCCTTCATCGGGAGCGTGGAGCCGACCGGGACGGTGTCCCGCAGTCCGGACAGCCGTTCCGCCGCGGCCACGCAGATGCGCATGTCGCCCTGGCGCCGGTAGAGCTGCGCGCTCTCGCCCGTCACATCGCGCAGGTGGGTGAGCACCGGTCCGGCCGTGGCCAGCAGGCGGTCCTCGCCGGCCGCCGCGGCCAGCTCGGAGAGCCGCGGGCCGAGGATGAACCGGCCCTGCATGTCCCTCGCCACCATCCGGTGGTGTTCCAGTGCCACGGCCAGCCGGTGGGCCGTGGGCCGTGCGAGCCCGGTCGCCGTGACCAGCCCGGCGAGGGTGGCCGGACCGGACTCCAGAGCGCTCAGTACCAGAGCTGCCTTGTCGAGAACGCCGACGCCGCTAGAGTTGTCCATGCAACGATACTCACGTCTCACAGTGTGAAACGCAAGTTCAATTTTCCGGGGAAGCCGCCAATCTGTAGGCACGGCCCCCGACCAGGGCCCGGCACGACGCCCGCAACCGGGGGACGGGCGCTTTGCACACAGTCGAGTTGGGCCGGCGATGCGGCCGGCCGGAGGGAAAGCGATGGGACGGACACTCGCGGAGAAGGTCTGGGACGACCACGTCGTCCGGCGCGCGGAAGGCGAGCCCGATCTCCTCTTCATCGATCTGCACCTGCTGCACGAGGTCACCAGCCCGCAGGCGTTCGACGGCCTGCGCAAGGCCGGCCGCTCGGTGCGGCGCACCGACCTGACCATCGCCACCGAGGACCACAACACCCCCACCCTCGACATCGACAAGCCCATCGCCGACCCGGTCTCCCGCACCCAGCTGGAGACGCTGCGCAAGAACTGCGCGGACTTCGGCGTACGGCTGCACCCGCTGGGCGACGTGGAGCAGGGCGTCGTCCACGTGGTGGGACCGCAGTTGGGACTGACCCAGCCGGGCACCACCGTGGTCTGCGGCGACAGCCACACCTCCACCCACGGCGCGTTCGGCGCGCTGGCCTTCGGCATCGGCACCAGCCAGGTCGAGCACGTGCTGGCCACCCAGACGCTGCCGATGGCGCCGTTCAAGACCATGGCCGTCACCGTGGAGGGCGAACTGCCCGAGAGCGTCACCGCCAAGGACCTGATCCTGGCCGTCATCGCCCGGATCGGCACCGGCGGCGGCCAGGGCTACGTCATCGAGTACCGCGGCGAGGCCGTCGAGAAGCTCTCGATGGAGGCCCGGATGACCATCTGCAACATGTCCATCGAGGCGGGCGCCCGGGCCGGGATGATCGCCCCCGACGAGACCACCTTCGCGTACCTGAAGGGGCGCCCGCACGCCCCCGAGGGCGCCGACTGGGACGCCGCCGTCGCGTACTGGAAGACCCTGCGCACCGACGACGACGCGGTCTTCGACCACGAGGTCGTCATCGACGCCGCGGAGCTGGCGCCGTTCGTCACCTGGGGCACCAACCCGGGGCAGGGCGCGCCGCTTTCGGAGCGGGTCCCCGACCCCGCTTCGTACGAAGACGCATCGGAGCGCTACGCCGCCGAAAAGGCCCTGGAATACATGGGGTTGACGGCGGGTCAGCCGCTGCGCGACATCCGGGTGGACACCGTCTTCGTAGGTTCGTGCACCAACGGGCGGATCGAGGACCTGCGCTCCGCGGCCGAGGTCGTACGGGGCCGCCGGATCGCCGACGGGGTGCGCATGCTCGTCGTCCCCGGCTCGGTGCGGGTCGCCCTCCAGGCGGTCGAGGAGGGGCTCGACAAGGTCTTCACCGAGGCCGGTGCCGAGTGGCGGCACGCCGGCTGCTCGATGTGCCTGGGCATGAACCCGGACCAGCTGGCCCCCGGCGAGCGCTCCGCGTCCACCTCCAACCGCAACTTCGAGGGGCGGCAGGGCAAGGGCGGCCGCACCCACCTGGTCTCGCCTCAGGTCGCCGCCGCAACGGCGGTTCTCGGCCATCTGGCATCGCCGGCCGATCTGTCCGACGCCGACGTACGTACGCCCGCGGGAGTCTGAACCATGGAAGCCTTCACCACCCACACCGGCCGGGCCGTCCCGCTGCGCCGCAGCAACGTGGACACCGACCAGATCATCCCGGCGCACTGGCTCAAGAAGGTCACCCGCGACGGCTTCGAGGACGGGCTCTTCGAGGCCTGGCGCAAGGATCCGCAGTTCGTGCTGAACCAGGAGGCGTACCGAGGTGCGACGGTCCTGGTCGCCGGTCCCGACTTCGGCACCGGCTCCTCGCGCGAGCACGCGGTCTGGGCGCTGCAGAACTACGGCTTCAAGGCCGTCATCTCGTCGCGTTTCGCGGACATCTTCCGGGGCAACTCGCTGAAGAACGGACTGCTGACCGTGGTGCTCCCGCAGGAGACCGTCGAGGCGCTGCAGAAGCTCGCCGAGGCGGACCCCGCGGCCGAGGTCACCGTCGACCTCGTCGGCCGGCAGGTCCGGGCACCGGGCATCACCGCAGGGTTCGAGCTGGACGAGAACGCGCGTTGGCGGCTGCTGGAGGGCCTGGACGACATCAGCCTCACTCTTCGGGAGGAGGAGGCCATCGCCCGGTACGAGGCGAACAGGCCGTCGTTCAAGCCGCGTACGGTAGTAGTCTGACCTCGGGTTTTTTGGCTCAAAGCCTTATTGCGTACGATGCGCCCCTTGCTGGTTGGCAGGGGGCGCATCGGCGTATGAAGGCGTCTGTTGAGGCCCCGTGAAGCGACAACTCGCCGCAGATGGCACAATTAGCGCATGGAACGCGACGACCAACTCGAGCTCTACGGTCTCGTCGCCGACCGACTCAAGGACGCACACACACGAGTGCGGACACTGCAAGTCCCGGAGGGCGTACGCATGGCGCTGACCCGGAAGCTGCTCGTCATCACGGCGGCGGCGAAACACGATCTGGCGGACGCGGCAAGGCGTCTGGAGTGGTTCATGAACGACCTCGACGAGGGTCGCTTTCCCGAAGACGTGCACGCCGACGGAACTCCGTGAAGGTCGAGTTCGTTGCGGCACAAGGGTGATTAGCCCGTTTCGTGTTTGATTTGCGGTATATATCTGCCTAACGTGCGAAAAGGCTTGAACACTTTCGTTCCAGCAATGTCTCCGAAGGGGAAGACGTGAACAAGGCGCAGCTCGTAGAAGCCATTGCCGACAAGCTCGGCGGCCGCCAGAACGCCGCCGACGCGGTCGACGCGGTACTGGACGCAATCGTCCGTGCAGTTGTCTCCGGTGACCGCGTATCGGTCACCGGTTTCGGTTCGTTCGAGAAGGTGGACCGTCCGGCCCGCTACGCCCGCAACCCGCAGACGGGTGAGCGGGTGCGGGTCAAGAAGACCTCGGTGCCGCGTTTCCGCGCCGGTCAGGGCTTCAAGGACCTGGTCAGCGGCTCGAAGAAGCTCCCGAAGAACGACGTGGCCGTCAAGAAGGCACCCAAGGGCAGCCTTTCCGGTGGTACTTCCACCCGCTCGACCGTGAAGAAGGCCGCGGCCAAGAAGGCCACCGCCAAGAAGTCGGCGGCGAAGACCACGGCCACCGCCAAGAAGGCCACGCCGGCGAAGAAGACGACGACGGCGGCCGCGAAGAAGGCGACGCCGGCGAAGAAGACCACCGCCACGGCGAAGAAGACGGCGGCCAAGAAGACCACGGCCACCGCCAAGAAGGCCACCCCGGCGGCGAAGAAGGCCACCCCGGCCAAGAAGGCCACCACCACCGCCAAGAAGGCGACGGCCAAGAAGACCGCGCCCGCGACGAAGGCGACGGCGAAGAAGGCCCCGGCCAAGAAGACCACGGCCCGCAAGACCACCGCCAAGAAGACCACCGCCCGCAAGCGGTAATCAGCAGCGGCGACGCCACGCGTCGGGCCGGACTCCCCCCGGGGAGCCCGGCCCGCGGTGCGTCGTACCCGCGGCGCGGCGTGTCCCGCGCCCGTACCGGCGCCGTTCCGGGCGATCGGCCCCCGGTCGCCGTTTAGGGTGGCCGTATGCAGGCCACCGCGTACACCTACGACGCCCAGACCCGTTCCGGCAGCGTGCTGCTCGACGACGGCACGCCGCTGCCCTTCGACGCGGCGGCCTTCGACGCGGGCGGCCTGCGGCTGCTGCGGCCCGGTCAGCGGGTGCGCATCGAGGTCGAGGGCGAAGCGGGCAGCGGTACGGAAACGGACGGGCGCCGCGTCGTGCTCGTCACGCTCCAGACGTTCTGACGCCCTCCAGGCCCGCGCGCTCCCGTATCCGCGGCACACAGCGGGCGGTGTGCGGCCCCGCGCCCAGCTCCAGCGCGGCCAGCAGGTCCGCGCCGGTGTCCACGTCCCGGCGCACGGATTCGGTGCCCGGCAGCACGATCTCCTGCGCCCCCGATTCGCGGTGCCGCGCCCGGGACGGCCCCCCGAAAGCGGGCGCCAATTCCACTCCCGGAGCCGCGGACAGCAGCGTCGTACCGATTTCCGCCGCATCCGCGAGAAATGCCCGGGGAAATGCGGCGGCGGCCGTCAGCACCCGGTGCAGTTCCGCCGGGCGCAACGCCGGGAGATCCGCGTTCAGCGCCGCCACGGCGGCCCCGGCGCGCCGCTCGCGCACCCGTGCCGCCCCATGGGCCAGCGCCGCGTTCAGGCCACGGCCCGGAACGTCCGCGAAGACGCGCGCGCCGAGCGCCGCGAGCCGCTCCCCGGCCAGCGGGTCGTCCGTGACAACCGCCACATCCATGACGTCTTCGCAGGCCAGCGCGGCGGACACGGTATCCAGCGCGAACGCCAGTGCCAACTGTGGCCGCAGCCGTTCCCCCACCGCCCCGGACAGCCTGCTCTTCGCCCGTACCAGGGGTTTCAGCGGGACGACCAGGCTCCATCCGGCGTCCGCTCCATCACTTCGCATCGCCCCCATTCTCACCTGCCGTCACCGCCATCCGTGAGCGGCGGGGTTACGGTGTTCTCGACATAGCGGGTACCTGGGGCGACACTTGTGCGGCTGCCGGGTCGCAGCAGCTCAGCAGATCCCACAAGGAGGGTGTCCCAGTGTCCCGCCGCAGAATCGGCTTCTGGTACCGCTTGGCCGCGGTCATCTGCAAACCGCCGCTCCTGGTTCTGTTCAAGCGGGACTGGCAGGGAATGGAGCACATTCCCGCCGACGGCGGATTTATCACCGTGGTCAACCACAACTCGTATCTGGACCCGCTGTCGTACGCGCACTACCAGTACAACACCGGACGGGTCCCGCGATTCCTCGCCAAGTCCGGGCTCTTCAAGGGCGGCTTTGTCGGCGCGGTGATGCGCGGCACCGGCCAGATCCCCGTCTACCGGGAATCCGCCGACGCCGCGGTCGCCTTCCGTGCCGCCGTGGCCGCCATCAACAAGGGCGAATGCGTCGCCTTCTACCCCGAGGGCACCCTCACCCGCGACCCCGACCTGTGGCCCATGCAGGGCAAGACCGGCGCCGCCCGGGTGGCGTTGCTCACCAAGGCGCCGGTGGTCCCGGTGGCCCAGTGGGGCGCCAACGAGGTGATGCCGCCCTACGCCAAGGAGAAGAAGCTGCGCCTGTTCCCGCGCAAGACCCTGCGGGTCAAGGCGGGGCCGCCGGTCGACCTGAGCGAGTTCTACGGCAAGGAGCCGACCGCCGAGGTGCTGCGCGCGGTGACCGAGAAGGTCATGGCCGCGGTCACCGAGCTGCTGGCCGAACTGCGCGGCGAGCCGGCGCCCGCCGAGCCGTACGACCACCGCAAGGACGCCGTCCGGCGCAGCCGGGCCCGCCGGGAGCAGCGGGCCGCCGAGCGGGCGCGCGAGCTGGACGAGCGGGGCGTGAAACTGGACGACCAGGCACCGAAGACACAGGAGGATGAAGGCAAGTGACGCGCTGCGCCGTCTACGGCACGGGGTCCTGGGGCACCGCATTCGCGATGGTGCTCGGCGACGCGGGCTGCGAGGTGACGATGTGGGGCCGCAGAGCGGGCCTGGTCGACGCCATCAACACCGGCCGGACCAACCCCGACTACCTGCCGGACGCACAGCTGCCGGAGTCCGTACGGGCCACCACCGACCCCGCCGAGGCCGCGCACGGCGCCGATTTCACGGTCCTGGCCGTCCCCTCCCAGACCCTGCGCGGCAATCTCGCCGAATGGGCCCCGCTGCTGCCCGCCGACACCGTCCTGGTCTCCCTGATGAAGGGCGTCGAACTGGGCACCGCCAAGCGGATGAGCGAGGTCATCGAGGAGGTCGCCAAGGCCCCCGCCGAGCGCGTCGCGGTGCTGACCGGCCCCAACCTCGCCAAGGAGATCGCCGCCCGGCAGCCCGCCGCCGCGGTCGTCGCCTGCGCGGACGAGGCGGTGGCCCGGCGCCTCCAGGCCGCCTGCCACACCCCGTACTTCCGCCCGTACACCAACACCGACGTGGTCGGCGCCGAGCTGGGCGGCGCGGTCAAGAACGTCATCGCGCTGGCGGTCGGCATGGCCGGCGGCATGGGCCTGGGCGACAACGCCAAAGCCTCCCTGATCACCCGCGGCCTCGCCGAGACCACCCGCCTGGGCCTGGCGATGGGCGCCGACGCGCACACCTTCGCCGGGCTCGCCGGCATGGGCGACCTGGTCGCCACCTGCTCCTCGCCGCTCTCCCGCAACAACACCTTCGGTGCCAACCTGGGCCGCGGGATGTCGCTGGAGGAGACCATCGCGGTCACCAAGCAGACCGCCGAGGGCGTCAAGTCCTGCGAGTCGGTTCTGGATCTGGCGCGCCGGCACGGCGTCGACATGCCGATCACCGAGACCGTGGTGGACATCGTCCACGAGGGCAAGCCGCCGCTGGTGGCCCTCAAGGAGCTGATGTCCCGCAGCGCCAAGCCCGAGCGCCACTGAGCTGCGCGGCGCCCGGGGGAGGCGCCGCACCGGCCCGTGGCACCGACTCCCCCTGGGGCAGCAGGTACCCTCGACCCGATATGAGCAGCCAGACCCCTCCCCAGAAGCCCCGCGTCGCCGTCGTGTTCGGTGGCCGCAGCTCCGAACACGCCGTCTCCGTGGTGACCGCGGGCGCCGTGCTGTCGGCCATCGACCGCGAGAAGTACGACGTGCTGCCCATCGGCATCACCGCCGACGGCCGTTGGGCGCTGACCGCCGACGACCCCGCGCGGATGGTCATCACCGACCGGAAGCTGCCGAGCGTGGCGGAGCTGGCCGAGTCCGCCGAGGGGGCCGTCCAGCTCCCCGTGGACCCGACCAGCCGTGAGGTCGTCTACAGCGAACCCGGCTCGGTGCCCAAGGCGCTGGGCGCGGTCGACGTCGTCTTCCCCGTGCTGCACGGCCCGTACGGCGAGGACGGCACCATCCAGGGCCTCCTGGAGCTGTCCGGCGTGCCCTACGTCGGCTCGGGCGTGCTCGCCTCGGCCGCCGGCATGGACAAGGAGTACATGAAGCGGGTGTTCCTCTCCTACGGGCTGCCGGTCGGCCCGTACGAGGTCGTCCGCCCCCGCGAGTGGGAGCAGGCCGACGGCGGCGCCGCGGCCCGCCGGCGGATCGTGGACTTCGCCGCCGAACACGGCTGGCCGGTCTTCGTGAAGCCCGCCCGCGCGGGGTCCTCCATGGGCATCAGCAAGGTCGACGACGTCTCCGGGCTGGACGCGGCCATCGAGGAGGCGCGCCGCCACGACCCGAAGATCCTGGTGGAGGCGCTGCTCACCGGCCGCGAGATCGAGTGCGGCGTGCTGGAGTTCGAGGACGGGCCGCGCGGCAGCCTCCCCGCCGAGATCCCGCCCGTCTCCGACCACACCTTCTACGACTTCGAGGCCAAGTACATCGACTCGGCCACCGGCATCGTGCCCGCCCCGCTGACCGCGGAGCAGACCGCCGAGGTCCGGGAGCTGGCCGTCCGCGCCTTCGAGGCGCTGTCCTGCGAGGGCCTGGCCCGGGTGGACTTCTTCCTCCAGGACGACGGCACCTACGTCATCAACGAGATCAACACGATGCCCGGCTTCACGCCCATCTCGATGTACCCGCGGATGTGGCAGGAGAGCGGTGTGAGCTACCCGGAGCTGATCGACCGGCTGATCCAGGCGGCCCTGCGGCGTTCGACGGGCCTGCGCTGAGGCGCCCGGACGGTTCGGACCGCGCCCGGCCGGAGGGCTCAGACTCCGGCCGGCACCGTCTTCTTGACCGCGTCCGCGAGGTCGGTCAGCACATCGACCTCGGGGGCGTACTTCTTCGGGACGCTCACCTCTACGTACGTCTTGCGCAGTACGGTCGTGAAGCGGTACCCGTCGTCCTGCTTCTCGAAGAGCCACTCGACGCCGTTGACTTCCGCCGCGTCCGCACCGGGGTTGTAATGTTCACTTCCAGGCGTCAGCACGGCCGGCTTGGCCACGCCGCAGCGCAGCCGGACGGCGGGATCGCCCCACACGGCGGTGAAGTCCGAGGCCGGATCGGCGGTGCCGCGCTCCAGCCCGTCCACGGTCCGCGGCAACTCCTTCTGGAGCGCCCGGCACTGCCGCGCGGAGGCGCCCTCGGGGGAGGGGGCGGCGACGGGGACCGAGGACGAGCAGCCCACCGCGGCGAAGGCCACGGTGAGCAGGGCCGGTACCAGCGGCCGGCGGGACGAGGAGATCACCCGGCCGAGCATACGGGGAGCTAGAGATGGACCACCGGGCAGGTCAGGGTGCGGGTGATGCCGTCCACCTGCTGGACCTTGGCGACCACGATGCGGCCGAGCTCGTCGACCGTCTCGGCCTGCGCCCGCACGATCACGTCGTACGGACCGGTGACGTCCTCGGCCTGGAGCACACCGGGGATCTTGGCGATCACTTCCGCTACGGCCGACGCCTTGCCCACCTCGGTCTGGATCAGGATGTACGCCTGTACCACGGGACCTCCAGGGCGGCTTCGAGGATCATGTGGGAAGAAGGGACGCCACGGTACCGCGTCGGTGCGCGCGCCGGGGAGACCCGCGCCGCCCGGAACACGACGTGCGGTACGACCAGGGGCAGCACGACGGCCGTCCGCCCGGGGGAAGCACGGGCCGGGCGCGCGGTGGTGGAGTACGGATCGGCAGCGCAGTACGGATCGTCCGTACGCGTCGGAAGGGCAGCAGCATGAAGGGCACCGTGGGCGAGCTGGGGGAGTTCGGGCTGATCAGGGAGCTGACCTCCCGGCTCACCGCCACCCCGGCCGTACGGATCGGACCGGGCGACGACGCCGCGGTGATCACCGCGCCGGACCGCCGGGTCGTGGCCAGCACCGACGTACTCCTCGAAGGGCGGCACTTCCGCCGCGACTGGTCCACCGCCTACGACGTGGGCCGCAAGGCCGCGGCGCAGAACCTGGCCGACATCGCGGCGATGGGCGCGGTGCCCACCGCCATCCTGCTCGGCCTGGTCGTCCCCGCCGAACTGCCCGCGACCTGGGCGAGCGAGCTGATGGACGGGCTGCGCGACGAGTGCCAGGTGGCGGGCGCCGCGGTGGTCGGCGGCGACGTGGTGCGCGGCGACACGATCACCGTCGCGATCACCGCCCTGGGCGACCTGCGCAACCAGGAGCCGGTCACCCGTTCCGGTGCCCAGCCCGGCGACGTGGTCGCCGTCACCGGCTGGCTGGGCTGGTCCGCGGCCGGATACGCGGTCCTCACCCGCGGCTTCCGCTCCCCGCGCGCCTTCGTGGAGGCGCACCGCCGCCCCGAGCCGCCCTACCACGCGGGCCCGGCGGCGGCCGGTCTCGGCGCCACCGCCATGACGGACGTCAGCGACGGCCTGGTCGCCGACCTCGGCCACATCGCCGAGGCCAGCAAGGTCCGCATCGACCTGCGCTCGGGCCAGATCGACATCCCCTCACAGATGTCCGACATCGGTACGGCCGTCGGCGTGGACCCGATGCAGTGGGTGCTCAGCGGGGGCGAGGACCACGCGATCGTGGCGACGTTCCCGCCGGACGTGAAGCTGCCGGCCCGCTGGAAGGTGATCGGCGAGGTGCTGCACCCGTCGGCGCTGCCGCAGGTCACGGTGGACGGGGCGCCCTGGGTCAACGCGGGGTGGGACCACTTCGGCGGGGAGCCGGACGGCGAGCCGACCGGCCTCTGAGGGACCGCGGACGGGCCCCGCGCGGGGCCCCGGTAGATTCGGCCGCATGCCTACACCTCCACGCGTCCTGACCGTCGCCGGGTCCGACTCCGGCGGCGGCGCGGGCATCCAGGCCGACCTGAAGACGATGCTGGCGCTCGGTACGCACGGCATGAGCGTGCTGACCGCCGTCACCGCGCAGAACTCACTCGGCGTGCAGGGCGCGTGGGAACTGCCCGCCGAGGCCGTACGGGCCCAGTTCCGCAGCGTCGTGGACGACATCGGCGTCCAGGCCGTCAAGACCGGGATGCTCTCCTCGCCGGAGCTGGTCGAGACGGTCGCGGACCTGCTCGCCGGGCTCTCCGCACCGGTCGTCGTGGACCCGGTCGGCGTCTCCAAGCACGGCGACGCGCTGCTCGCCGCCTCCGCCCTGGACGCGGTCCGCACGAAGCTGCTGCCCACGGCCACCCTCGCCACCCCCAACCTCGACGAGGTCGCCCAGCTCACGGGCGTACGGGTCCGGGAGGAGGCCGACATGCGGCGCGCCGCCGCCGCGGTCCTCGGCTTCGGGCCGCGCTGGGCGCTGATCAAGGGCGGCCACCTGGAGGGCGACGCCGTCGACCTGCTCACCGACGGCACCGAGGAGCACTGGCTGCGCGCGCCGCGGCACGACAACCGGCACACCCACGGCACCGGCTGCACGCTCGCCAGCGCCGTCGCCGCGCGCCTGGCCCAGGGGGACACCGTCCCGGAGGCCGTCGCGGCGGCCAAGGAGTACGTCACCGGCGCCATCGCGGGCGGCTTCCGCCTGGGGGCGGGCATCGGCCCGGTGGATCACGGGTGGCGGCTGCGGGGGTAGTCCCGGCCGCCGCGCCGCCTCACGGGCGCTTGCCGCGCGTACGGCACGCGCGTACGGCAAAAAGCCGGTCCACCGAGGTGGACCGGCTTTCAGGCAACCGGCGGGGCTGCGCTACGACTAGGACGTCAGCGCGAGACCTTGCCGGCCTTGATGCACGAGGTGCAGACGTTGAGCCGCTTCGGCGTGCGCCCGACGACCGCGCGCACCGTCTGGATGTTGGGGTTCCAACGACGGTTGGTACGGCGGTGCGAGTGGGAAACGCTCTTGCCGAAGCCCGGCCCCTTGCCGCAGACGTCGCAGTTGGCAGCCACGGGTCACTCCAAAGACTTCAGATGCACTTACGGTGAAATCCCGACGAGCGGAGTGCATTGAACCGACCGGCTTCGCCAGGAGTTAGGAATGGCCCGATTCGCATCGGGCAACCGGAGCAGCATACAACGACCGCTCCCGTGACACGAAACTACCACGAGCGGCCCGGGCCCCGCCCCGGCGGACCGCTCCGCCCGCGGCTACTGTGCCCTGGATCGCATGACCGAGCCGAGCCCGCCACGGGCCGCTGGCCGAGGAGGACGACGGTGCCGCACCCGCTCGACGCCGCTGCGGTACGCACCTGGTGCGCCCTGGCGCTCCAGGCCCTGGGGCGCGAACGCGAGCGGATCGACGCGATCAACGTCTACCCGGTGGCCGACGGGGACACCGGCACCAACCTCTACCTGACCGTGGAGTCCGCGGCCCGCGCCGTCGAGGCCGCCTTCGACGGGCACGGCGCCTCGGGCACCACGCCGGGCCTGGCCGACGCCGTCGGCGCGATGGCGCACGGGGCCCTGATCGGCGCGCGCGGCAATTCCGGCACGATCCTCGCCCAGCTGCTGCGCGGCATGGCGGAGGTGCTGGGGGAGAGGGCTGCGGACGGGACCGGGCCCGGTGAGCCGGCGGCGAACGGCGCCCCCGGCTCGGCGGCAGCGCTGAAGCGGGCGCTGCGACGGGCCGCCGAGTCGACGTACGAGGCCGTGGCGCACCCAGTGGAGGGCACCGTCCTGACGGTCGCCACGGTGGCCGCTCAGGCGGCGGGGCGGGCCGACGGGAGTCCGGCGGCGGTGGCGCGGGCCGCTTACGACGGCGCTCGTACGGCCCTGGAGGCCACGCCGGACCAGCTGGCGGTCCTGGGCCGGGCGGGCGTCGTGGATGCGGGCGGCTGCGGACTGGTCGCCGTGCTGGGCGCGCTGGCGGGGGCCCTGTCCGGGGAGGTGCCGACGGCGGCTATCGCGGTGCGGCCGGATGGTCCGGTACGGGGTGCTGCCTCCGTACGGGCTGATGCCTCCGAGCGAGCCGATGCCTCCGTACAGGCCGATGCCTCCGTACGGGCCGATGACTCCGTGCCGGTGTCCGGCGGCTGCCCGGCCGCGAACGGGGACGCTCCAGACCCGGAGGGGCCGGGTGACGGCCACGGCGACCCGGACGGACCTGCCTTCGAAGTGATCTACCTCCTTGAGGCCGACGACGCCGCCGTGGCCCGGCTGCGCGCGCGGCTGGACGGGCTCGGGGACTCCCTGGTGGTGGTCGGCGGGGACGGCCTGTGGAACGTGCATGTCCACGTGGACGACGCGGGGGCCGCCGTAGAGGCGGGCATCGAGGCGGGCCGCCCGTATCGCATCCGCATCACCCACTTCGGGACGGCCGACGGGGGCCGGGCCGCGCGCCGCCGCGAGCCGGAGCCGGCGGCGCGCGCCGTGGTGGCCGTGGTGCCGGGGGACGGCCTGGCCGGGCTGTGCGCCGAGGCGGGCGCGACCGCGGTGACCGTACGCCCCGGGGAGCCGCCCGCCAGCGGCGAGCTGGTCCAGGCGATCCGGCAGGCGCACGCCCGCGAGGTGATGCTGCTGCCCAACGACCCCGAGCTGCGGCACACCGCGTCGGCCGCGGCCGAGCAGGCCCGTACCGAAGGCGTACGCGTCGCGCTGATCCCCACCCGCGCCGCCGTCCAGGGCATCGCCGCGCTGGCCGTGCACGAGCCGGGCCGCAGCTTCGACGAGGACGTGGTGGCCATGACCTCGGCCGCGGGCGCCACCCGCTACGCGGAGCTGGCCGTCGCGGAACGGCAGTCCTGGACGATGGCCGGCGTCTGCCAGGCCGGGGACGTGCTCGGGCTGATCGACGGGGACGTGGCGGTGATCGGCTCGGACCTGGCCGCGACCGCGACGACCGTGCTGGACCGGATGCTCTCCGCCGGCGGGGAAATGGTGACCTTCGTACGGGGCGCGGAATGTCCCGCCGCTCTCGCGGAACGCCTGGAAAGGCATGTACGGGAGCGCTATCTGGCCGTGGACACCGTCGTCTACGAGGGCGGACAGCGCGGGGCGCCGCTTCTCATCGGAGTCGAATGACCCCGTGCCGGAGCGGCGGAAAGCGACGGAAAACCGGTGGAAACCCGGCGGGAAACCGGTCGCAACCCCGCGGGAAACCGGTCGCGACCCCGCGGGAAACCGGTGGGAACCCGGCGGAAGGCCGACGGGAAATCGGCGGGAAACCGGCGGGAAGAATCGGTTCGGCCCCCGGCGTATTCCGGGCCTTGCCGTCCGCTGTCAGTGCCGTGGTGTGCAATGGACACGTGTCCGCGCTCGACGAACCCCTGAAGAAGATTCTCGGTGGCACCACCGCCAAGGTGATGGCCGAGCAGCTCGGCCTGAAGACGGTCGGCGACCTGCTGCACCACTATCCGCGCAGATACGCGGAGCGCGGTGAGCTGACCCGGCTCTCCGACCTGCCGCTGGACGAACACGTCACGGTCGTCGCGCGGGTCGCCGACGCCCGGGTCCTGAAGTTCAACAACGGCCGCGGCCAGCGCCTGGAAGTGACCCTCACCGACGGCAGCGGCCGCCTCCAGCTCGTCTTCTTCGGCAAGGGCATCCACAAACCGCACAAGGAACTGCTGCCCGGCCGCCGCGCCATGTTCGCGGGCAAGGTCTCGGTCTTCAACCGCAAGCTGCAACTGGCCCACCCCGAATACGCGCTGCTGGAGGGCGAGGGCGGCGAGGAGGCCGTGGACGCCTTCGCGGGCCGGCTCATGCCGATCTATCCCGCCTGCCAGCAGATGGCCTCCTGGAAGATCGCCAAGGCGGTCGACGCGGTGCTGCCCAGCGCGCGCGAGGCGCTCGACCCGCTTCCGGAGGCGCTGCGCGAGGGCCGGGCCCTGCTGCCGCTCCCGGAGGCCCTGGAGAAGGTCCACCGCCCGCGCACGAAGGCCGACATCGAGGACGCGCGCTCCCGGCTGAAGTGGGACGAGGCGTTCGTCCTCCAGGTGGCGCTCGCCCGCCGCCGGATGGCCGAGACCCAACTCCCCGCCACTCCGCGCCCGTTGACGCCCGGCGGACTGCTCGACGCCTTCGACGCGAAGCTGCCCTTCACCCTCACGGAAGGCCAGCGGAAGGTCAGCCGTGAGATCTTCGACGACCTGGCCACCGACCACCCGATGCACCGCCTCCTCCAGGGCGAGGTCGGCTCCGGCAAGACCATGGTCGCCCTGCGGGCCATGCTCGCCGTCGTGGACACCGGCGGCCAGGCGGCGATGCTCGCGCCCACCGAGGTGCTGGCCCAGCAGCACCACCGCTCCATCACCGAAATGATGGGGGAGTTGGCCGAGGGAGGGATGCTGGGCGGGGCCGAGCAGGGCACCAAGGTGGTGCTGCTGACCGGCTCGATGGGGGTCGCCGCCCGCCGTCAGGCCCTGCTGGACCTCGTCACGGGCGAGGCCGGGATCGTCATCGGCACCCACGCGCTCATCGAGGACAAGGTCCAGTTCCACGACCTCGGCCTGGTCGTGGTCGACGAACAGCACCGCTTCGGCGTCGAACAGCGCGACGCCCTGCGCGGCAAGGGCAAGCAGCCGCCGCACCTGCTGGTCATGACGGCCACCCCCATTCCCCGTACGGTCGCGATGACCGTCTTCGGCGACCTGGAGACGTCCGTACTGGACCAGCTCCCCGCCGGCCGCTCGCCGATCGCCAGCCACGTCGTGCCCGCCAAGGACAAGCCGCACTTCCTCGCGCGCGCCTGGGAGCGGGTGCGCGAGGAGGTCGAGGCCGGCCACCAGGCGTACGTGGTCTGCCCCCGCATCGGCGACGAGGAGGACGCGCCGAAGGGCAAGGGCACCAAGAAGAAGTCCGCGGAGGAGGCCGGGGACGGCGGAGGCGAGGACAAGCGGCCCCCGCTGGCCGTCCTGGAGGTCGCCGACCAGCTCACCAAGGGCCCCCTCGCCGGGCTGCGCGTCGAGGTGCTGCACGGCCGGATGCACCCGGACGACAAGGACGCGGTGATGCGCCGGTTCGCGGCCGGCGAGGTGGACGCGCTGGTGGCGACCACCGTCATCGAGGTCGGTGTGAACGTCCCGAACGCCACCGCCATGGTGATCATGGACGCGGACCGGTTCGGCGTCTCCCAGCTGCACCAGCTGCGCGGCCGGGTCGGCCGGGGCTCCGCGCCCGGCCTGTGCCTGCTGGTCAGCGAGATGCCCGAGGCCAGCCCCGCGCGCGCCCGGCTCGCCGCGGTGGCCGGCACCCTCGACGGCTTCGAGCTGTCCCGTATCGACCTGGAGCAGCGCCGCGAGGGCGATGTCCTCGGCCAGGCCCAGTCCGGCGCCCGCACCTCCCTGCGGATGCTCGCCGTCATCGAGGACGAGCAGGTCATCGAGGCCGCCCGCGAGGAGGCCACCGCGGTGGTCGCCGCCGACCCCGAGCTGACCGCCTATCCGGAGCTGCGCACGGCCCTCCAGGCCCTGCTGGACGCGGAGCGGGAGCAGTACCTGGACAAGGGATGAGCGCCGCGCGCCCGGTCCTCGATGCGATCCGTCCCCTCCGGGCCCTGTACGGCGACCCGTCCCCGACCCCCGTACAGCCCCCCGGCCGGGCCGGGCAGCCCCCGGCCGGGCCGGGCACGCTCTCCGAGGCCTCTCTGCGTCGCCCGGCGCGGCCCCGTGCCGGGCGACGCCATATCGTGGGGAGTGACCCGCGCAGGCGGGCCGCTCCCATCCGCAGCGCGAAGGACCGAGCACCATGACCCGCGTGATCGCCGGCACGGCCGGCGGCCGGCGCCTGGCCGTGCCCCCCGGCAACGGCACCCGCCCGACCTCCGACCGGGCGCGCGAGGGCCTGTTCTCCACCTGGGAGTCGCTGGACGGACCGCTGGCCGGCGCCCGGGTGCTGGACCTGTACGCGGGCTCCGGCGCGGTGGGTCTGGAAGCGCTGTCCCGCGGCGCCGCGCACGTCCTGCTGGTCGAGGCCGACGCCCGCGCCGTCCGCACCATCCGCGACAACGTCCGCACCCTCGGGATGCCCGGCGCGGAGGTCCGGCCCGGCAAGGCCGAGCAGGTCGTCGCGGGCGCGGCCCCGGCCGACCCGTACGACGTGCTCTTCCTCGACCCGCCGTACGCCGTCACCGACGACGATCTTGGGGAGATCCTGCTCACACTCCGCCAGGGGGGCTGGTGTGCCGAGGAGGCACTCGTCACCGTGGAGCGGAGCACCAGAGGCGGTCCGTTCCCCTGGCCGGACGGTTTCGAGGCCATCCGGTCCCGGCGCTACGGCGAGGGGACGCTTTGGTACGGTCGCGCCGCTTCGACGTGCGACAACGCGTCATGACCGGACCGGAGAGCGAGGAAACTCACGTGCGCCGCGCAGTCTGTCCGGGGTCGTTCGACCCCATCACCAACGGGCACCTGGACATCATTGCCCGGGCCTCCAGGCTCTACGACGTCGTCCACGTCACCGTGATGATCAACAAGGCCAAGCAGGGCCTGTTCTCGATCGACGAGCGGATCGACCTGATCCGCCAGGCCACCGCCGAGTACGGCAACGTCGAGGTCGAGTCCTTCCACGGCCTGCTCGTCGACTTCTGCAAGCAGCGTGACATTCCGGCCATCGTCAAGGGGCTGCGCGCGGTCAGCGACTTCGACTACGAACTCCAGATGGCGCAGATGAACAACGGCCTCTCCGGCGTCGAGACCCTCTTCATCCCCACCAGCCCCACCTACAGCTTCCTCTCCTCCAGCCTGGTCAAGGAGGTCGCGGCCTGGGGCGGCGACGTCTCCCACCTGGTGCCGCCCTTCGTCCTGGAGGAGCTGACCGCGCGGCTCGGCGCCAAGTGATCTCCTGACGCCTCGTCAGCAGGTGTCGGTGCGAGGGTCTGTGGACGTACAGTCGTCCCCGTTCCGTCGTACCGACCCGGAGAGTGGCGAGTCCAAGGTGGACGTGCAGAAGAAGCTCGACGAGATCGTCAGGACCGTCCGCGGCGCCCGGTCCATGCCCATGTCGGCCTCGTGCGTGGTCAACCGCGCCGAGCTGCTCGCCATGCTGGAGGAGGTGCGCGCCGCCCTGCCCGGGTCGCTCGCCGAGGCCCAGGAGCTGCTCGGCGGCCGCGAGCAGATGGTCGAGGAGGCGCGCGCCGAGGCGGAGCGGATCATCGAGTCCGCCAACGCCCACCGCGGCTCGCTGATCTCCGACACCGAGGTGGCCCGGCAGTCCCGGGCCGAGGCCGACCGGATCCTGGCCGAGGCCCGCCGCGAGGCCGAGGAGATCCGCGCCGAGGCCGACGACTACGTGGACAGCAAACTGGCCAACTTCGAGGTCGTCCTGACCAAGACCATCGGCTCGGTCGACCGCGGCCGCGAGAAGCTGCTCGGCCGCGCGCCGGGCGAGGGCGGCCACGAGGACGAGGACGGCATCCAGGTGCCCGAGCCCACCGCCGACCCGCAGACCCTCAGGGAGCGCGCCGACCGGTACGTGGACGCCAAATTCGGCGCCTTCGAGGCCGTGCTGACCAAGACCCTGGAGGCGGTCGGCCGCGGGCGGCTCAAGCTCCAGGGCGTCCGGCCGACGGACGAGCTGGGCGGCCTCGCCGCGCAGCCCGACGGCCGGCATCCGGGCCACACCGGCGACGCCGAGTACCTCGCCGGCCTCGCCGAGCTGGCGGACCCCGTACCCCCGCAGCCGCAGGCCCCGCCGCAGCCCGCCGTGCCGCCCCGGGCGCAGCCCGACCCCCAGCAGGGCTACTACGCCGACCCGGCCTACCAGCAGCAGGACGCCTACGGCTATCCGCAGGCCCCGTACGCCCAGCAGGACCCGTACGGCTACGGCTGGACGGACCCGCAGGCCCAGCAGCAGCACCAGCAGCCCTACGACCCGAACACGGGCTACCTCCAGCCGCACCAGGAGACCCAGCTCCCCGCACAGGCTCCCGGCGGCCGGGCGCCGCAGCCGGCCGCGCTCGACGAGACCAGCCTCTTCGACACGAGCATGATCGATCTCGACCGGCTGCGGCAGTACGAGGAGGGGCGGCAGTAGCGGATTGGGCCTATCGGGACCGTTCCAGTATCCTGGCTCTTCGGTCGCGTGTACGTCCGCGATCTCTGCTGCCCGCCTCGCCCCGGTGAACGGGTGGCCCGTACGTCAGCGTAGAAAGCAGGAAGCCATCAACGCCCGCCTCGACCATCGTTCCCCGCTCGTGTTCGACACGCGCGATCTGGGACGTCGTCCCGGTGCGCTGCAGCGGCTCTCCCGCACCGTCGAGGCCCCCCGGGACCTCGGCAACGAGGTCATCGGGGTGCCCGAGGGCACGCCGGTGGAACTCGACTTCCGCCTGGAATCCGTCATGGACGGGGTGCTTGTCACAGGTACCGGCCGTGCATCGGTCCAGGGGGAGTGCGTAAGGTGTCTGGAGCCGCTGGAGCGTGAGCTCGTAGCGGACTTCCAGGAGATGTTCTCCTACCCCGACGCCGATGCCAGGACCCGCACCGCGGAGCCGGGCGACGACGCCGAGGAAGAGGAGGACACGCTCTTCCTTGAGGACGACCTGTTCGACCTCGAACCCGTGCTGCGTGATGCGGTGGTGCTCGCACTGCCGATGCAGCCGGTGTGCCGGGACGACTGCCCGGGCCTGTGCTCCCAGTGCGGAGAGCGGCTCGCGGACGACCCGGACCACCACCACGACGCCGTCGACATCCGTTGGGCGGCACTGCAGGGACTCGCCACCGACCCGGACGGCGAGAAGGACGAAAACATGAGCGGCGACGGGCCTGAATCAGCGCGCGCCGCCGAGAAGCAGGAGAAGTAGCCGTGGCTGTTCCGAAGCGGAAGATGTCGCGCAGCAACACGCGCCACCGCCGGTCGCAGTGGAAGGCTGCGGTCCCCACCCTGGTGGCGTGCGAGCGCTGCCACGAGCCGAAGCAGCAGCACATCGCGTGCCCGAGCTGCGGCACCTACAACAAGCGACAGGTCCTCGAGGTCTGATCGGCTGGTGACAGGCTCTATGTCAGACGCCCATACGTCTCCCCGCAAGCGCGCGGCTGAAACGGCACCGGCGGACACGGCCTCGTCCCACACGCTTCTGGAAGGGCGGCTCGGGTACCAGCTCGAGTCCGCCCTTCTGGTGCGTGCGCTGACGCACCGCTCGTACGCGTACGAGAACGGCGGCCTGCCCACCAACGAGCGGCTGGAGTTCCTCGGGGACTCGGTGCTCGGCCTGGTGGTCACGGACACGCTGTACCGCACCCACCCCGACCTGCCCGAAGGCCAGCTGGCCAAGCTGCGGGCCGCGGTGGTCAACTCGCGGGCGCTCGCCGAAGTGGGCCGCGGCCTCGACCTCGGCGCCTTCATCCGCCTCGGCCGGGGCGAAGAGGGCACCGGCGGCCGCAACAAGGCATCCATCCTGGCCGACACCCTCGAAGCGGTGATCGGCGCGGTCTATCTCGACCAGGGTCTCGACGCGGCTGCCGAGCTGGTGCACCGGCTCTTCGACCCGCTCATCGAGAAGTCCGCCGGCCTCGGTGCCGGCCTGGACTGGAAGACCAGCCTCCAGGAGCTGACCGCGACCGAGGGTCTCGGTGTGCCGGAGTACCTGGTCAGCGAGACCGGTCCGGACCACGAGAAGACCTTCACTGCTGCTGCCCGCGTCGGTGGTGTCTCGTACGGCACCGGCACCGGCCGCAGCAAGAAGGAAGCCGAACAGCAGGCGGCCGAGTCCGCCTGGCGGGCGATCCGCGCGGCGGCGGACGAAGCGGCCGAGCGGGCCGCGGACGCGCCGCCGGCCGGGGAGCCGGTGGTTCCCCCGGCCGGGGAACCGCCCGTCGTCGGCTGAGGTTCACGCGCTGCCGGCCGTCCGTCCTGAGTGGGGGTTCCCTGCGCGGGGTGGGCGGCCGGACAGTGTTTTACGGGGGCGTGCGCGCGTGGTGAGGGCTCCGCCGGGGGCCTTGCGCGCCGCTGTACGCGCTCGCCCAGGCCTTTGCGCGCCGCCGTACCCGGCCCGCGCACCCCATCCGTACCGCGTCCGCCGTCCACGCGGACGCTCCCTGACGAGGAGAGCCGTGCCCGAGCTGCCCGAGGTCGAGGTCGTACGCCGCGGACTGGAGCGCTGGGTACGGGGACGAACCGTCGCCGAGGTCGAGGTGCGGCACCCGCGGGCGGTCCGCCGGCACACGGCGGGCGCCGTGGACTTCGCCACGCGCCTGAAGGGGCAGCGCATCGGCGAGGCCCGGCGGCGCGGCAAGTACCTGTGGCTGCCGGTCACCGACGGCCTGTCCGTCCTGGCCCACCTGGGCATGAGCGGGCAGCTCCTGGTCCAGCCGCAGGACGCCCCGGACGAGAAGCACCTGCGGGTCCGCTTCACCTTCGACGACGACGCCGGCACCGAACTGCGCTTCGTCGACCAGCGGACCTTCGGCGGTCTGTCGCTGCACGACGCGGTGCCGGGCGACCCCGAGGGGCTGCCCGACGTGATCGCCCACATCGCGCGCGACCCGCTCGACCCGGCCTTCGACGACGCCGCCTTCCACGAGGCGCTGCGCCGCCGCCGTACCACCGTCAAGCGCGCGCTCCTCGACCAGTCGCTGATCAGCGGCGTCGGCAACATCTACGCCGACGAGGCGCTGTGGCGCTCCCGCCTCCACTACGACCGGCCGACCGCCACCTTCACCCGCCCCCGTACCGCCGAGCTGCTCGGCCACATCCGGGACGTGATGAGCGCCGCGCTCGCCGTCGGAGGCACCAGCTTCGACAGCCTCTACGTGAACGTCAACGGCGAGTCGGGCTACTTCGAGCGGTCGCTGGACGCCTACGGGCGCGAGGACGAACCGTGCCGCCGCTGCGGTACGGCGATACGCCGCCGCCCCTGGATGAACCGGTCCAGCTACTTCTGCCCGCGCTGCCAGCGGCCGCCGCGGCCTTAGCGGTCGACGCGGCCTCAGCGGTCGGCTGGCGGAGTTCTTCGGCGGCCGCGGGTGCCTCGGTGGTCGACGGCGCCTCGACGGTCAACGGCGCCTCGGTGGGTGACGCGGCAGTCGGCGGTTGACGCGGCAGTCCGTGGTACGAGCCGTCTGGACAGGCGCCGGGGCGGCGAGGCGGACGTTGAGCGAGCGGTCCTCCCCGCATGGGCGAGGCGGCTGTGAACCGCGGCGGACGTTGAGCGAGTGGCCCTTCCCTCATGGGCGAGACGGCTGTGAACCGCGGCGGCGCGTGGGCCTGCCTGGCCGCCTACGGTCAGCCGCCCCCGCGGCTCGTGCAGCGCCGCGCCCGGCGGTGCCTCGGTGGGACGGGCCTCAGGACTCCGCGCGTGCCGCGTCGTACCGTTCCTGGGCCGCCAGTACCGACGGCATCCGGCTCTCCAGCAGATCGATGAGACCGAGCAGCCGCTCGGCCACCTCCCGCCCCAGCGGCGTCAGTTCGTAGTCCACCCGCGGAGGGTTGGTCGGCTGCGCCTCACGATGCACCAGCCCGTCGCGCTCCAGGGCGTGCAGGGTCTGCGACAGCATCTTCTCGCTGACGCCGTCCACCCGCCGCCGCAGCTCGTTGAAGCGGAACGTGCCGTCGTGCAGCGCGCCCAGCGTCAGGCTGCCCCAGCGATCGGTGACGTGCTTGAGCGTGTCGCGGGACGGACACGTACGCGCGAAGACGTCGAACGCCACGTCCGTCGCCAGCTCCATCCCGACGTTCGGGACCTGCGTCACCTGCTTCGCCTGCTGCGAGCCGCCCTGATGCGTCATACCACCAGCGTACTCCCGCACAGCGCTCACCAGGCTATTGCGCTTTCTGAAAGTTAGTGCTTTCCTTTCGGTAGTGAAGCCGCGCAGCGCGGCACGATCCCGAGGAGCTCCGCCATGACCACGCCCACCCCGACCGCTTCTTCCGCCGCCTCCCTTTCCTCCTCCGCCTCCTCCTTCGCCGCCCCGGCCGTCGCCATCGCCTATCACTCGGGCTTCGGTCACACCGCGGTGCTCGCCGAGGCGGTGCGCGACGGTGCCGCCGAGGCCGGGGCGACCGTCCACCTGGTCAAGGTCGACGAGATCACCGAGGAGCAGTGGGAGCTGCTCGACGCCGCCGACGCGATCGTCTTCGGCTCGCCGACCTACATGGGCACCGCCTCCGGAGCCTTCCACGTCTTCGCCGAGGCCACCTCGAAGCGCTGGGCGACCCGCGCCTGGCAGGACAAGCTGGCGGCGGGCTTCACCAACTCCGGCTCCAAGAGCGGCGACAAGCTGCACACCCTGCAGTTCTTCACCGTACTGGCCGCCCAGCACGGCATGCACTGGGTCAACCTCGGCCTGCTGCCCGGCTGGAACTCCACCACCGCTTCCGAGAACGACCTCAACCGCCTCGGCATCTTCCTGGGCGCCGGCGCCCAGACCGACAGCGACCGGGGCCCGGACGGCGTCCACAAGGCCGACATAGCCACCGCCGAACACCTCGGCCGCCGGGTCGCCTCCCAGGCCGCGGTCTACGCCGCCGGCCGCGCCGCGGTCGCCGCCTGATCCGCCTCCCGCGGATGCCGGGCGCCCGTGGACGACCTGCGCGCCCGGCCCGCGCGCCCCGTTCCGCGCGTGCCGCCCGTACGCGGGGGCCTGTACACGCCGACCCACCCGCATACGCGTGCTTTCGTGCGGATGAAGATGCGACCCTGTAGCCAGGGGGCCATACCTTCGGAGGTTGGGATCCGATGGCGACGAGCATGCATCTGGTCTGGAGCTCGGCGGCGCCCGGCAGCGTCGTGTACGAGACACACGCGATCGAGGTGGTCGAAGAGGGCGGCGTACACGGAGAGGTGGTCAGCGAGCGGCACGAGGTCACCGTGCGCAGCCGCGCCCACGCGGAGGAGATCGCCGCCGAGCACGACTACGAGCTCTACCGCGACGGGCCGGAGTGGGAGAGCCTGCCGGAGCAGGCGGAGGGCTGACCCGCCGTCGGCCGCCCGGACCGGAGAAGGCGGCCCGTCGGCGCCCGCCCAAGCAGGTGAGGACCGGCCCGCCGGTGCCCGCCCGGAAGGAGTGGACCGGCCCACCGGTTGTCGCCCGGCGGGTGAGGACCGGCCCGCCGGTGCGCGCCCAGCAGAAGAGGATCGGCCTGCCGGTTACCGTCCGGGCCGGGTCAGAAGCCGAAGTCCTGCGTCCACCAAGGGCCGCCGGAGCCGAAGTGGACGCCGACTCCCAGGGTTTTGTACTCGCAGTTGAGGATGTTGGCGCGGTGCCCGGAGCTGTGCATCCAGGTGTCCATCACCGCGCGGGCGTCGGCCTGGCCGCGGGCTATGTTCTCGCCGCCGAGACCCTCTATGCCCGCGGCCTTGGCCCGGTCCCACGGGCTGCGGCCGTCCGGGTCGGTGTGGTCGAAGAAGCCGCGCCGCGCCATGTCGGCGCTGAAGTCGCGGGCCAGACCGCCCAGTTGGCGGTCGGCGGTCAGCGGGGAGCAGCCGGCCTTGGCGCGCTCCTGGTTGACCAGGGCCAGCACCTGGGATTCGGCGGTCGAGGGCGTGGTGTCGGGTGCGGCGGTGGCGCTCGGGGCGGTCTTCGAGGGCGCGGCGGAGGACGACGGGACCGTACGGCCCGGCCGTTCCGTACGGTCCCGGTCGGTGCCGACGCCCGTACCGGTGCCTGCGCCGGTGTCGGTGTCGGTGTCGGTGTCCGCGGGGGCGGAAGGCTGCCGGGAGGCCGGGGCGGCCGACGGGGTGGCGGCCGGTGCGGGGCGTTCCCGCTCCGGGATGCCGGGGCGTGCCTCACCGCGGCTGGCCTGGCCGGTGCCGCGGTCCGAGGGTGTCACGGACGCCGCGTCGGGCGTCGACGCGGTCGGCAGGGAGCCCGCGCGCACGCGTTCCCCGGCGCCGCCGCTGCCGTTCCAGTCGTACTGGCTGCCGCCGGGCAGCAGTCCCGAGGCGACGGCCACGGCGCCCATCGCCACGGCGGCCGAGGCGCCGAGCAGTCCGGTGCGTACCGGAGCGGTGTGCCGGTCGCGCGCGGAGCGGTGACCGCGGTGGCGGCCGGCGGACGCGGGGTGCGCGGCGGCCGGTGGCCCGGTCCGGTCCGCGGCTCCGGCGGCTTCGGGCGATGCGGGAGCGGAGCGTCGATGGCGGCCCATCCACTGCCTTCCTTCTGTCCACACGAGCGTCAACGTGCCTCACCCGTAAGGGTGAGCCCGTTGCCGGGCGACTGTACGCCATGCCACGTGGGGCGGATGTGCTCGCCGGGCAATTGGCCGGTTAACGTGCAGACATGAACGAAGATGTCCGCCTGACGGCCTGGGTGCGCGGCCGGGTCCAAGGTGTCGGCTTCCGGTGGTTCACCCGGGCCAACGCCCTGCGCATCGGCGGTCTCGCCGGTTTCGCCTCCAACCTCGGCGACGGCCGGGTACAGGTGGTCGCCGAGGGCGCGCGCGAGCGCTGCGAAGAACTCCTGGAGTGGCTGCGGACCGGCGACACGCCCGGGCGCGTCGAAGGGGTGACTGAGATCTGGGACACTCCGCGCGGCGGGTACGACGGCTTCGCCATCCGCTGACCCGCTGCGGGGCGGGGGAGAGGCGAACCGGCCCGCGGGTCGGTTTCGCGTGTCCCCGTCACATGCACAATGCAGTCATGACCTGGTGGTTGCCAACTGGGCCGACCCATGGAAGGCTGCCGCTGTAAGGATGATCTCCACGCCCCCGAGGCGCTTTTCTGGGGAGCCGGTCCGGCGTTGCCGTGACCGTGGGCTCCCGGGCGCCCAAGGATACGGGGCGTGATCGTGTTGACCCTCAAACCTTTTGGTGAGACTCTGGAAGCCCCGCGCACCTTAGCTGTTTGGCATTGAGCTCGCAGGATAATGACAAGCACCGCGGGTGCGAATCCCTCACGACCCACACCGCTTCGGTCGGTCACTCAGTGTGGAGGACCATCCATCATGGCAAAGGCGCTTCTCGGTTACGTCGGCGGCTCCGACCCCCGAGTCCTCTCCGAGATGCGACGGCTTCAGCAGCGCGTCCAGGACCTGGAATCCGAGCTCATCCGGATGCAGGCCGAGAACGACATGCTGTCCGCTGCCGCACGTCACGACGACTCGATGCTGGAGAGCATCGACGTACCCCAGGCGGAGCCCGCGCTCACCTGACCCCATCCCCCGGGGCCGGCGGGCTGTTCGCCAGCCGCTTGAGGCACCGCTAGCAAGATCTTCAAGGGACGCTTCGGCGTCCCTTCGTCGTTTGCGCCGTTTTCTCTTCCGTCCCGTGGCACCCTCACCGTCTGATGTGCCCTGCACCTTCAGCGGCGAAACCGAAATCGAATAGGTGTGAGGGGAGCGGATGCCCCGTCCGCGGCCGGCGAGGCGCGCCGGGTGCGCCCCCGGACGGCCGTCCCCGGGCCCTCGTACCGGCCGTCCCCGGGCCCTCGTGCCCGGTCGTCCTCGGGTCCACGTGCCCGGCCGTCCCCGGGCCCACGTGCCCGGCCGTCCCCGGGCCCACGTGCCCGGCCGTCTCCGGGCCCACGTACCGGTTGTCCCCGGGCCCTCGTGCCGGTTGTCCCCGGCCCCGTGCCCGGTCGTCTCCGGGCCCATGTACCGGTTGTCCCCGGTTCCACGTCCCCGGTCGTCCTCGGGCCCTCGTGCCCGGTCGTCTCCGGGCCCACGTACCGGCTTGTCCCCGCGCCCTCGTGCCCGGTCGTCTCCGATCCCTCGTGCCCGGTCGTCCCCGGGCCCACGTACCGGCCGTCCCCGGGCCCTCGTGCCGGGCGGTCTCCGGCGGCAACCGGCCGGTAGAGTCCAACGGCGTGCATCTCAAGAGCCTGACACTGCGGGGATTCAAATCCTTCGCCTCCGCCACGACACTGCGTTTCGAACCCGGCATCACCTGTGTCGTGGGCCCCAACGGCTCGGGCAAGTCCAATGTCGTCGACGCGCTCTCCTGGGTCATGGGCGAGCAGGGCGCCAAGTCGCTGCGCGGCGGCAAGATGGAAGACGTGATCTTCGCCGGGACGACCGGCCGGCCGCCGCTGGGCCGCGCCGAGGTCTCGCTGACCATCGACAACGCCGACGGCGCGCTGCCGATCGAGTACGCCGAGGTCACCATCACCCGCACGATGTTCCGCAACGGCGGCAGCGAGTACCAGATCAACGGCGACACCTGCCGTCTGCTGGACATCCAGGAGCTGCTGTCGGACTCCGGCATCGGCCGGGAGATGCACGTCATCGTCGGGCAGGGCCAGCTCGACTCCGTGCTGCACGCCGACCCGATGGGCCGCCGCGCCTTCATCGAGGAGGCCGCCGGCGTCCTCAAGCACCGCAAGCGCAAGGAGAAGGCGCTGCGCAAGCTGGAGGCGATGAAGGCGAACCTGGCGCGGGTCCAGGACCTCACCGACGAGCTGCGGCGCCAGCTCAAGCCGCTGGGCCGGCAGGCCGCCGTGGCCCGCCGCGCCGCCGTCATCCAGGCCGACCTGCGCGACGCCAGGCTGCGGCTGCTCGCCGACGACCTGGTGACGCTGCGCGAGGCACTGCGCGCGGAGATCGCCGACGAGGCCGCGCTGAAGCAGCGCAAGGACGCCGCCGAGGAACGGCTCAAGGAGGCGGCGCGGCGCGAGGCCGTCCTGGAGGAAGAGGTGCGGACGCTCACGCCCCGCCTCCAGCGGGCCCAGCAGACGTACTACGAGCTGTCGCAGCTCGCCGAGCGGGTGCGCGGCACGGTTTCGCTGGCCGACGCGCGGGTCAAGAGCGCGACGGCCGCCCCGCCCGAGGAGCGGCGCGGCCGGGACCCGGAGGACCTGGAGCGGGAGGCGGCCCGGATCCGCGAGCAGGAGGCCGAGCTGGAAGCCGCCCTGGAGGCGGCGAGCCGGGCCTTGGAGGACACCGCCGAGCACCGCGCCGAGCTGGAGCGGCAGCTCCAGGACGAGGAACGGCGGCTGCGGGACGCGGCGCGCGCCCTGGCGGACCGGCGGGAAGGCCTGGCGCGGCTGCACGGGCAGGTCACCGCGGCGCGTGGCCGGGCCGCGTCCGCCCAGGCGGAGATCGGCCGGCTGGCCGCCGCCCGGGACGAGGCGCAGCAGCGCGCGGCGCGGGCCCAGGAGCAGTACGAGGCGCTGAAGGCCGAGGTCGACGGGCTGGACGCGGGCGACGCCGACCTGTCGCGGCAGCACGAGGACGCCAAGCGGGATCTGGCCGCGGCGGAGGCCGCGCTGACCGACGCCCGGGAGGCGCTGACGGCCGCGGAACGGCAGCGCGCCGCGGTCTCGGCCCGGCACGACGCCCTCGCCCTCGGGCTGCGCCGCAAGGACGGGACCGGCGCGCTGCTCGGCGCGGCCGGCCGGCTGACCGGTCTGCTCGGCCCGGCCGCCGAGCTGCTGACCGTGGCGCCCGGCCACGAAGCGGCGGTGGCGGCGGCGCTCGGCGCGGCGGCGGACGCCGTGGCGGTGGCCGACCCGGCCACGGCAGCCGAAGCGATTCGCCTGCTGCGCAAGGAGGACGCGGGGCGCGCGGCCATGGTGCTGGGGGCGGGACCGGCGGCGGAGACGGCGCGGACCCCGGACGCCGACGGCCCGCCGTTCGCGGCCGAACTGGTCCAGGGGCCCGAGGAGTTGATGCACTCCGTACGGTGGCTGCTGCGGGACACCGTGGTCGTCGCCACGCTGGAGGACGCCGAGGAACTGGTGGCCTCCCGGCCGCACCTGACGGCCGTGACCTCCGAAGGCGACGTCCTCGGGGCGCATTTCGCGCAGGGCGGCTCGGCCGGCGCGCCGAGCCTGCTGGAGGTGCAGGCGTCCGTCGACGAGGCGGCGGCCGAGGCCGCTGAACTGCGCGAGCGCTGCGCGGAATTGACCTCCGCTCAGGAAGCCGCCCGGCAGCGGCGCGACGCGTGCGCGGCGCTGGCCGAGGAACTGGGGGAGCGGCGGAGCGCGGCGGACCGCGAGAAGTCCCGGGTCGCGGGCGACCTCGGCCGCCTCGGCGGGCAGGCGCGCGGCGCCGCCGACGAGGCGGAGCGCTCGGCCGCCGCCGCGGCCAAGGCCGAGGAGGCGCTGGCCAGGGCGACCGAGGAGGCCGAGGAGCTGGCCGCGCGCCTGGCGGTGGCCGAGGAGGAGCCGGGCGACGAGGAGCCGGACACCTCCGTACGGGACCGGCTGGCCGCGGACGGCGCCAACGCGCGGCAGACGGAGATGGAGGCGCGCCTCCAGGTCCGTACGCACGAGGAGCGGGTCAAGGGGCTCGCGGGGCGGGCCGACGGCCTGGACCGGGCGGCGCGGGCCGAACGCGAGGCACGCGCCCGGGCCGAGCAGCGGCGCGCGCGGGCCCGCCACGAGGCCGCGGTGGCCTCGGCGGTCGCCTCCGGGGCGCGCCAGCTGCTGGCACACGTCGAGGTGTCGGTCGTGCGGGCCGAGGAGGAGCGGCTGGCCGCCGAGCTGGCCAAGCAGGAGCGCGAACAGGCCCTGGTGGCCGAGCGCAACGCGAGCCGGGAGCTGAAGGCGGAGCTGGACAAGCTCACCGACTCGGTGCACCGCGGCGAGGTGCTGGGCGCGGAGAAGCGGATGCGCATCGAGCAGCTGGAGGCCAAGGCGCTGGAGGAGCTGGGCGTCGAGCCCGCCGCGCTGGTGGCCGAGTACGGCCCCGACCAGCCCGTACCGCCGTCCCCCGCCGCGCAGGGCGAGGAGCTGCCGGAGGATCCGGAGCACCCGCGCAACCGGCCGGTGGCCTACGTACGGGCCGAGCAGGAGAAGCGGCTCAAGGCCGCCGAGCGGGCGTATCAGCAGCTCGGGAAGGTGAACCCGCTCGCGCTGGAGGAGTTCGCCGCCCTGGAGGAGCGCCACCGGTTCCTCAGCGAGCAGCTTGAAGACTTGAAGAAGACCCGCGCCGACCTGCTCCGGGTGGTCAAGGAGGTCGACGAGCGGGTGGAGCAGGTCTTCACGGAGGCGTTCCGGGACACCGCCCGGGAGTTCGAGGGCGTCTTCGCGCGGCTGTTCCCGGGCGGCGAGGGACGGCTCGTGCTGACCGACCCGGACAACATGCTCACCACCGGCCTGGACGTGGAGGCCCGCCCGCCCGGCAAGAAGGTCAAGCGGCTGTCACTGCTGTCCGGCGGCGAGCGGTCGCTGACCGCGGTGGCCCTGCTGGTCTCGATCTTCAAGGCGCGCCCCAGCCCGTTCTACGTGATGGACGAGGTCGAGGCGGCGCTCGACGACACCAACCTGCAGCGGCTGATCACCATCATGGAGGAGCTCCAGGAGAGTTCCCAGCTGATCGTGATCACGCACCAGAAGCGGACCATGGAGGTCGCCGACGCGCTGTACGGGGTGTCCATGCAGGGCGACGGGGTCTCGAAGGTCATCAGCCAGCGACTGCGCTGAGTGTGGCCGCGTATCCGGTGCGCGGCCGGGTAACCGGTGTGACATACACGATTACTACGGCCCGCTACGGTTCATAACTTGAACGCATTGCCCCGGAAGCTGTGCCGAAACAAATTCATTACGACCTATTGACTTCGAAACTTGAAGGCATAGGGTCTGCAACGTCGCTTTTACCTTCAAGTGGTGGGTACCCCCAACCTATGCGCCACTGGAAGGGCCAGCCCCCTACGCCCGGCAGCGCAGCCGGGCACTGGAGTACACGTTGACCAGCACCGCGCCGCCGACGATTCCGGAGGGCCGCAAGGCCCAGCCGGACCACCTCGGCCATGTCATCTTCATCACCGCGGCTGCCGCGATGGGCGGCTTCCTCTTCGGCTACGACAGCTCCGTGATCAACGGCGCGGTCGAGGCGATCCGCGGCCGTTACGAGGTGGGCTCCGCGGGGCTCGCCCAGGTGATCGCCATCGCGCTGATCGGCTGCGCCATCGGTGCCGCCACCGCGGGCCGGATCGCCGACCGCATCGGCCGCATCCGGGTCATGCAGATCGCCGCGGCGCTGTTCACCATCAGCGCGGTCGGCTCCGCGCTGCCGTTCGCCCTGTGGGACCTGGCCATGTGGCGCGTCCTGGGCGGCATCGCGATCGGTATGGCCTCGGTGATCGGCCCGGCCTACATCGCCGAGGTCGCGCCGCCCGCGTACCGGGGCCGGCTGGGCTCCTTCCAGCAGGCCGCGATCGTCATCGGCATCGCCGTCTCCCAGCTGGTGAACTGGGGCATCCTCAACCTCGCCGACGGTGACCAGCGCGGCAAGCTGGCGGGCCTGGAGGCCTGGCAGTGGATGCTCGGTGTGATGGTCGTGCCCGCCCTGCTCTACGGCCTGCTCTCGTTCGCGATCCCCGAGTCGCCCCGCTTCCTGATCTCCGTCGGCAAGACCGACAAGGCCAAGGAGGTGCTGGCCGAGGTCGAGGGCCAGGGCGTCGACCTGGACCACCGGGTCGCGGAGATCAAGGACGCGATGCGCCGGGAGCACAAGTCCAGCTTCAAGGACCTGCTGGGCGGCAAGGCCGGCTTCCTGCCGATCGTGTGGATCGGCATCGGCCTGTCGGTCTTCCAGCAGCTCGTCGGCATCAACGTGGCGTTCTACTACTCCTCGACGCTGTGGCAGTCCGTCGGCATCAACCCGAGCAGCTCGTTCTTCTACAGCTTCACCACCTCGATCATCAACATCATCGGCACCGTGATCGCGATGATCTTCGTGGACAAGATCGGCCGCCGTCCGCTGGCGCTGATCGGCTCCGCCGGCATGGCCGTCTCGCTGGCCCTGGAGGCCTGGGCCTTCGCGTCGAAGACGGGCGACACGCTGCCGGCCGCCCAGGGCACCGTCGCCCTGATCGCCGCCCACGCCTTCGTGCTCTTCTTCGCCCTGTCCTGGGGTGTCGTGGTCTGGGTCTTTCTCGGTGAGATGTTCCCGAACAAGATCCGCGCCGCCGCGCTCGGTGTCGCCGCCTGTGCGCAGTGGATCGCCAACTGGGCCATCACGGCCAGCTTCCCGAGCCTTTCCGACTGGAACCTTTCGGGTACGTACGTGATCTACACGGTCTTCGCTCTGCTCTCGATCCCCTTCGTGCTGAAATTCGTGAAGGAGACCAAGGGCAAGGCGTTGGAGGAGATGGGCTAACACCCCCCGCCAGCCCTTCTCCTCAGTTGTGGGCAGCTGCCCCGGTCCGTCCTGCGGATCGGGGCAGCTCCTCCATTACGGGGGCTTTTCCGTGGCGCCCCTTTTCCCGCCGCGCGCCTTCCGTACCGCAATCGTGCAGCGGTGGACGGTTCAACCTTTTCCGGGATGCCTCCCGCACTCGGACCCGGCGGTTCCCGGGGCGCCGCCTCAGCCGCCGGCCAGACGCGGAACCACCTGCTCCGCGAACAGGTGTACAGAACGCCAGCCTTCGTCCACCGGCATCCCGCCGCACAGCGGGTGCAGAATCAGCGACTCCGAAGGCCCCGCCTCAGCGGCCAGCCGCACGCACTCCTCCGGCGTCACGATCCGGTAGATCCCCTCCCGGCGCAGCGCCGCCGCGTCCTCGGCGGCGGACCGTACGGCCGACCGGGCACCGGCGGCCTGCCAGGACGCGTACGTACGCGCCTCATGGAGCAGATGCCCGCCGTACCGGGCCCACGCCCGGTCCGGGTCCTCGGACACATGCAGCAGACACGTCCGCTCGGCGGGCTGGAGCACCCAGCCCTCGGTCCCGTACGCGGCGCGCCGCGCGTGGTAGTACGCCTCCAGCTCCGGCAGATGCGCGCTGGGGAACAGCGGCAGGCCCAGCCGCGCCGCCCGGCGCGCGGCGGCCCGGGAAGCGCCGCCGACCAGCAGGAGCGGGTGGGGCTGCGTGTACGGGCGCGGGGTGATCCGTACCGTACGGCCCCGGTAGCGGAACGGTTCCCCCGTCCAGGCGGCGAGCAGCGTCTCCAGCACCTCGTCCTGGAGCTTGCCGCGCCACTGCCAGTCCCGGCCGTGCGCCGCGTACTCCTCGGGCCGGTAGCCGATGCCCGCGACGGTGACCAGCCGGCCCTCGCTCAGCAGATCCAGTACGGCGATCTCCTCGGCCAGCCGCAGCGGGTCGTACAGCGGCGTGATCAGCGCCGAGACGGTGACCGTGATCCGCCGGGTGGCACCCAGGACGGCGCCGGCGAAGGCCAGCGGCGCGGGCATCCAGCCGTTGTCCGTGGCGTGGTGCTCCTCGGTCTGGACGGTGGTCAGCCCCCGCTCGTCGGCGAAGACGGCCATCTCCACGGCGGCCCGGTAGCGGGCGGCGAGCGACGCGGGGGAGGGGTCGGGGTCGGCGAGGTTGAAGCGCAGGACCGTTACGGGCATGACGAACGTCCCCTTCACCGAGGGCGGTGGCCCGGCTGGCGAAGGGGACGTTAGCTGACGTCACATCAGGTGAGAAGGGCGCGGGGGCCGAATCAGCCGACCGGCGCCGGCTCCTCGGCCGGGACGGCGGCACCCGCGGGCACCGTCTCCCTCGGCTTCGGCAGCACCGCGAAGACCACCGCGGCGATCAGGATCGTGGCCGCCCAGCCCAGACCGTGCTGGCCCGGCCAGGTCTCGGCCAGCGGACCGGTGAACCAGGTGACCTTGGTCAGGCACAGCCCCACCACCAGCGCCGCGCCCCAGGCGGTCAGCGCCTGCCAGCAGAAGCCGCCCGTGTACCAGTAGCGGCTGGTGCGCGTGGTGTCCATCAGGCTGTCGCCGTCGTAGCGGACCGCCATCTTCCGGCGGCGCGCCATGTCGACGGCGTACACGCCGATCCACGCGGAGAAGGAGACCGCCAGCAGGGTCAGGAAGGTGATGAACTGGCCGATGAAGTCCTTGGCCACCAGCATCATGAACGCGCCGCCGACCAGGCTGATGATCGCGTTGATGCTCACCGCCAGGGCGCGCGGCAGCTTGACGCCCATGGTCTGCGCGGTGAAACCGGCGGAGTACATCGACAGGCTGTTGATCAGCAGCATCCCGACCAGCGCGGTGATCAGGTACGGCACCGCCAGCCAGCCCGGCAGCACCTCGCCGAGGAAGGACATCGGGTCGGTGTTCTGGTTGGCCAGGTCCGGCTTGGAGACGGCCATGATGCCGCCCATCAGCACCATCGGGACGAGCACCAGGGCCGCGCCGGAGATGGTGGTGCCGACGATCTTCTTGCCGGAGGCGGAGTGCGGCAGGTAGCGCGCGAAGTCCGGGCCGGTGGGCACCCAGCTGATGCCGCCCGCCGCGATGGTGCCGATACCGGCGATCATCAGGGCGGTGCTGCCCGCCGACTGGGAGAAGATCTTCCCCCACGGCATCTCGGCGATCAGATACACCAGCACCATGACGCTGAAGATGCTGAACAGGTACGTGGAGTACTTGTTGCAGATGTTGAGCGCCTTCCGGCCCATCCCGCTGACCAGGAACGTCGTCGCGACGAAGAGCAGCAGCGTGATGACGGTGAGGACGTTGTTGGCCTCGATGCCGAACAGCAGCTTCAGGACGGTCAGCACCGCGTACGCGCCGCTGACCGCGTTGATCGTCTCCCAGCCGAACCGGGCCACCCACAGGATCGCGCCGGGGAAGTAGTTGCCCCGCACACCGAAGGCCGCGCGGGAGAGCATCGCGCCCGGGGCGCCGCCCCACTTGCCGGAGACCGACAGCACACCGACCATGCCGAAGGAGACGACGGAGGCGATGGCGGCCACGATCAGGACCTGCCAGAAGTTCAGGCCGTTGGTGATCACCAGGGAGGCCCCCATGGTGAGCAGCAGCACGCTGATGTTGGCGGCGACCCAGGTGGGGAAGAGCTCGCGGACGCGGCCGTGGCGTTCGTGGTCGGGGACGGGCTCGATGCCTCGTTGCTCGACGGCGCCTTCGGTTTCAGGAGCGGACAGGGTGTCCGTGGACGTGGTGCCCATGGTGCAGGTGTCTCCGTGCGGGTTCAGGCAGCGGCTGTGATGCCTGGCGAAGGGGAGGGGGTTGCCAGGACTCTACGCGCGTTGCGCAGCCGAGAGCTATCGTACTTTGATCCAACTTCGGTTATTGCGCCTTGTTGTGTCCACTGATGACCGTCGGCCGCCCCTCGTCTCGTCCGAGTATCCGGGGCATCCGGCACCGACGCAGGTCAGACGGTGCGCCCGCCCCTGATATGGGGCTTCGGCCGCCGGGTGGCGCCGGAAAATCTGGAAGTCCGCGTCCTGCGGGAACGGGTCGCGGCATCGGTCGGCGGCAGCCGGAGAAGGGATCGGATCCGGCTCGTACAGGTGCGGGTACGACCCGGGGCCGGGGCGGGTGGGCCGGCCGAGCGGCCCGTCGGCTTGGGGCGGGTGGGCCGAGCGGTCCGCTGGCCCGGGGCGGGTGGGCTGGCTGAGGGGTCCGTCGGCTTGGGGCGGGTGGGCCGGCCGAGCGGTCCGCGTCGCGCTCGCGCGCAGCAGCCGTACGGTGCCGGACGCGCTCCACGCTCCCGCGAACCCGCCACCCGAAAACAAGCCACCGAACCTCCGGGCTCCCGTCCCCGCACCCCGCGCGCGGACCCGCGCCGATGGAACCTGGATATGACGAATCCAGGTCCAGCGTGTGCGGTCCCGCACGGCGGGGTGTGACCGATACTGGGTGGGTTATGGAAATCGTCATCCTTGCTGTAGTCATCGCTGTGGTCGCGCTCGGCGCGATCAGCGGGCTCGTCGTCAGCAGCCGCAGAAAGAAGCAGCAGCTGCCGCCGGCCCCGCCGACCACCCCGTCCGTCACCGCGCCTCCTGCGGAACCGCAGGTCGGTGAGGACGCCGAGACCCCCCGCGACGAAGCCCGTCGCACCATAGAGGAAGTCGACCTGCCGCCCGCCGAGGCGCCCGTCGAGGAGCCGGTGGCCGAGGCGCCGCCCGCCCCCGCGGCGCCCGAGGTGGAGGTCCCGGAGCCGACCGCCGGCCGCCTGGTGCGGCTGCGCGCCCGGCTCTCCCGCTCGCAGAACTCGCTGGGCAAGGGCCTGCTCACCCTCCTGTCCCGCGAGCACCTCGACGAGGACACCTGGGAGGAGATCGAGGACACCCTGCTCACCGCCGACGTGGGCGTCGCGCCCACGCAGGAGCTGGTCGAGCGGCTGCGCGAGCGCGTGAAGGTGCTCGGCACCCGTACCCCCGAGGAGCTGCGCGGCCTGCTGCGCGAGGAACTGCTCAAGCTGATCGGCACGGACGTGGACCGCGCGGTCGCCACCGACAACGCGGTCGGCAAGGACGGCCAGGAGATCCCCGGCGTCGTCATGGTCGTCGGTGTCAACGGCACCGGCAAGACCACCACCACCGGCAAGCTGGCCCGGGTCCTGGTCGCCGACGGCAAGTCGGTCGTCCTGGGCGCCGCTGACACCTTCCGCGCCGCCGCGGCCGACCAGCTCCAGACCTGGGGCGAGCGGGTCGGTGCCCGTACCGTCCGCGGTCCGGAGGGCGGCGACCCGGCCTCGATCGCCTTCGACGCGGTGAAGGAAGGTATCGCCGAGAGCGCCGACGTGGTTCTCATCGACACGGCGGGCCGCCTGCACACCAAGACCGGCCTGATGGACGAGCTGGGCAAGGTCAAGCGGGTCGTCGAGAAGCACGGCCCGGTCGGCGAGGTCCTCCTCGTCCTGGACGCCACCACCGGCCAGAACGGTCTGGTGCAGGCCCGGGTGTTCGCGGAGGTCGTGGACATCACCGGCGTCGTGCTGACGAAGCTGGACGGTACGGCCAAGGGCGGCATCATCGTCGCGGTCCAGCGCGAACTGGGCGTGCCGGTCAAGCTGATCGGCCTCGGCGAGGGCGCGGACGACCTCGCGCCGTTCGAGCCGGAGGCCTTCGTGGACGCCCTGATCGGCGACTAGGCCGCGTTGATGGCCTTACGGGCGCGATCGGCCTTACGGACATGGTCCGAAAGGCGCGGAAGAAGAGCCCCGCAGCGCGTTTGTGGCGCTGCGGGGCTTTTTGGTGGGCGGGAGTGCTGTGGCTGGGCGCAGTGTGGTGGGACGGATGTGGCGTGGGGGCTGTGTGGTGGGACGGGTGTGGCGGAGGGGGCGGTGCGGGCGCGGGGGGCCGGGAGCGGGCCGGGGCAGGGCTAGGGGGCTGAGTCAGGGCTAGGGGCTGAGTGGGCGGGGACTGGCGTGCAGGTTCGAGGGCAGGCCCCTGCCCTGGTCCGTTACGCGGCCGACCGGTGGCACACGTACGCGAGCGTGCCCAGCAGCAGCCGGGCCTGCGGCGGCTGTCCGGCCGTGTCCAGGGTGGGCGGGCGCAGCCACCGCACCGGGCCGAGCCCGCCGAGGTCGGACGGAGGCGCGGTGACGTGGTCGCCGGGGCCGCGCGCGCACAGGTCGAGGGCGGCGTCGTCCCAGCCCATCCGGTAGAGCAGGCCGGGCAGGCCGGCGGCGGCGCCGGGCGCCACGAAGAACAGCGCGCGACCCGTCGGCGTGGCGGCCACCGGCCCGAGCGGCAGGCCCATCCGCTCCAGCCGTACGAGCGCGCTGCGCCCCGCCGCCTCCGGCACTTCGAGGACGTCGAAGGTCCGGCCCACCGGGAGCAGTACGGCCGCGCCGGGCGTCCTGGTCCATGCGGCGGTGGCCTCTTCGAGCGTCGCGCCGGCCTTCAGGCCGTCCGCGAAGGCCAGCGGGTGGTCGCCGGGGGAGGGGCAGTCGTCCGCGCCGCACGAACAGACCGTGCGCCCGCTGCCGGCGCGGGCCGCGCGGGCGCCGGGCACCACGTCCCAGCCCCACAGCCCCGTGTACTCCGCCACCGCCGTGCTCTCGGTCGAGCGGGCGCGACGCCGTGAACCGGATCGAATGTCGCGGATGCCGCCGATCGTGAAGCCCATGCCTCCTCCAACGGGTGGTGTATGCCAGTGGTTACGTGCCGGAGTGCGAACGTGACGCTCGGTCAGGAGGGGGGCCGTGTTCCTGGCGCAGTGGAGTGCGGTGGGTGGTGCGACGCGCGGCGCGCGCCTCCGCGTGCCCCTTTCCGTCCGTCCCCTCTCGACCTGTGTCAAGTCAATCGCGAGGACCGGTCGGGGAGTTCATTCAAAGGGGTGGCGAATGGTGGCGTTTAGCGGATCGCCCTCGCCGCGGGCGTGATCGTAGGATTACTTTCGGTGCACGACCTGGGGTGAAGCACCGTGGGCGTGGTTATGCCGGAGGCAACGCACCGGCGGGTGAACCCTGTCGAATCGGGTTGGCCGGATTCCGTGTTCGGGTAGATCCACCCCGTACCGGTCGCCGCAACGGACGGCATCCTGTGGGAGATTCACGGGACGCGGCCGCGACGCACAGCGGCAATAGGGCCGTGCGGAGCGGTGCGGCGATCTGGTGGGGCGCGAGCACGGTGCCACGTACGGCGGCGAATCGACGACCGGTGAAGTGTCACGAAGAGCGACGACGAACAGCGGACGCGACAGAAGCGGCGGCACGACGGGCGGCCCCGGGGATTCGGGCAGCGCACGGCAGCACAACAGAGGCAGCACAAACGGAAACAGACGTACCGGCGCGGTTCGTAGGACAAGCGGAAGAAGCGCGGCGCGAGCGGAAGAAGCGAAGAGGCGAAGGGCGCGCACAAGGGGCGCGCGACGAGCAGCAGAAGCGGGACGGAGCAGCGAACCGGTGCCGGAGAAGGGAATCGGTGCCGGACAAGGAACTTCTGCCGGGCGGAGAACGAATGCCGGGCAGCGAGGCAGGAGCGAGCCGAAGAGGCGGCCGGCGTGAGTGTGAGAAGGAGGCCCGGCGGAAGAGGCGGTACCGCCGAGAGGCGGCACCGCTAAGCGGAAGAAGCGGCACCCGTTCAGTACAGGCAGAAGAAGACGAAGGCGCGGCATCAGCCGCACGGGCAGCAGTACGAGCGGCAGTACGAGCGGCAGTACGAGCGGAACGGACAGCATCAGTCGGACGAGCGGTACCGGCCAAGCGGTACCGAACCAGCGGTACCGAACCAGCGGTACCGAACGAGCGGTACCGAACGAGCGGTACAGCGATACCGGCCAAGCAGTCCGGCACCGGAAACGGCACCACAACGGCGGGCGCGGCGGCGGAAGAAGGCCACCGCGGCCACGACGCGGCCGGGGCACCGGCGGCGCGGCACCTTCCCGTACCGCACCGCTCGGGGTGACGACCGCGGCAGCACACCGCACCGGCGCAACGCGGCGGCGGCGCGGTACGAACCGTCAACAGAACACCAGTTCACGAAAACCGGAAGCAACGAAGAGCGGCGATGCGAAGCGATGGCGCGACGCAGTGAAGCAAGGCAGCAATCGGAATGGGGGCGTTCCAGTGGGCGGCAGTGGCGGCACCGGCGCTGACAAGCGCCCCAACGAACCGTTGGGCTCATGGTTCGTGCGCAGCGGCTGGTCGAAGGGCGAGCTGGCACGACAGGTCAACCGGCGGGCACGCCAGATGGGCGCGCACCACATCAGCACCGACACCTCGCGCGTACGGCGCTGGCTGGACGGCGAGCAGCCGCGCGAGCCGATCCCGCGCATCCTCTCCGAACTGTTCTCGGAGCGGTTCGGCTGCGTGGTGGGCATCGAGGACCTCGGACTGCGCTCGGCGCACCAGTCCCCGTCCGTGTCCGGCGTCGACCTGCCCTGGGCCGGCCCCCAGACGGTCTCCCTGATCAGCGAGTTCTCCCGCAGCGACCTGATGCTGGCGCGGCGCGGCTTCCTGGGCACCTCCCTGGCGCTGGCCGCCGGGCCCGCCCTCATCGAGCCGATGCAGCGCTGGCTGGTGCCGGTCTCCCCGGGCCAGGCGGCCGCCGCCCAGCAGGCCGCGCAGGAGCGCTCCCGGCGTTCCAACCGGCTGTCCAAACCAGAGCTGGACCTGCTGGAGTCCACGACCGTGATGTTCCGCCAGTGGGACGCCCAGTGTGGTGGCGGCCTGCGCCGCAAGGCGGTGGTCGGCCAGCTCCACGAGGTCACCGACCTGCTGCAGGAACCGCAGAGCGAAGAGGTCTCCAAGCGGCTGTTCAAGGTCGCCGCCGAACTGGCCGAACTGGCCGGCTGGATGAGCTACGACATCGGGCTGCAGCCCACCGCGCAGAAGTACTTCGTGCTGGCGCTGCACGCCTCCAAGGAGGCCGGCGACCGCCCGCTCGGCTCGTACATCCTCTCCAGCATGAGCCGCCAGATGATCCACCTCGACCGCCCGGACGACGCGCTGGAGCTCATCCACCTCGCCCAGTACGGCAGCCGCGAATCGGCTACGCCCCGTACGCAGGCGATGTTGTATGCGATGGAGGCGCGGGCGTACGCGAGCATGGGCCAGCCGGGCAAGGTCAAGCGAGCCGTGCGGATGGCCGAGGACACCTATGCCGATGTGACGCCCGGCGAGCCCGAGCCGGACTGGATCCGCTTCTTCTCGGAGGCCGAGCTGAACGCGGAGAACGCGCACTCCTACCGCGACCTCGCCTACGTCGCCGGGCGCAGCCCGACCTACGCCTCCCTCGCCAATCCGGTGATGCAGCGGGCGGTGGAACTGTTCGCGAAGGACGCGGAGCACCAGCGTTCGTACGCCCTCAACCTGATCGGGATGGCGACCGTGCACCTGCTCCAGAAGGAGCCGGAACAGTGCGCGGTACTGGCGCAGCAGGCCATACCGCTGGCGAAGAAGGTCCGCTCGGAGCGGGTCAACACCCGGCTCCGCAAGACCGTGGACACGGCCGCGCGCAACTTCGAGAACGTCGCCGAGGTGGTCCAGCTCAGCGAAGAGCTGGCCGAGCAACTGCCGGAGACCGGCGCGGAGGCCGTCTGACCACACCCACTTCGGGCGCATCCACACCGACTGCACCCACTTCAGATGCACCCACTTCGGATGCATCCACATCGAACGCACGCCACCACAGACCCCGGCCGCGGCCCGTCACCCCGTACAGCTCGACTCGGCTCCCCCACGCCAGGTCACATGGGTGATGGCCGCGGTCGGCTGTGTGTGCGGCGCTGTTCGAGAGTGATGGTGGGGGCGTGGCGGGGGGTGAGGGGCGTTGACGGGTGTAGGACGGGCGAAGGGCGGGTGTATTGCGGGGTGTGGTTGGCCGGGAGCCGGGAGCCGGGAGCCGGGAGCCGGGGGCCGGGGGCCGGGGGCCGGGAGCCGGGCCGGGGTGGGTGCCGGGCGTGGTCGTTTCGGCTGGTTGCTGAGGGATGTCGGGCGTGGCGGGGCGATCTTGCGGTTCACCGGGGCGTAACACGGACGCAGGCTTCGTCACCGGGGGGAAACACCGACGGGTCATGGCCGAAACGGTGCTGCGAAAGCCTCATGGCGAAAGTCGGCCCACCCGGAACCACGCCCGCACGGGCCGCATCGACGACAGGAGGCGCCGATGCCCCCAGGCATCATGACGCTCGCGGCGGACAAGGCCGCCTTGAGCCCGGCCAACACCGGATTCATGCTGATCTGTACCGCGCTGGTGATGCTCATGACCCCCGCGCTAGCCTTCTTCTACGGCGGCATGGTCAGGGTCAAGAGCGTGCTCAACATGCTGATGATGAGCTTCATCAGCCTGGGCATCGTCACCGTCCTTTGGGTCCTGTACGGCTTCGGGCTGGCTTTCGGCCAGGACAACGGCGGCTTCCTCGGCTGGAGCGGCGACTTCGCCGGGCTCGGCGGCATCGGCCTGACCGAACTGTGGGGCACCACCACCATCCCGGTCTATGTCTTCGCGGTCTTCCAGCTGATGTTCGCCGTGATCACGCCCGCGCTGATCAGCGGTGCCCTGGCGGACCGGGTGAAGTTCACCGCCTGGGCGTTGTTCATCGCCCTGTGGGCCACCGTCGTCTACTTCCCCGTCGCGCACTGGGTGTGGGCCGAGGGCGGCTGGCTCTTCGACCTGGGCGTCATCGACTTCGCCGGCGGCACGGCGGTCCACATCAACGCGGGCGCCGCTGCGCTCGGCGTGATCCTCGTCGTCGGCAAACGCATCGGCTTCCAGAAGGACCCGATGCGACCGCACAGTCTGCCGCTGGTGATGCTCGGCGCCGGCCTCCTCTGGTTCGGCTGGTTCGGCTTCAACGCGGGCTCCTGGCTCAACAACGACGACGGGGTGGGTGCGGTGGCCTTCGTCAACACCCAGGTCGCCACGGCCGCCGCGATGCTCGGCTGGCTCGCGTACGAGAAGCTGCGGCACGGCTCCTTCACCACCCTGGGCGCGGCGTCCGGCGCGGTGGCCGGACTGGTCGCGATCACTCCGGCGTGCGGCGCGGTCAGCCCGCTCGGCGCCATCGCGGTCGGCGTCGTCGCCGGTGTGCTGTGCGCGATGGCGGTCGGGCTGAAGTACCGCTTCGGGTACGACGACTCCCTCGACGTGGTGGGTGTCCACCTCGTCGGCGGCATCGCCGGCTCCCTGCTGGTCGGCCTGTTCGCGACCGGTGGCGTGCAGAGCGACGCCAAGGGCTTCTTCTACGGCGGCGGCCTGGAGCAGTTGGGCAAGCAGGCCGTGGGCGTCGTCTGCGTCCTGTTGTACTCCCTGGTCGTCTCCTTCGTCCTGGCCAAGATCATCGACTTGGCGATGGGCTTCCGGGTCTCCGAGGACGAGGAGGTCGCGGGCGTCGACCAGGCCGCGCACGCGGAGACGGCATACGACTTCGGCGGTACGGGCGGGGGCGCGGTGGCGCGCCCGGGAGCGGGCGCGGGGGCGGCCGGGGGCGCCGGCCCGGCCCGCGGCGACGGCCCGGCCCCGGCGAAGCGCCAGGGCACGGCCCCGGCTTCCGGTAAGGAACCGGCTTCCGGCAAGGCGTCGGCTTCCGGCGAGGGAAAGAAGGTGGACGCGTGAAGCTCATCACGGCAGTGATCAAGCCGTACCGGCTCGATGAGGTGAAGGAGGCCCTGCAGTCGTTCGGCGTACACGGCCTGACCGTCACCGAGGCCAGCGGATACGGCCGGCAGCGCGGGCACACGGAGGTGTACCGGGGCGCGGAGTACACCGTCGACCTGGTGCCGAAGGTCCGTATCGAAGTGCTGGTGGACGACGCGGACGCCGCGGAACTGATGGACATCGTGGTCAAGGCGGCCCGCACCGGCAAGATCGGCGACGGCAAGGTGTGGAGCGTTTCCGTCGACGAGGCGGTCCGCGTCCGCACGGGCGAGCGGGGCCCGGACGCACTGTAGGCGTGGGGCGGGCGTGGCGGCCGTGACGGGCGTGGCGGACGTGACGGGTGTGACGTCGGCTTGGTTCGGGCGGTCGGGCGGGCGGCTGGGTGGCCGGGCGCGGGTGGACGCGAGCGATCGACCCGCCTCCGTCCGGCCCGGTCGGGCGCGGCGACGGGCCCGCCGGCTCCCAGCTCCCGACTCCCGGCTCCCGGCTCCGCCCCAGGCAAGAGCGGCCCCAGGCGGAGCCGGGGCAGTACGCCGACGTCGCCTGACTGCCGACCGCAGCTGAAGGAGCCCGCGAGGGCGGGGCCGGAAGTGGAGCGGGGGTGGGAAGAGGGGTGGGGCCCGGGGACCGACGCGACCAAGGAGCGCCTGAGTTGGCGGAGAGCGTGAAAAAGACGACTGAGAACGACGGGCCGGAGGCTGAGGAAGGGGCGCTTGGGGGGAGCGGGGTTTGCGGGGATAAGGGGGACGCGGATGGGGTGGTGACAGGCGAGGCGGGGGCGCGCGAGGCAGGGGCGCGCGAGGCCATCGGGGGTGATGGGACGCCCCTTGGCACCAAGGATGGCCTCGGTACCGAGGCTGGCTCCGGTGCCGAGGCTGGCTCCTGTGCCGAGCGTGGCCCCGACACCAAGAGCAGCCCCGACACCAAGGATGGTCGCCCCAGCACCAAGGGCCGCCGCCCCGAAGCCCAGGGCGGCCACCAACCGGACACCGAAGACAGCCACCCCGGCCCCGAGAGCGGCTACTCCGCCGACCGCCTGCGGCTTCTCCAGGCCTCCGGGCCGGGCGGGCCCGAGCGCAGGTCCGCCCTCGCCCGCCTCACCGACGACTGGCTGGCCGGCCTCTTCCACCGCGCGGCAGCCGGAGCCGAGGCCGGCTCCGGTATCGCACTCGTCGCCGTCGGCGGCTACGGCCGCGGTGAACTCTCCCCCCGCAGCGACCTCGACCTGCTCCTGCTGCACGACGGCAAAGCCGGCGCCCGGACGGTGGCCGCACTCGCCGACCAGCTCTGGTATCCGGTCTGGGACCTGAACCTCGCCCTGGACCACTCGGTACGGACCCCCTCCGAAGCGCGCAAAGCCGCTCGCGACGACCTCAAGGTCCAACTCGGTCTCCTGGAGGCCCGCCACCTGGCCGGCGACCCGGACCTGACGAGCGCCCTGCGCGGCACCGCACTGGCCGACTGGCGCGAACAGGCCCCCAAACGCCTGCCGGAGCTGCACGAGATGTGTCGCGAACGGGCGTCCCGTCAGGGCGAGCTGCAGTATCTGCTGGAGCCGGATCTGAAGGAGGCCAGGGGCGGACTGCGGGACGCCACCGCACTCCGGGCGGTGGCCGCCTCCTGGCTGGCCGACGCGCCGCGCGAAGGCCTGGAGGCGGCCCGCACCCGTCTGCTGGACGTCCGCGACGCGCTGCATCTGACGACCGGCCGCGCCACCGACCGGCTCGCCCTCCAGGAACAGGACCAGGTCGCCGAGGCGCTCGGTGTGCTGGACGCGGACGTACTGCTGCGGCAGGTGTACGAGTCCGCGCGCACCATTTCGTACGCGAGTGACGTCACCTGGCGCGAAGTCCGGCGGGTGCTGCGGTCCCGCTCCGTCCGTCCCGTACTGCGCGGGCTGTTGAAGGGCCGTACGGCCGGTGGCGGGACGGGCCGGGGCGAACGGTCGCCGCTCGCCGAGGGCGTGGTCGAGCTGGACGGCGAAGTCGTACTGGCCCGGACGGCGCGCCCCGAACACGACCCGGTCCTTCCGCTGCGCGCCGCTGCCGCCGCGGCGCAGGCCGGGCTGCCGCTGTCCCGGCACGCCGTGCGCCGGCTCCGCACGGCCGCCGCGACCCGCCCCCTGCCCGTGCCGTGGCCGGCCGAGGCGCGAGAACAACTGATCACCTTGCTGGGCGCGGGCGCCCAGACCGTCCCCGTGTGGGAGGCGCTGGAAGCGGAGGGGATCGTCAGCCGGCTGCTGCCCGACTGGGAACGGGTGCGCTGCCGGCCCCAGCGCAACGCCGTACACCGGTGGACCGTGGACCGGCACCTGATCGAGACGGCCGTCCGCGCCTCGGCGCTCACCCGCCGCGTGCACCGGCCCGACCTCCTGCTGATCGCCGCCCTGCTGCACGACATCGGCAAGGGCTGGCCCGGCGACCACTCCGTCTCCGGCGAGACCATCGCCCGGGACATGGCGGCCCGGATCGGATTCGACGCCCGGGACGTGGCGGTGATCGCCACGCTCGTACGGCACCATCTGCTGCTCATCGAGACGGCCACCCGCCGGGATCTGGGCGATCCGGCGACCGTGGCGGCGGTCGCGGACACGGTGGGCACCATCGGCACGCTGGAACTGCTGCACGCCCTCACCGAGGCCGACGCGCTGGCCACCGGCCCGGCGGCCTGGAGCACCTGGCGCGGGTCGCTCGTCGCGGACCTGGTGAAACGCGTCACGGCGCGGCTGGCGGGAGAGGCCGTGCCGGAGGGGCATACGACCGACGAGCCGACCGCCGAGCAAGAACGCCTGGCCGTCGAGGCGTGGCGCTGCGGCGGCCCGGTGCTGGTCCTGCACACACGGGAAGAGCGCCAGGGTGAGACGGAGTATGCCCCTGACGCCACCGGTGTGGACCAGGATGCCGGTACGTCCCCGGGCACGGGTCCGGACATCGTGCCCGAACCGGAGCCGGTGGGCGTCGAACTGCTGATGGCCGTACCGGATCAGCCCGGCGTGCTCCCCGCCGCTGCGGGTGTCCTGGCCATGCACCGTCTCACTGTCCGCGCCGCCGACCTGCGCAGCGTGGACCCCCTCGGCGAGGGCCCGGTCCTGCTGCTGAGCTGGCGGGTCGCCGCCGAATACGGTTCGCTCCCGCAGACCGTACGGCTCAGGGCGGACCTCGTACGAGCCCTGGACGGCTCGCTGGACGTACCGGCACGGCTGGCGGAACGCGAGAAGGCGTACGCACGCCGCTCGCGCGGCGTACAGGCCCCGCCGCCCCGAGTGACGGTTGCCTCCGGAAGCTCGCAGCTGGCGACCGTGATCGAGGTCAGGGCCCAGGACGCGCAGGGTCTGCTGCACCGCATCGGCCGGGCACTGGAGGCCGCGGGCGTCACCGTACGCAGCGCCCACGTGAGCACGCTGGGAGCGAACGCGGTGGATGCGTTCTACGTCACGAACGAGAAGGCCGAACCACTGTCGGACGCGTCGGCCGCAGAGGTGGCCCAGGCGGTGGAGCGCGCATTGAAGCAGTGATGGGAGCGTGCCTGTGGGAGGCGATGGGCACGGACCGCCCTCGCCGGGGGCGGGAGCGCCGGGAGGGACAGGCTTCCACGACCGGCCTGCGAGGGCGGATGGGCTGGCGCCTGCCGCGGGGAAGCCCTCCGAGCCCTGCGAGTCTGGCGGCGGGGAGGCTCCCTGCGGCTGTACGGCCTTTGGCGGCGACGCCGGGCTCGGCCGCGGGATTCGGTCCGTAGAGGGCAGGCGGTCCGTAGGTGGCAGGCGTTCCGTAGACGGCAGGCGGTTCGCCGACGGCGCGCGCTCCGGAGACGGGGCGGCTCTCGGCCCGGCCCGGTCGGCCCGGGCCCAAACTCCCGGCCCGGCCCGGTCGGCCCAGCCCCAGGCTCCCGGCCTGGTCCAGATGCTCCAATCCCAGGCCCCAGGCCCGGGCAATGACTGGCCCCCGGCCCCCAGCCCCAGGAACCGCCCCCGCCTCCGCCCCGTCCCCAAAACCGGCACGGGCTGTCCGGTCCCCGAAACCGGCACGGGCTGCCGGCCCGCCCCACCCCCGTGAGACGGTGGAGGCGGCAACCGCAGCAGGCGCCCACGCCGTGCGCGGACCGCTCTCGCAGTCGCGCGCGGTCCCGTCCCGGCGGCCCTCCCCGGCGGGCAGGGGCACGTTGCCTGCGCGTGCGGATACCCTAGAAGCCGACTTGACCCTGCCCCCGACCCCGAGGATCGACGACCGCCGTGTTCGATACGCTTTCCGACCGCTTGGCGAGTACTTTCAAAAACCTCCGGGGCAAAGGCCGCTTGAGCGAGGCGGACATCGACGCCACGGCGCGCGAGATCCGGATCGCCCTGCTGGAGGCCGACGTCGCGCTTCCCGTCGTCCGGGCCTTCATCAAGCAGGTCAAGGAGCGGGCGACCGGTGCCGAGGTCTCCCAGGCGCTCAACCCCGCCCAGCAGGTCATCAAGATCGTCAACGAGGAGCTCGTCGGCATCCTCGGTGGCGAGACCCGTCGGCTGCGCTTCGCCAAGAACCCTCCGACGGTCATCATGCTCGCCGGTCTGCAGGGTGCCGGTAAGACGACCCTGGCCGGAAAGCTCGGCGCCTGGCTCAAGCAGCAGGGCCACGCGCCGCTGCTGGTCGCCTGTGACCTCCAGCGCCCCAACGCCGTCAACCAGCTCTCGGTCGTCGCCGAGCGCGCCAATGTCGCGATCTTCGCGCCCGAGCCGGGCAACGGCGTCGGCGATCCGGTCAAGGTCGCTCAGGACTCGATCGAGTTCGCCCGTGCCAAGCAGCACGATGTGGTCATCGTCGACACCGCGGGCCGTCTCGGCATCGACCAGGAACTGATGCAGCAGGCCGCGGACATCCGTGACGCGGTCAAGCCGGACGAGGTCCTGTTCGTCGTCGACGCCATGATCGGTCAGGACGCGGTCAACACCGCGGAGGCGTTCCGCGACGGCGTCGGCTTCGACGGCGTCGTGCTCTCCAAGCTGGACGGCGACGCCCGCGGTGGTGCCGCGCTCTCCATCGCGCACGTCACCGGCAAGCAGATCATGTTCGCCTCCAACGGCGAGAAGCTGGACGACTTCGACGCGTTCCACCCGGACCGCATGGCGTCCCGCATCCTCGGCATGGGCGACATGCTCACGCTGATCGAGAAGGCGGAGCAGACCTTCAGCCAGCAAGAGGCCGAGAAGATGGCTTCCAAGCTGGCGAGCAGCAAGGGCAAGGACTTCACGCTCGACGACTTCCTGGCCCAGATGGAGCAGGTCCGCAAGATGGGCTCCATCTCCAAGCTGCTCGGCATGCTGCCCGGTATGGGGCAGATGAAGGAGCAGATCAACAACCTGGACGAGCGTGAGGTCGACCGTACGGCCGCGATCATCAAGTCGATGACGCCCGGCGAGCGCCAGGACCCGACGATCATCAACGGCTCGCGCCGGGCCCGCATCGCCAAGGGCTCCGGCGTCGACGTCAGCGCGGTCAAGAACCTGGTCGAGCGCTTCTTCGACGCCCGCAAGATGATGTCCAAGATGGCCCAGGGCGGCGGCATGCCGGGAATGCCCGGCATGCCTGGGATGCCGGGCATGGGTGGCGGCGCCAAGAAGAAGAAGCAGCAGAAGCAGGCCAAGGGCAAGCGCAAGAGCGGCAACCCCATGAAGCGGAAGGCCGAGGAGGAGGCCGCTGCCGCACGCCGCGAGGCCGCGCAGTCCGGCAACCCGCTGGGCCTGCCGCAGGGCGGCGACGCGAAGAACTTCGAACTCCCCGACGAGTTCAAGAAGTTCATGGGCTAGCACCCCTTTCGGCTCCTGGTCGGCCCGCGCCGCACCGGGAACCGCACACGGCGCCAAGCCGTCCGATCGAGCCCCTGCCCGGACCCCCGGTCGGGGGCTCGTCCGCGTGCTCATCGCGGCACACCCGCCGATCCGCCCACCGGCCGTAGCAGAGGCGTGCCGTTCCCCAGCGCGGCTGGCGGCAGCCCGAGCGCGGCCGCCGCTGTGGCGCCCACATCCGCCAGGGTCCGGGCCATCGGCAGACGGTCGAAGCCCGTGGCCTCGGGACGGTGGATCAGCACCGGCACGTACTCACGGGTGTGGTGGGCATGGCCGATGACCGGGTCGTTGCCGTGATCACCCGTAACGATCAAGCGGTCGCCGGGCGACGAGAGGAGCCGCAGCAGCGTGCCCAGTCCGGCATCGGTCCGCCGGAGCACGGCGGCGTAACGCGGGGCGTCCTGCTGGTGCCCCGCCAGATCCGTCTCCTGGACATTGCTGACGATCAGGGCGGTGTCCGGCGCCCGGCGTACGGCGTCGGCCGTCACCCCGAGGACCTCAGCGGTGCCGACGGCGGGGCAGCACAGCGCCGTGTCGCAGGCCAATACATCCGCGGCCTTGCCCACGAGGGTCACGGGGGCACCGGCCCCGGATGCCAGCTCCGGCAGCCGGCGGGCGTGATCCAGCGGCGCCCCGAGGTGCCGTACCACCAGCCCGCCGTTCCGGTAGAAACCGCTCGCCGGGGTGTCCAGCCCGACCGTGCCGAGGTCTCCGTCGCGTACGAAGGTGTCCAGCGGGCCGTCGGCACGGCCGCCCACGGCGATCACCCGGGCCACGGGCGCCACCGAACGCACCACCCGTGCGATGTCGAGGATCTCCGTGAAGGGGTTGTCCGCGAGCAGTCCGGAGACGTTCCAGTTGACGCCCGGGTCCGCTTCGAGGTTGTCGTGGACGAGGACCCGCCCGCCCACGACCAGCACGGGACGCCCGGCAAGCAGATCCGCGCGGCGTCCGCTCGCCCGGAGGGCCGCGGCGACCTCGCCGAGATGGCCGGCGAGCCGGGCCACGGTCACCCGGCTGAAGTCGGCCCCCATCATCGTCTGATGCCCGGCGTACGTATCGGCGCCCGGATAGCCGAGCGCGGCACGGCCCACGGCCACCGGGAGGGACGGCGCGGGCGCGAGATCCGGGTGGGGGTGCACGAAGCCAAGGCCGAGTGCTTCCAGGGCGGGCAGCGGGAGTCGGCGACCCGTGGCCGTACGGTGCTCGTCGAGAAGGTGGCCCAGCGTATCGGCGGCAGCGTCACCGGGCCGCGGATCCGCCGCGTCGGGCATCGCGCCGACGCCCAACCCGTCGATGACGAGAATGACGATCCTGCTCATGGCCCATCCGCGCCTTCCCCGCCCGTGACCTGCGGAAGCGGTCGGCCGAGCGCGTCGTGGTGGCCGGTCAACCGTGGGCTGCCCGCGCTGAGACCGGCGACGACCGCGACGTTGCTGCGGGTCACGAAGATCTGCGTACGGAACGCCAGGACGGCGGTATCACCGGGCCGGGCACGGCCGGGAGCCAGCAGCCGGTAGTAGTCGATGTTCTCGGCCGGGACTGTCTGGACGGCGAGCCGGGCGCCGGTCCGGGGGATCAACGCCGACTCGACGCCGGAACGAGGGTAGAAGCCGCCACCGTGGAGAGCGGGCCGGCCATCGGCGAGGAGGTGGGCGACCTCGGTGACGTATACGTACGCGGGCCGCTCCGGCTGCTCCGGGTCGATGGCGTGCAGAGGGGTGGTGCCGGTGAGCGCGTGACCGGGTTCGCCGTGCGTGGCGCCCAGCTCGGCGAGCATCGGCAAGGTGGCAGCGCAGGTGACGCCGGGAGCACTCAGCTTCGGTTCGGTGCGCCCGCGCGCGGCCAGCAAGGCCTGGGCCCGGCGGGCCAGTTCGAAGGTGGCGGTGGGGCGCGGGTGCCCGGACCCGGGTGCGCACTGAACGCACGGAAAGGCGGTGACTCCGGTCAGCCGGATGCCGGGCATCCGCTCCGCCTCGGCCGCGAAACCCTCCAGCTCACTGAGCGGCACGCCACCCTCCTGCCCCGGATGGACCGCGCCGGGCGCGCCCTCGACCCGTACCAGAACATCCTGTACGCGACCCAGTTGCCGGGCGGCGTCCGAGACGGCACGGGCGTTGGCCAGGTCGAAGACGGTGACCGCTTCGGGACGCCAGGCGAGCACCTCTGGCAGTGCACGGTGGGGAATCTGCACCAGGTGGCCCACATTTCCGGCGCGCGCACCCGCCCCGTGCAGTGTGCGGGCTTCGCGCGCGTCGATGGCGGCGAACCGGGGGAGATGCCGGGCCACGGCCCGGACCAGCTCGGGGTTGCGTCCGATCTGCTTGGCCACGAACCATAGGCCGAGGCGCTGTCGTCGCGCCGCCTTCGCCAGCAGCGCGGCGTTGGCTTCGACGGCATCCAGGTCCAGGACATACGTGTCCGGCTCCACCGCGCCGGTGCGGTGCAGGTCGGCGGCACAGTCGATCAGCCGTGGGTTGCGTGCGAGGACGGTGTCGAGGAACACGGTGATCAGCCTCCTTCCTCGTGATCGCGCAAGCCGTGGGCGCTGTGCGTGGATCGCGGAGCACGGAGGGCGGCATCGGGCGCGGGCGGTGGTACGCGACCGGGTTCACGTACGGGTGCGGCGGTGTCCCGGGGGCTGTTCACGGAAACGTCGCGCAGATCGTGCAGCGCGCGCCGGAGGATGTCGATCACCAGGTCCGCACCCGCCCGCATCGGGTTGATACGCACCGTCCAGTCGGCAAGCTCCGGCGCGTCCTCCAAAGCGGACCGGGACATCCGGTAGAAGAGCGGGGCGATCTCGTAACGGGAGTTGGCACCCACGGGGTACGGGGCGGCGCCGTACCGGGCCGCGGCGTCCGGCACCGCGCGGGCGACCGGCCGGTCCAGCCGGAGCAGCACGCACCGGTCCTGGACATTGGCGATCCGCACCTCGGCGACCCCGGGCACCTCCCCGGCCCCCAGCCGCTCGGCGATCTCCGCACCCACCCTGGACTGCACCGCCCACATCACCGGTACGTGGCTGAGCGCCCGCAGCGCGTCCAGCGCCTGGTGCCCCTGCACCTGGCCGCCGCCGGAGTAGTTGTCGTCGTGCACCCGCTCCACCAGGTCACGCGCGCCGACCACTGCGCCCACCCCCTCCGGGCCGTGCAGCTTGAACAGTGAGAAGCAGGAAGCGTCCGCGCCCAGTTCCACACCGCATCGCGGCACCCGGAAGACCGCGTAGTTGTCGTCCACGACGGTGCGCACACCGGCGGCCCGGCAGGCGGCGAGCACCTCGCCCGGGTCGTGGGAATCCGCCACCCGCTGCCGGGTGTGCTGGACGAACGCCCACCGGAACCGTCCGGAGGACAGCGCCCGGTCCAACGCGGCACGGTCGTTGAAATCCGCCTCGACCGTCTCCACCCCCAGCCCGCGCAAGGTGACGCCGGTAGTGCGGTAGACCGGCGCGCGGTGCACGAGCAGCGGATCGCCCGCACGGAGCACGGCACCGAGCGCTGCCCGGATCGCGCCCGTGCCCGCGCCTTGAACCAGCGCCGCGGCAGGAGCCCCGAAGAACTCCGCGAGAACGGCCTCGACCCGTGCGGTGGTACGCGGACGCCCCACCCCCGGCACCACACCCGCATCCGCCTCGAAGAGCTGCCGGCCCTCGAAATGCCGGGCGACACTCTCCATCAGCCGGAACTGGTTCGCCTCCGCTCCCTCCAACGTGACCGTCGGCAACGGAAACGTCCGGGGCAATCGCACGCTCATGGCGACGCCTCTCTTCCCGCCAGGCCGTTTTCCTGGAGTGCGACTGTGGTCCGGGCCTGAAACGGCTGCCGCTCCCTGCCGTCCCCGCCCGTGAGGAAGCGCAGCGGATTGCGGCGGGTCAGGAGGTCGATCAGCGCGTCGTCGGCTCCGGCGGCCCGCAGGTCCGGCAGGAACGACCGGAACAGGTGCCCGTACCCATGGCCGCCTTCGTCGAGCAGGTACCCGTGCCGCGAGATGTCGCAGCTGAGCAGGGCGCGATCGGCGTGCCCGGCCTCCAGCAACGCGAGCAGCAGCCGCAACCGGGTCGCGTCGCTCTGATACCTCTCCTTTCCGACGGTGTCGAAGGCGACGTACGCTCCCGCCGCCGCCAGCTCTCGGTGGATCGCGGGGGCGTCGAGCAGGTCCTGGTGGCCGATGCTGATCCGACACGGCTCCAGTCCGGCCGCGGTCAGCACATCCAACTGGGCGAGGCCGCCGCGCCCCAACTGCGCGTGGGTGGCCAGCGACAGGCCTGTGGTGACGGCGGCGTGGGCGGCCGCGGTGAGCGTACGCATCTCCGCCTCGCCCGGCAGGTCCCCATGGCTGCCGACCTCTCCGATGACACCGGGGGAGGGCCCACCGGTGCCCATGCCGCTCTCGACCTCCTCCACCAGCCTGTTCGCCAGCTCCTCGACGCTCGCATCCTCCACCTCGGGCGGGTGGAAGGCATCGTGATACCAGCCGGTGCCCGCCACGACCGCGACCCCCGCCTCCTGGGAAATACGGATCAGCGCAGCAGGGTCGCGCCCCATGCCCCGGCAGGTCAGCTCGACGACGAGCGACAGCCCGAACCGCTCGCGGAGCGCGGCCAGTTCGCCGGCTACCGCTATGGCATGCCCGGCTGTCAGCGAAGCCGTACGGTCGGTGGGGCGGGAGAGGTCGAGGGCCAGATGCTCGTGGGCGAGAACAGGGCCCTGCACGGCCGTCACGGACAGCGGGCCGGTGACGGTCCGCAGGAGAGAGTTCATCGCACACTGCCTTCCCGGCGTGTCCACACGCCTGCTCAGGTCTTGATCGGGGTGAAGAGGTGCAGCCAGTGGAGGACGTTGAGGACGATGCCGGTCACGAGGACCGCGGCGGGCGCGGCGGCCATCCGGACCACCACCCGGCCCATGGCCTCGTTGAGGAGGTAGAGGCCGCCGGCTATGAGAATCCCGAGCCCGCCGCCCATGGCATGCGCCGCCATCAGGGAACCGAAGAGAATCGCCAGGTGCAGGGTGTCGCCGATGGCGCCACGCAGATGCTGCGAGGAGTCGCGCACCGACGGCAGCCGTCCCAGTGCCTTGCCGATCCAGCTCAGCGCCAGCACCTCGACGGCGAAGACCAGGGCACCGCAGACCAGGGCCGGCCAGGGACTCGGCAGCAGATAGCCGATGGGATAGACGAGGGTGAAGCCGACGATGCCGTACGCGCCGGAGGCCAGCGCGGTGGTGGCGATCAACGGGATGAATCCGAGGGCACGGTAGAAGTCGACCTGCGCGGCTTCCGCGTACTGCCCCTTGGCGATCAGGAAGCTGGTCGCCTCCCCGCCACCGAACACATGCAGCTGGGACAGCAGACAGATCCCCGCACCCAGCACCATGAACAACGGCAGGTGCCGGCGCAGCCGGGCCGCACTGGCGCCGAACAACGACGCCATCGGATCCACGCCTCCCGGCGCCCTGCCGGATGTGACCGTCGAGGCCTCTTCGCCTGCTGCCGGCACCGCGCCCGCGGCGGCCCGCTCCGCCGCCCGGCGCTGCCGTACGTCCCTGGCCACCGCGCAGCCGATGAGGAGCAGCACACCGACCGCCATGGCCGGCGCCCCCGCGAACACGTCGGGCCACACCTTCATCGTCAGCACGACCAGTGCCAGTTCCACCACACCGGCCAGTCCGCCGAGCAGCTTCCCGAACTGCTTGGTGATCGCCAGCACCGGAAACAGCGTGAAGAGGAAGAGGATCGGCGTCGCCATCTGCTGCAGGGCCGTCAGGAAATCGACCGGGAGATCGTGCGCGAGGTCGTTGGCGCCTTTCAGGCCGAACACGACCACCCCGCCCCACGCGCCGCCCAGCACCGGCGCGAGCCACTTCTTCGGCGCGAGGAGGCCCAGGATGTCGGTGGGCAGAAACAGCAGCCAGGGGTTGAGCGTCCCGGAGGAGAGCGCCATCGGGGCGCCCAGCCCGAAGATGAACCCGGCGGAGAGTCCGAAGGAGACCGCCGTGGTCGCGCTCCGGGTCGTACGGCCCTGGACGAAGTCGAGCATGAAGGGCCGGAGGCCGTCGTTGAAGACGGCCAGTGCCAGGTGCGCGAGGAAGGCGGTCAGCGCGCACAGCGCCACGACGGTCAGTTGCTGCGCGAGCGAGAAGTCGAGACCGGTGCTCGCGGCGAGGACGGTGCTGCTCACGGGTCACTCCTTTGTGCCCTGGCATGTCATCGGAACGTACGGCTCGCGGGGCCGAGGCCTGCCGGACCCCGAGGGGCGGTCCGGCGCGGTCACGCTCGGGTGGCTATGGCCAGAACCAGTGCGGGCACGATCGCGTCGACCTGGTCCACGGCGAAGCCGAACACTCTCTTGCCCTGGTCCAGCAAAGTGTCGATCTCTTCCACCGAGGGGACGGAGCGGCCGAAGGTGTGACAGGTGGCAGCACCCATGAGTCCGACCAGGACACCCAATGACGCACCGGCTCCGGTCTGGCAGGTGCCCAGGAAGTAGTCGGCCCGGCCGGCTTGCAGCAGCGCCACGGCGTCCATGTCGTTGCTGACCACGGCCTCGACGCCGGCCGGCGCCAGCCGCCGTACCGCGTCCGCGACCTCGGTCTTGCCGACCCCGCCGGTGAGGATGGTCGTCATGGTGTGTCCCTTCGCAGTAGGGCGAAGTGCATCGCCAGGAATTTGATCTCGGACTCGGGGAGCGGGGCGCCGAGGGCCTGCTCGGCCCGTAGGGAAACGGCGCGGGCCCGCCGGACGGCTCGGGGATGCTCCGCCAGCTCCGCGGCGGCCAGGCCGTCGGTGCGGAATTCCGCCACCGGCTCGCCGTTCTGCAGCCGGGTCAATGCCATGAGCAGGTGGCTGGTGAGCATGCCCGCGGAGTCCTCGGTGACCACACACCCTTCGGTGGCCAGTGCGTCCAGTTCGACCCGGACGAACGCGGCGACCTCGGGCCGTACCTGACCGCTCTCCACGAAGAGCCGGATCCGTCGTGCGAGCAGGGCCTCCATGGCCGTCCCTCCCCTCCTGGTAGCCAACAAGCAGGTCTCGTCTTTCCGGATTGCATGCGAAACGCGGAGGCGTCACCGGCGATCGGCTCCGATGCCGCGGCTAGTCCCGGTGCCGCAGTCAGGCCAGGTCCCGCGAACAGATCCGATGCCGCGGTCCGCCCAGCACCTCGGATTTCGTCGGGCCTGGCAGGGCGGCTGCCTGAACCGACTCCGATCAGATCCGGCCCCTTGGCCGACCGGCGATCTCAGTAATCTCAGTAGGCAGGCATGCGCTCTCCTCGCAGCACCTCGCCCTGCAAGCTGGTGACGGCCTCCAGATCGAGCGCCCCACTCACCGCTGCCAACGCCTCGCCGCCCTCCTTCCGGGCTATCAGCGCCGCGCTGGAATTCCGGGGGGAGAAATCGCCGGTGGTCTCATCGTCGAGCGGTAGTACGTCCACCTCTCCGGCCAGCTGTCCCGGCACCTCGTCGAGGTTCCAGACGGTGGCGTCGGCCCGGTCCTGTGCAAATAGGTCGTACAGCTGCGTGAACGAACTCTCCAGCCAGGTCACATCCGTCCGGCCCGCGAACGCCCGCTCGGCCAGTGCGCGTTGGTCCTCCGACGTCTGATCCACCGCGACCCGCAGGCCTTCGCTGTCGGGCTGGACGCCGTGCCGCAGCAGCAGCCCGTGGGCGCCTGCATAGGTGGTCGGGCCGAGATCGGCGATCAACTCGATCGGATGCCGCTCCATCAGCGCGTCGGCGGAGAAGCGGGACAGCACCGCCAGATCGGCCTTCCCCTCCAGCAGGGCCGCCACGCGGGTCGCCGCACCGCGCATGAAGGTGATCGCGAAGGGCGCGCCGGTCTTCTCGAACGCGCCGCGCAAGCCGGTCGCCAGGCCCTCGTGACGACGCGAGTGGGGCAACGGCATCGCGGCGAGAACGGTGCCCAGACCCGCGAGGCGCCACAGTATGGCGCGGTCGGAACGGACCAGGAAGGTGCCGAGGTGTCCGCGGGCCACCGTGTCTATCGCCCCCGATTCCTCCAGGAGTTGGAGCGCGGCCTGCACCGTGCCGTTGCCGACCCCGAGGCGCGCGGCCAGGTCGCGCACTCGGGGGAGTCGTGCGGCCTCGCCTTCGGTGGGCTGATTGATCAGGAGGGCGGCGAGCCGCCTGGCGGCGTGTCCGTTGCGGGTCAGGAACCGTTCGTCGATGCTGTTCATGGAAATCACAGTAAACAGAATTCTGGATATTGGGGATCGCTCGCGAGGGTGAACGCGTGGGGCCCCGCGATGACGCGCTCGGCGTCCTCGCGGTTGCGGGCAAGGGGGAAGGGGCGTGACGACACCATCGCCGCGGTGGCCGTCCGCGCCGCATGCCGCAACGGCGTAAGGACGGCTGCGGAGCGCGGCACGGGCAGCGTGCGGCACGGCGTGGGCCGGCCGTTCCGGAAGCCCGCGCCGCGGCCGGCGAAGCCTCGGCGAGGGACGGGCGGACGTACTGGCAGTGGCGGGTTATCGGAGTTCAGGGCGTCAGATCATCGGCAACGTCGGCAGCCTGGGCGGGGATCGTAGGAGTCACGTGCGGGCGATGAGATAGCGGAACACATTCGGCATCCAGACCGTGCCGTCCGGACGCTGGTGCGGATGCAGCGCCTCGCTCAGCTCCTTCTCCACCTGCGCCTGGTCGGTGACCTCCAGCGCAGCGTCGAACAGACCCGTGGACAGCAGCCCTCGCACCGCGCTCGGCAGGTCGCCGTAGCCGAACGGGCAGGCCACCCGGCCCGAGCCGTCGGGCCGCAGGCCCACCCGGTCGGCCAACTCCTCAAGATCGTCCCGGCCGCTGGGCCGCCAGCCGCCCGCCGTGCGCAAGGGGTCGGCCAGCCGCTGGGCCACCCGCAGCACGCTCGCCGTGGCGCACCGCTCCACCGGGCCCCAGCCGCCCAGCACCACGGGACTGCCGTGCTCCGTGAGTCCGGCCGCCGTCACCAGAGAAGCGGTCAGGCCCTCGATGCTGCTGACGCAGCCCACCGGGTGAAAGGCCGTCACCATATTGAAGGAGCCGCCGCCGGGGTCCGCAGCCCGTTCCGGGCCCCCGCATGCCAGTACGGTGGCACGCATCGCGTCGTCCCGGGCCTCGCGCGCGGAGTCGGGTGCCAGTCGTTGCCGCGCGAGATCCAGCCGTTGTTCGTCCAGGTCCACACCGCAGACCTGCGCGCCGCGGGCAGCGGCGATCAGCAGCGCGAGCCCGGAACCGCAGCCCAGGCCCAGCAGCCTGGTGTGCGTCCCGACATCCATCCGGTCGTAGACGGCCTCGTACAGCGGCACCAGCATCCGTTCCTGGATCTCGGCCCAGTCACGGGCGCGCGCGCAGGGATCGGCCGGTGCCGTGGAGCCGTACGAGCCGGGAGAGCCGGACTGCCGGAGGTGATGCCGTACGAGCGTGGGTGTCATCGAAAGCGCCCCAATCCGCCGAGAACCCGAAGCTGTCAGTGATCGATCGCCCCCGTGTCCCGCCCCTGTGTTCGCGTCGTGCGCCCCCCGCATTCCAGACAACTCCCCATCCGTGCCTGAGTCCAGGGGTGCGCCGGGGTTGTCTCCCGCGCGCCCCTCGGTGCGCCGGGGTGCTTTTCGGGACGGTGACGCAAACTGTCGCGCCCGCAACACATACGTCAGGACGAAAGCGCCTCTGCTCACATCACAGGTGGACGGTATTTCCCGTACACAACAGGGGTTCGGGGCGCTGGCGTACTGCGGCGGGAGGCATCTCGGCAGGGCTGTGAGCGGAAGCGGCGGCGCGCCGCTCGGGTCCGGTGTCCATGGGGAGGCACCACCGGGGCGGCGTCCGGAACGGGCGCGTTCTCCGACAGGGCCGGCACCCCCGCTGCCCGCGGAGCCCATCCGCCGGGCGTACGAGAGCCGTACGGTGTCTGCAAACAGACGGCGGGGCGGTGCCGGGTGCCGACACGCCTCCCGATAGCATCGCGATCGTCGCGCACGCCGCCGGGTCCCACCGGATTCCACCGGGGTCACGTCGCGACCCATGGGCCACCGATGCCCCGGCGCGTACACATCTCTTACGCGCCGGGGCGTACGCGCGGGTACGCCCCGGCTTGCCACCTGGCGCGCGCCTTCTCCGCAGTTCTGCGCACACGCCGTCCTCGAAACCCATGACCAGAAACTGACCGGTACGTGCAAATTATTTGAGATGCCCCGTAATCGGAACACTGGATGGGCCCGGCTCGTTGTCACGACGTGAGCACGACACCGCCTGTTCTCGCCGCCGAGCTGGCGCTCGCGTGGGCCGACATTCAACGGCACCACCCCGAGCTGCCGGACCTGGCCGCGCCCGAGTCCTTGATCGGGGAGTCGTCGTCCGCCTGTGGCGCCGAGCTCTCCTTCGAACGGCTGCTGCACGAGGCAGTCCACGGCATCGCCGCCGCCCGCGGCGTCCGCGACACCTCGCGCGCAGGCCGCTACCACAACCGTCGATTCCTCGCGATCGCCGAGGAGTTGGGCCTCGACCACGTCGACGAGCCGCATCCGAGCAGCGGCTTCTCGCTGGTCACGCTCAACCCCGAGGCCCGAAGGCGCTACCGTCCCACCATCGAGCGGCTCGCCAGAGCCCTCAAGGCGCACTCCGCCGCGACCACGGCCGACAGTGCCCGAAGCTTCCGGGGGCCGGCCGCTCGGCATGGCTCATCCGGTGGCGGTGTACGCGTCAAGGCTGTCTGTGATTGCGGCAGGAATGTCCGGGTCGTCCCGTCCGTGCTGGCGCAGGCGCCCATCGTCTGCGGCGGCTGCGGCAAGCCGTTCCGGATTCCCGAGGTGGCCGCGGTCGGCTGACCTGGAGTGGTGTGGCACAATGGCTAGCTGTACTCGACAGTCGCACAGGACCCCTCTCTCCTCCGGCTGGCGCGTCCATCGGGCACTCCGAGTACCGCAACCCCACGTGGCATCCCGTTGTGCCCAACCACGTCAAGACCAGGAGACACCACTCCCGTGGCAGTCAAGATCAAGCTGAAGCGTCTGGGCAAGATCCGCGCGCCTCACTACCGCATCATCGTCGCCGACTCCCGTACCCGCCGTGACGGCCGGGCCATCGAGGAGATCGGTCTGTACCACCCGGTGCAGAACCCGTCGCGCATCGAGGTCGACTCCGAGCGTGTCCAGTACTGGCTGGGTGTCGGCGCGCAGCCGACCGAGCCCGTCCTGGCCATCCTCAAGGTCACCGGTGACTGGCAGAAGTTCAAGGGCCTGCCCGCCCCGGCGCCGATGAAGGTCGCCGAGCCGAAGGCCGACAAGAGCGCCCTGTTCGAGGCCCTGGCCAAGGACGCCGGCGACGAGCCGAAGGGTGAGGCCATCACCCCGAAGGCGAAGAAGGCTGACAAGAAGGCGGACGAGGCCGAGGCCGAGTCCACCTCTGAGTCGACCGAGTCCTGATCATGCTCGAGGAGGCCCTCGAGCACCTCGTAAAGGGCATCGTCGACAACCCCGACGACGTGCAGGTCGCCTCGCGCACCCTGCGCCGCGGGCGCGTGCTGGAGGTCCGGGTCCACCCCGACGACCTCGGCAAGGTGATCGGCCGCAACGGCCGCACCGCGCGCGCCCTGCGAACGGTCGTAGGCGCCATCGGCGGCCGTGGTATCCGGGTCGACCTCGTCGACGTGGACCAGGTCCGCTGAGCAGAACCGGGGCGAGCCCCCGGACCAGGCAGTACCGGCACGGGCCGGGGAGGGCTACGGCTCACCCCGGCCCGTTGTCATAGGCGTCTGCGACGATGTCCGTATGACCGAAATCACCGATCGATGAACCACGACGGCGAGCACGACCACCGCGCGAGCGGCGGCGGCCGCCGCGAAGAGGGGCCACTGTGCAGCTGGTAGTCGCGCGGATCGGCCGCGCCCACGGCATCAAGGGCGAGGTCACCGTCGAGGTGCGGACCGACGAGCCGGAACTGCGACTCGCACCCGGCGCCGTACTCGCCACGGACCCGCCCACCGCCGGCCCGCTGACCATCGAGACCGGCCGGGTGCACAGCGGGCGCCTGCTGCTGCGCTTCGAGGGCGTCCGCGACCGTACGGGCGCCGAGGCGCTGCGCAACACGCTGCTGATCGCGGAGGTCGACCCCGAGGAGGTCCCCGAGGACCCCGAGGAGTTCTACGACCACCAGCTCATCGATCTCGACGTGGTCACCACCGACGGCACGCCCGTCGGACGCATCACCGAGATCTCCCACCTGCCCTACCAGGACCTGCTGATCGTCCGGCGCCCGGACGGTGGCGAGATCATGATCCCGTTCGTCTCCGAGATCGTGCCGGAGATCGACCTGGCGCAGCAGAAGGCCGTCGTCGACCCCCCGGCCGGCCTGCTCGACGACAGCCGGGCCGAGGTGGCCTCGGCCCGTGACGCGGGCGAGGACGTGTGATGCGGCTCGACATCGTCACGATCTTCCCGGAGTACCTGGAACCGCTCAACGTCTCCCTGGTCGGCAAGGCGCGCGCCCGCGGCCAGCTCGACGTGCGCATCCACGACCTGCGGGACTGGACCCACGACAAGCACAACACCGTCGACGACACGCCGTACGGCGGCGGCCCCGGCATGGTCATGAAGCCCGAGCCGTGGGGCGAGGCGCTGGACTCGGTCATCGACTCCCAGGAGGGCGAGCCGGTCATCGTCGTCCCCACGCCGAGCGGCCGGCCCTTCACTCAGCAGCTTGCCGTCGAGCTCTCCGAGAAGCCCTGGCTGGTCTTCACCCCGGCGCGTTACGAGGGCATCGACCGCCGCGTCATCGAGGAGTACGGCGACCGCGTGGACGTCCGCGAGGTCTCCATCGGCGACTATGTGCTCGCGGGAGGTGAGGCCCCGGTGCTCGTCATGGTCGAGGCCATCGCCCGGCTGCTGCCCGGCGTACTGGGCAATTCGGCCTCCCACCAGGACGACTCCTTCGCCCCCGGTGCGATGGCGGACCTCCTGGAGGGACCGGTCTACACGAAGCCGCCCGAGTGGCGCGGCCGCGGCATCCCCGAGGTCCTGCTCAGCGGCCACCACGGCAAGATCGCCCGCTGGCGCCGCGACGAGGCGTTCCGCCGTACCGACCGCAACCGCCCCGACCTCATCGAGCGCGCCGACCCGGCCGCCTTCGACAAGAAGGACCGCGAAACCCTCTCCATCCTGGGGTGGGCCGAGGGAACGGACGGTCGATTTGGGCGTACCCGGGACGCCGTGGAAGAATAGGCCGCTGCTGTGTGCGTCCGGCGCGCGCCCCTGCCACAGGGGGAACGACGCCCGCCCGACGGAACGGCAACCTCATCTGAACTTCCGGTTCCGTTGATGACCTGTGGCATCAACGAAGAAAGCAGTGGGTCATGAACCTTCTCGACTCCGTCGACTCCGCGTCGCTGCGCAGCGACATCCCGGCCTTCCGCCCGGGCGACACCGTCAACGTCCACGTGCGCGTCATCGAGGGCAACCGCTCCCGTGTGCAGCAGTTCAAGGGCGTCGTCATCCGCCGCCAGGGCGCCGGCGTGCGCGAGACCTTCACGGTCCGCAAGGTCAGCTTCTCCGTCGGCGTCGAGCGCACCTTCCCCGTGCACACCCCGATCGTGGAGAAGATCGAGCTGGTGACCCGCGGTGACGTGCGTCGCGCCAAGCTGTACTACCTCCGTGAGCTGCGCGGCAAGGCTGCGAAGATCAAGGAGAAGCGCGACAGCTGAACAGACGTCCGGCGTCCTGGACCGGCCGGATAGGCTCAGGGTCCGATGGACACCGACGCACAGCTTTCGGAGCGCGACCGCTCTCCCGCCCCCGAGCAGGGGCCGGAGCAGGGGTCGCGCTCCGCGTGTTTTCCCGAACGCCCTTCCTCCGAGAAGGAGGACGAGGCCGGCCGGCCTGCCTCCGAGGAGCGGACGGCCCAGGGCACGTCCCCACAGGAAGCGGCCTCTCCGCGCCGGGCGCCCCGCCTGCGACGGCTCATGTCCCGGCCGGCGGCGGCCCTGGCGGCCCTGTGGCACCGGCCCGTGCTGCTGCTGGCCGTCTGCGTGGCGTTTGTGCTGCTGCTCAGCGCCTTCGTCGTACAGCCCTTCCTGATCCCCAGCTCCTCCATGGAGAACACCCTGCGGATCGGCGACCGGGTGCTGGTGAACAAGCTGGCGTACCGCTTCGGCGGCGAGCCGCGCCGGGGCGACGTGATCGTTTTCGACGGCACCGGCTCGTTCCTGCAGAGCGAACCGTCGGAGAACCCGGTCACGGGGCTGGTCAGGGGGGCGGGCGCGGCGCTGGGCCTGGCCGAGCCCCCGGCCACCGACTACATCAAGCGTGTCATCGGCGTCGGCGGGGACCGGGTGACCTGCTGCGACAAGCGGGGGCGGATCAAGGTGAACGGCGAGCCGGTGGCCGAGGGCTATCTGTATCCAGGGGACGCGCCGTCCTCCGACGCGTTCGACATCGTGGTGCCGGAGGGGAAACTGTGGGTCATGGGAGACCACCGCGGCAGATCACGTGACTCACGGGACCACCTCGGCGAACCGGGCGGCGGCACCGTTCCGGTCGGCAAGGTGATCGGCCGCGCCGACTGGATCGCCTGGCCGGTGGGCCACTGGACGGCCCTGCACCGCCCGCGTGCCTTCGACGGCATACCGGGACCGGCAGGCAGCCATGGGTAGCCGGGGGCGGCCCAAACGCGGGCAGCGGGGGGGTACAGGGGCGGATACGGGCGCGGAGGGGGCGTACGGGGAGGGCCCGTACGGGGCGTACGAGAACGGAGCGTACGGGAGGTACGACGGGTACGCGGACGGGCCGTACGGAACCGGGAGCCACGGGGGCGGTGCGTACGCGGGCGGGGGCGCAGGGGGCGACGCGGGCGCGTACGGCTTCGAGACCGCGGAGGACGACGGCGGTACCGGCGGCGTCGTCACGCGTACGATCAGGCCCGCCAGAGGAGGGCGCGCCGAGCGGCGGCGCCAGGCGCGTCGCATCAAACGCCGCAGGCGTCGCTCCTACCTCAAGGAAATACCGATCCTCATAGGCGTGGCCCTGGCCATCGCGCTGGTGCTCAAGACCTTCCTCGTCCAGGCGTTCGTGATCCCCTCGGGCTCGATGGAGCAGACCATCCGGATCGGCGACCGGGTGCTGGTCGACAAGCTGACCCCTTGGTTCGGCTCCGAGCCCGAGCGCGGCGACGTGGTCGTCTTCAAGGACCCCGGGGGCTGGCTCAAGGGCGAGCAGGTCGAGCCCGCTGACGACCCCGTCGTGGTCAAGCAGATCAAGGAGTTCCTGACCTTCATCGGGCTGCTGCCGTCCGCCGACGAGCAGGATCTGATCAAGCGCGTGGTGGGCGTCGGGGGCGACACGGTCAAGTGTTGCGACAAGCAGGGTCACGTCACGGTCAACGGGACACCTCTGGACGAACCGTACATTCATCCGGGCAATCCGCCCTCGCAGTTCGCCTTCGAGGTCAAGGTTCCCGCCGGGCGGATCTTCGTGATGGGCGACCACCGCTCCAATTCGGCGGATTCGCGGTATCACCTGGACGAGCCGTACCGTGGGACGATCTCGGTGGACAGCGTGGTGGGCCGGGCCGTGGTCATCGCCTGGCCGGTGGGGCACTGGCGTCGTCTGGAGGAGCCGGAGACCTACGCGACCGTACGCGACGCGCCGGGTGCGAGGGCGACGGCGGGGCACACGCCGCATAGTGTGTCCTCCGACAGTTTGTCCGTACTCCCGACCCCTGCGGAACTCCCGCTCGTTATGGGAGTGGTGGGCCTGCACCGACGATCGGGCGGGCGGCGGCGTGGAGTAAGGAGTGGATGTGGGGGACTTGGCGGTCGGCGCACGGTCCGGAACCGAAGAGCCCGAAGAGCCGGCAGGAAACGGTGAGTCCTCACAGGCCGCCGCGTCCGGCGGACCGGAGCGGTCGGCGGATGCCGGACAGCCGGCGGGCCCGGGGCGGCCGCCCGGTCCGGGAGTCTCGATGGGCAAGGAACAGCAGACGGACGAGGAGGAGAGCGGCAGCGTGAAGAAGGGCAAGAAGCCGCGTGCCTTCTGGAAAGAGCTGCCGATTCTCATCGGAATCGCGCTGGTCCTGGCGCTGATCATCAAGACGTTCCTGGTGCAGGCGTTCTCCATCCCGTCCGACTCGATGCAGGACACCCTGCAGCGCGGTGACCGCGTCCTGGTGGACAAGCTCACCCCGTGGTTCGGCTCGGAGCCGGAGCGCGGCGAGGTCGTCGTCTTCCATGACCCGGGCGGCTGGCTGAACGAGGTGGCCACCCCCGAGCCCAACGCGCTCCAGCAGGTCCTCAGCTTCATCGGCCTGATGCCGTCGGCGGAGGAGAAGGACCTGATCAAGCGGGTCATCGCGGTCGGCGGCGACACGGTGGAGTGCCACGGCAACGGCCCGGTCAAGGTCAACGGCACGCCGCTGAAGGAGGACTCGTACCTCTTCCCCGGCAACACCCCCTGTGGCGACAAGAACATCGAAAAGATGACCGTGCCCAAGGGCAGCATCTGGGTCATGGGCGACCACCGTCAGGACTCCCTCGACTCGCGCTACCACACGAACCTCAAGGGCAACGGCACGGTCGAGACCAAGCAGGTCGTGGGGCGCGCCTTCACGATCGCCTGGCCGATCAACCGCTGGTCGTGGCTGTCGGTGCCGGACACGTTCGACCAGCCGGCGCTGAACAAGGCCATGGCGGCGACCCCGGCGGCGCTGGGATTCGCGGGCGCGGTGCCGATCGTGCTGTGGCGGCGCCGCAGGCGGGCCGCTCGGGCCGAGGCGCGGGCGTCGGACTGAACGGCTGAGCGGGCCGCGTACGAGATGCGCGGTCCGGTGACCGGCTGACATGAACACCGGGTACGCGTCCGAGCGTGCCCGGTGTTTCGCTGTCCGAACGGCTCATGGTGCTGACTGGGGAACGTACCCCCGGGTAGGGTGCCGTCGCAGATCTTCGACGCGGGTCGGGCTCGCGGGGCGGGAGCTGGGATGAGCAGCAGAGAGCGGGCGGGCGACGACCGCGGCCGTACGACGGGCAGCGTGCTGTCCGGTGTGGTCATGGCCGTCGGCTGTGTGCTGTTCCTGGGCGGCTTCGTATGGGGAGCGCTGACCTACCGCCCCTACACGGTGCCGACCGACTCGATGGCACCGACGATCGGGGTGGGGGACCGGGTCCTGGCCGAGCAGGTGGACGGCGCGGAGGTGCGGCGGGGCGACGTCGTGGTCTTCCGGGACTCGGTGTGGGGCGATCTGCCGATGGTCAAGCGGGTCGTCGGGGTCGGCGGCGACACGGTCGCCTGCTGCAGCAAGGACGGGCGCTTGACGATCAACGGCAAGCCCGTCGAAGAACCGTATCTGCGCGCCAAGGGCCCGGCCTCGCCGACCGGCTTCAGCTCGAAGGTCCCGGTGGGCCAGCTCTTCCTGCTCGGCGACCACCGCAACGACTCCCTGGACTCCCGTACGCATCTCCAGGACGCCGACCACGGTACCGTGTCGCGCACCGCGGTGGACGCGCGGGTGGACGCCCGGGCGTGGCCGCTCGGCAGCATGGGCATGGTGGAACGCCCGGCCGGGTTCGCGGCGATGCCCGGCGGCACCTCGCAGCCCGGCCCGGTGCGGACCATCGTCATCGCCGTCGTCGTCGGCGCGGTACTGATCCTGGGAGGCGCGGCGTACGGGCCGTTGGCGCGACGCAGGAGGCGGAGGAGTGGCTGAGGTGACGGAAGAGGCTGGGGTGTCGGAGCGGGATGTACAGGGCGGACGGGATGGGGGCGTAGCCTCCGGAGGGAGTGCCGCGTCGGTCGAGAGCCTTCCGGTAGGGGGAGGGGCGAACGGCGCGTGCTCAGGGGCGGCGGGTTCGGATCACCTGCCGGTTGAGGTACGGCAGGTATCGCGCGTGGTGCTGCTCGACCCGGACGACCGGGTCCTGCTGCTGCACGGTTATGAGCCGGGCGACCCGTCCAGTACGTGGTGGTTCACGCCGGGTGGCGGCCTGGAGGGTACGGAGACCCGGGAGGAGGCGGCCCGTAGGGAGCTGGCCGAGGAGACCGGGATCACCGACGTGGAGCTGGGCCCGGTGCTGTGGAAGCGGCACTGCTCCTTCCCCTTCGACGGGCGGCGCTGGGAGCAGGACGAGTGGTATTACCTGGGCCGTACGGAGCGGACTGCTACCGAGATGTCGGGGCAGACTGATCTTGAGCGACGCAGCGTATCGGGACTGAGGTGGTGGACTTCGGAAGAACTTTCCGCGTCGCATGAGACGGTGTATCCGAAGACATTCGCCGAGCTGCTGCGCAGGCTGCTCGACGAGGGGCCCCCTGGCGTGCCGGTGCTGCTGGCTACCGAGAGCGTCTGACGCACAATGGGGGGACGCACGGCTGAAGGGGATCTGCCATGAGCGCCGAGGACCTCGAAAAGTACGAGACCGAGATGGAGCTGAAGCTCTACCGGGAGTACCGCGATGTCGTCGGGCTGTTCAAGTACGTGATCGAAACCGAGCGTCGCTTCTATCTCACCAATGACTATGAGATGCAGGTGCACTCCGTGCAGGGTGAGGTCTTCTTCGAGGTCTCGATGGCGGACGCCTGGGTCTGGGACATGTACCGGCCGGCTCGCTTCGTGAAGCAGGTCCGGGTGTTGACGTTCAAGGACGTGAACATCGAAGAGCTGAACAAGACCGATCTGGACCTTCCGAGCAGCTGAGACGGCGTACGGATGGGGGCCGGCGGGCGGGGTGCGGACCGATCGGCCGGCTAGGGATGGGTCGGCTGGTTGCGGACGGGTCGGTTGGCGGGCTGGGGACGGGCGGCCGACGGAGTACGGGTGGGGTCGGCAGATGGGTAAGGCTTGATCCGGCCGGGGCGTGACTGCCTCCGTGGCTTCTGCCACTACCCCCTCGCATGGTCTTCCATCCGGGGACGGGCCTCCACCACCGGGATGGGTGACGGAGTTTTCCACAGCCGGTCGGTTGTCCACCAAGATCCAATAAGTCTGGGCTGAAGCGTCACAGTCGGTGCCGGAGGTGGTGCCGAGTGAACGCCACGAACAGTCCCGTCAACGACCCCGGGCACAGCGCCGCGAATGCGGAAAAGTTCCAGGTAACCGCAGGTGAAGGCGGGCGCGGCAGCCCGGAGGTCGGTCGGTCGGCCCCCATCGGGTCGAGGGTCCGGGGAGCCCGAACGATCATGAGCCGCGGTAGTGACCCGCAATGCTCTCGCGGCGGCCTTGGAGATGCCCGAGCCCGGCGCCGGCCCCGACGGCTGGCCGTCGAGGTCCCCGCTCCCGGTGTCCCGCGCGTCACCAGCGCGCGACGGGCGCTCGGGCGGTACGGGGAAGACCTGGCCGCACGGCACCTGACCGCCGCCGGTATGCGCATTCTCGCCCGGAACTGGCGCTGTCAGGACGGCGAAGTCGACATCGTGGCCGCCGACGGTGACGCGCTGGTGCTCTGCGAGGTCAAGGCCCGCCGCGCGGGAGCCTACGAGCACCCGATGGCAGCCGTACGCCCCGAGAAGGCCGCCCGTCTCCGTCACCTGGCCGAACGCTGGCTGGAACAGCACGGCGGGCCACCGCCCGGCGGAGTGCGCATCGACGTGATCGGCGTGGTGCTGCCCTCGCGCGGTGCCCCGCTCGTGGAGCACGTGAGGGGGGTGACCTGAGATGGGATTCGCCCGGACGTGCTCGGTCGCGCTGGTCGGGGTCGAGGGCGTGGTCGTGGAGGTGCAGGCGGACCTGGAGCCGGGTGTGGCGGCCTTCACCCTGGTCGGGCTGCCTGACAAGAGCCTGATCGAATCGCGCGACAGGGTGCGGGCCGCCGTGGTCAACTCCGGCAGCGAGTGGCCCCAGAAGAAGCTCACCGTCGGACTCAGCCCGGCCTCGGTCCCCAAGGGCGGAAGCGGATTCGACCTCGCGGTGGCCTGTGCGGTGCTCGGTGCCGCGGAACGTATCGACCCGCGCGAGCTGGCCGATCTCGTCATGATCGGCGAACTGGGCCTGGACGGCCGCGTCCGGCCGGTGCGCGGAGTGCTCCCCGCGGTCCTGGCCGCGGCCGACGCGGGGTACCGGCAGGTCGTCGTGCCGGAGAAGGCGGTGGCCGAAGCGTCGCTCGTCCCAGGAGTGGCGGTTCTCGGCGTCCGCAGCCTCCGACAGCTGATCGCGGTGCTCACCGACGAGCCGGTACCGGAAGAGGAGGACGCGGACCCGACGGCGGAGGGGCGCCCTGACCCGCTGCTGGCGGGACTGACCGTGCCTGGCAATGGAATCGGAGCGGAGCGCATACAGGGGGACCGGGTGCCGGATCTCTCCGACGTCGCCGGGCAATACGGAGCCAGAAAAGCTCTGGAAGTAGCGGCAGCAGGTCGCCACCACGTTTTTTTCACCGGCCCGCCGGGAGCCGGGAAAACCCTTCTGGCCGAACGCTTGCCCGGCCTTCTGCCCCGCCTTTCACCGCAGGAGTCCCTGGAGGTGACGGCCGTGCATTCGGTGGCCGGTGCCCTGCCTCCGGGGCAGCCATTGGTGGACCGTCCGCCGTACTGCGCGCCGCACCACAGCGCGACCATGGCATCTCTCGTGGGCGGCGGCAGCGGATTGCCCCGCCCGGGAGCCGTGTCGCTGGCGCACAATGGCGTCCTTTTCATCGATGAGGCCGCGGAATGCAACGCCCGCGTTCTGGACGCACTACGACAGCCGCTCGAATGCGGGTACGTCGTGGTCGCACGGGCCGCCGGGATGATGCGGATGCCCGCGAAGTTCTTGCTGGCCCTGGCAGCGAATCCATGCCCATGCGGACGCCACGGCACGCTCGGCGGCGGCTGTGAATGCCGCCCGTCCACGATCCGACGCTATCGGGCCCGCTTGTCGGGCCCGTTGTTGGACCGCGTCGATCTGCGGGTGACGGTCGAGCCGGTGGCGCGTGCCGAACTGCTCACGCTGGCTCGGAGCGCCGAATCCACCGCCGAAGTGGCCGAACGCGTACGAGCCGCCCGCGACCGCGCCACCGCCCGCTTCGCCGACACGCCTTGGAGAACCAACAGCGAGGTCCCGGGGCACGAACTGCGGACACGCTGGCAAGTGGCCCCCGGCGCGATGGCCCAAGCAGAACGCGACCTGGAGACCGGCCTGCTGACGGCCCGCGGCATGGACCGCGTACTCCGCGTCGCCTGGACCTCCGCCGACCTGGCCGGCCGCGACCGCCCCACAGCAGAAGACATCAACTGGGCCCTGGAACTGCGCACGGGGGTCAGACGGGGGGTGCCGGTGGCGGCCGGGGTGAGGTGAGGGGGGAGAGCGAAGGAACAGGTTCGAGGGCGTAGGAAACCGATTCGTACGCGTCGGCGCGCAATTTCCACGCGTCGACGCGCAATCCGAACCTCGCCTATATGCCAGCTGCTTCCGAGTCCAGCGCAGCACTGGCGGCAGCGGCCCGTGCCCGGCGCCGTAGTACCGGGCGGGGCAGTAACCAACGGGTTGGTGACGAGCGCCAGCTTGGCAGCGTGTCGCTATTCGACCCGATTACCGCTTTCGGCTACACAGCGCTGCCCGACTGGCGTGGGAGCGCCAACGGAAAGGAGCGGGAACGTGCGGGGGAACGTGAACTTCTCGGCGACCAGCAAGGGATGGGAAACACATGCGTGAAGTAGGAGAGGAGGAGAGGAAGGCGCGCGCGGCGTTGACGCGCATCGTCGAGCCCGGTGACGAGACGGTGGGGCGATGGCTGGGGCGGACGACGCCCGTACACCTCGTACAGTCCCTGGTCGGCGAACGGGAGATGCCGACGGGGGTGTCGGCGGAGAAGTTCGAGGGGCTACGCCTGCGGGCGACCCGGTTGGACGTGGTGGACAAGCCGACCGAGGATCTCGCGGCTATCACCGCGCTCGGCGGCCGGTTCGTGTGTCCCGGGGACGATGAGTGGCCGCGGCAGTTGGACGACTTGGAGGACGGCAGGCCGATCGGCCTGTGGGTACGTGGCAGGGCGAACCTGCGCTTGTGGGCGCTGCGGTCCGTGGCGATCGTCGGCTCCAGGGCTTGCACGGACTACGGCGCACATATGGCGGCCACCCTGGGCGCGAGCCTGGCCGACCGTGGCTGGACCGTGGTGTCCGGGGCTGCTTACGGAGTGGACGGAGCGGCTCACAGAGGTGCCCTGGCCGCCGAAGGAGCTACGGTCGCCGTGCTCGCCTCCGGCGTCGACTACGCCTACCCGCGGGGACACACCGAGTTGATCGGGCGAGTCGCGGAACAGGGTTTGGTGATCGCGGAGTTGCCGCCGGGAGATCACCCGAGCCGGAGCCGTTTCATCATGCGGAACCGCCTCATCGCGGCCCTCACCCGGGGAACGGTTGTCGTGGAGGCCGAACTGCGCAGCGGATCGCTGGTCACGGCACGGCGGGCGGCGGGGCTGGGCCGGTTCACCATGGGAGTGCCAGGGCCGGTCACCAGCGGACTGTCGGCCGGCGTTCATCAACTGCTGCAGGGTGAAGCCGTCGTCGTCACCAACGCTGCCGAGATCATCGAGCTGGTCGGCAGCATCGGCGAGCTTGCCCCCGTCCAGCGCGGTCCTGTGCTCGCCCGCGATCTGCTCGACCCGGTGGCGAGCCGGGTGCTCGAAGCGGTCCCCGCGCGGGGTGGTGCGGACTTGCGACGACTGGCGCGGGAGTCAGGAATGGCAGAGGAAGTGACACAAGGCAAGCTCTTCGAGCTGCAGTCGCTGGGATTCGTTCAAAGGTGTGGTGCTGTGTGGGAGTTGGCTCGGGCGTCCGCAGCCCCTTCGGTCGCCCGGCGAGGAGGCCCTTGACCTGGGGCGAACGGGTGATGAGAGGAAGGGAGTGACCGCGGGGCCCGGGCGCGCCGTGCTTCCGTTCGTGGGGTTCCGCCATCGCTGGACGGTGGCGGAGCGCGTCAGCCGCGGACACGCCGGACGGGTGGCGAAGTCGCGTTCGGGGGAGCGTGCGCCGGGCGCCCGTAACGCTGCTGCCACCCCCTTGGGAGTGGAATCAGGGTCGCCCCCTGTAACCCAGGGGTGCGGGCAGCGGAACGTATCTGCGCACTCCCGAACGACCCTTCATCGCGCATCGCAACACTGCAGTCACGCTACGCTCACGAGTAATCCCACCCTCACGCACGTGTTCCCCAGTGTTTCGGCAGAACGGCTCAAGGCGACGAATGCCCCAGCACACCTCCGGGTCCGACCGCGCGGCCGCTCCCCCCGCCGCGCGCGGTAGCGTGCGCCCCACCGCGCCCACCTCCCTGGAGGAGCTGTGGCGCGCCTACAAGACCTCGGGCGACGGGCGGCTGCGCGAGCAGCTGATCCTGCACTACTCACCCCTGGTGAAGTACGTCGCCGGCCGGGTCAGTGTCGGCCTGCCGCCCAACGTCGAGCAGGCCGACTTCGTGTCCTCCGGGGTGTTCGGGCTCATCGACGCCATCGAGAAGTTCGATCCCGAGCGTTCGATCAAGTTCGAAACGTACGCCATCACCCGCATCCGGGGCGCGATGATCGACGAATTGCGGGCGCTGGACTGGATTCCGCGCTCCGTACGGCAGAAGGCCAGGGCGGTCGAGCGCGCGTACGCCACGCTGGAGGCCAAACTCCGGCGTACTCCGACCGAAGCGGAGGTGGCGTCGGAAATGGGTATCGCGCTGGAAGAACTCCACGGGGTGTTCAGCCAGTTGTCGTTGGCCAATGTCGTCGCCCTGGAGGAGCTGCTGCACGTCGGTGGCGAGGGGGGCGAGCGGCTGAGCCTGATGGACACGCTGGAGGACACGGCGGCCGACAACCCGGTCGAGGTGGCCGAGGATCGCGAGCTACGGCGGCTACTGGCGCGTGCCATCAACACGCTTCCCGAACGGGAGAAGACCGTCGTCACGCTCTATTACTACGAGGGCCTCACGCTCGCCGAGATCGGCAACGTTCTCGGCGTCACGGAGAGCCGGGTCAGCCAGATCCACACCAAATCCGTACTGCAGTTGCGGGCGAAGCTGGCCGATGTGGGGCGCTGAGCCAGGGGAGAGCGATGCTCGGTGCCGGTGTCTTTGCGGCTGAGCTGTCGCCGGGCGGGGCGCGTCCACTCGGTCCTCGGTCCTCTCCTTTCCCCTCCCCCCCGCCCACCCGCCTCCACCACCACCGCCCCCACCGTCTCCCCGCACCACCTCCACCGCCCCGCACCGCCACGGCCTCCACCACAGCCCCGCGCCGCCGCCACCCCCACCCCCACCCCCACCCCCATCGAGGCCTTCTGCGGCTGTGAGTCATCTCTGGCCTCGTCGATCGCATACGAGCACCACTGCTCCTGCGTCCGAGGGCAAGCTGTGACCCGCGATCGTTCCCGCCTTGGCCCACGGCTGAGCCCGTCGGCCCGGCCCGGCCCGATCCGTTCCGACTCGACCCGCCCCGGGTCGGTCCAATCCGTTCCGTGCCGACTCGCCCCGTCCCGGCCCGGTCCGGTCATCCGTGCCGACTCGACCCACCCCGACTCGACCCGCCCCGGAACGCGGCGTGACTCGTCCGGTCGCCGTACGCCACCCACACCTGGCGATCCTGACCTGGCGATCCCGCCCGACGGCCGCACCCCGCCCTCGCGATCAGCCGTGCGCGGTCAGTGCTCTCCGCAGCGCGCCGGCCGCTTCCGCCAGACGACTGGCTCTCGGGCGTGCTGAGACGGGCTCGGAATCAGTGCTGGTGCCTGTTCCGCAAGGTCAGCCCCACCCCTCCAGCCCACACGTCAGATGTCTGCCGTCAGCACACGGATGCGGCCGCTCCTCCAGGGCATGCACTTGTCCGTACGGGGTTGTCATCACAGTTGTCGTTCGGCCGCTCCCTGCTACGTGGTCTGGGGGTATCGGTGGACACATCGTGATGCGGAGTGCCGTGCCAGGCGTGCCATCCGTACAGTGGTGACGTGCCCAGGATTCGAGCGGCTTCAGTGGCCGAGCACCGGACGATGCAGCGTGGCGCCCTTTTGGACGCTGCCCGCACCCTGCTGTCCGAAGGCGGGACCGAGGCGTTGACCTTTCCCGCCCTCGCCGAGCGCACGGGTCTCGCGCGCTCCTCCGTCTACGAGTACTTCCGTTCCCGCGCGGCCGTCGTCGAGGAGCTGTGTGCCGTCGACTTCCCCGTGTGGGCGGCTGAGGTCGAGGCGGCGATGGAGCGGGTCGAGACGCCTGAGGCCAAGATCGAGGCTTACGTACGTCAACAGCTCGCGTTGGTCGGTGACCGCCGCCACCGGGCCGTGGTCGCGATCTCGGCAGGTGAGCTGGACGCCGGTGCGCGGGAGAAGATCCGGGCGGCGCACGGCGGTCTCATCGCGATGATCGTGGAGGCTTTGGCCGGTCTCGGTCACGAGCAGCCGCGTCTCGCCGCCATGCTGCTCCAGGGCGTCGTCGACGCCGCGGTTCGTCGTATCGAACTCGGTGCCGCGGAAGACCCTACGCAGATCACGGAGGCTGCGGTCGCCATGGTCCTGGGTGGCGTCAAAGGCTGAGCGGCGCGTAAGGCGCTGATCGGCTGGTCGGGTCTCCGGCCCAAGGCCCAAAGCCCAAGGCCCAAGGCTGACCAACATCCGAGGTCCCACGCCCGAGACCAACGCCCGAGGTCCCAGGGCTACGGCTTCCGGTTCACGGCCCGCGATCCATGGCCTGCCCCGTCCGCGCTTTCCCCCTACGGGTGGTCTCCCTCCATGGGTCTCCCGCCCTGACGCCGTTCCCTGTTCCGATCTTGGTCCGTCCGCCCCCCGACGCCCGTGCGGCCGTGATCGGGAGGAGCCGCGATGGCGCGGAGTGTCGTATCGACGGTGGGAGCAGGGAGAGCGGGTCCAGGTAGGTCTTACCGCGGAGCAGGCCCCAGTGCAGGCATGGGGTGGAGCAGTGGAACGGGCCCGGGGCGAGGGTGGCCACCGGCTGGCCCGCTGTGACGTGGTCGCCCTTGCGGACGGTCGGGTGGACCGGCTCGTACGTGGTGCGAAGCGGTGGGGTTCCGGACGCCGCCACCTCGATGGACAGGACGCCCCGGCCCGCCACCTCGCCGGTGAAGAGGACGCGGCCTGGGGCGGCGGCCCGTACCGTCGCGTTCGCGGTCGCCAGGAGGTCCGCACCCCGATGGCCGGGCGCCCACGGGGCGGGCGGAGGCTCCCAGCCGCGCGCGACGGTGGGCCGCGCGCCCGCCGTTCCGACGACCGGCCACGCACGTTCGCCGACCACCCCTGGCGGAGGGCGGTCCGGCCCGGAACCGGCGGAGCCGTCGATCGTCGGTGCCGGCCGGTGCTGGGGGGACCTTGTCGCGCCCTCGGGACCAGGTGGCCCGGCTCCCGCCCCGGGGAGGATTCCACCGGCTGCGGCCGCTCCGGCGGACAGCAGGGCCAGCGTGGTGCCCGCCGCCCACAAGGGCAGGAGGCGGACGGTGGGGCGACGGGGCCACGTGGTCCGTGCCGCCCGCCTCCGGCGGGTGATGGGTGTGGGCTCGGGGGGCTCGGGGGACTTGGGGAGCGTCGGATGGGTGGTCGGTTGCTGAAACGCCGACCACCGCGTGATCACGTTGCGTACAGCCTCGGAAACGGTTCGGGTTCGCGGGTGCATGCCGCGACGATGACGTGTTCCGCCGCAGCTTGGGGATCTTGAGCCGGATCAGTGGATTACCCGCGGGTTGTGTACAACCCCGTCACCCGTGCGATGCCTGCCCCGCCGCTCCGCCCCGATCTGCGCACCCCGCCCCGATCTGCGCGCCCCGCCGATCTGCTCGCCTCGCCCCGATCTGCGCGCCCAGTCCCGATGCGCGCACCCAGTCGCGATGCGCGCACCCAGTCCCCGCGCCCAGTCCCCACAGCCAGACCCGGCTCGGGACCCGGCTCGGGACCCGGCTCGGGACCCGGTTCGGTACCTGCTTCGGGACCCGGCCCGGGACCCGGCTCAAACCTGACCTCGGCCCCAGGCTCGGACCCGGCTCAAACCCGGACTCAGCCCCCGCACCCCAAAACCCGCCCACCCCAACCTCACCCCAGCCCCATCCCACCCCCACCCCCACATGGCCGAAAGGAGCGTGTCGCCCGCCCCTTCGGCGGTCCCGTACACTTCTTGTGGCGATCCGGGTCACCGGGTCGACTTCGCACGCCCCGCCACCGGCGCAACAGTCCCTTTTCGGGCAGCACGGTGGCCGCGCCCCTCGGTCCTCGGAAGGCCCCGCAAGGTCTCTTCCCCGGCAGAGCGCGCCGGGGCGTCAGGCACCGCGGCCGCCCGGTCGCAGTGGAACCGAGTAACACGAGGAGTACGGCCATGGCCGTCGTCACGATGCGGGAGCTGCTGGAGAGCGGCGTCCACTTCGGGCACCAGACCCGCCGTTGGAACCCGAAGATGAAGCGCTTCATCTTCACGGAGCGCAACGGCATCTACATCATCGACCTGCTCCAGTCGCTGTCGTACATCGACCGCGCCTACGAGTTCGTCAAGGAGACCGTCGCCCACGGCGGCTCGGTGATGTTCGTCGGCACCAAGAAGCAGGCCCAGGAGGCCATTGCCGAGCAGGCGACCCGCGTGGGCATGCCCTACGTGAACCAGCGCTGGCTCGGCGGCATGCTGACCAACTTCTCGACCGTCTACAAGCGCCTGCAGCGCCTGAAGGAGCTTGAGCAGATCGACTTCGAGGATGTGGCCGCCTCCGGCCTCACCAAGAAGGAGCTCCTGGTCCTCTCCCGCGAGAAGGCCAAGCTGGAGAAGACCCTCGGTGGCATCCGCGAGATGCAGAAGGTGCCCAGCGCCGTCTGGATCGTGGACACCAAGAAGGAGCACATCGCCGTCGGCGAGGCGCGCAAGCTCAACATCCCGGTCGTGGCCATCCTGGACACGAACTGCGACCCCGACGAGGTCGACTACAAGATCCCGGGCAACGACGACGCGATCCGCTCCGTCACCCTGCTCACCCGCGTGATCGCCGACGCCGTCGCCGAGGGCCTCATCGCCCGCTCCGGCGCCGCCACCGGCGACCAGAAGCCGGGCGAGAAGGCCGGCGAGCCGCTCGCCGAGTGGGAGCGCGACCTGCTTGAGGGTGACAAGAAGGCCGACTCCGAGGACGCCGCCAAGGCCGAGGACAAGCCCGCCGAGGCCCCCGCCGCCGAGGCCGCCCCCGAGGCCGAGAAGCCGGCCGCCGAGCAGGCCTGACGCCGCACGACCGGTTGACGACGGCGGGGGAGGGCGCGCAGCGCGCCGCCCCCGCCGTCCACCCGTAGATCTTTCGACTGTCGAGATTTCGAGAAGAGATTCACAGACCATGGCGAACTACACCGCCGCGGACGTCAAGAAGCTCCGTGAGCTCACCGGCGCCGGCATGATGGACTGCAAGAAGGCCCTGGACGAGGCCGAGGGCAGCGTCGACAAGGCCGTGGAGATCCTCCGCGTCAAGGGCCAGAAGGGCGTCGCCAAGCGCGAGGGCCGTTCGGCCGAGAACGGCGCCGTCGTCTCCCTCATCTCCGAGGACAAGACCTCCGGCGTTCTGCTGGAGCTGAAGTGCGAGACGGACTTCGTCGCCAAGGGTGACAAGTTCCTGGCCGTCGCCGACGCGCTGGCCGCGCACGTCGCCAAGACCTCCCCGGCCGACATCGAGGCGCTGCTCGCCTCCGAGATCGAGGCCGGCAAGACCGTCCAGGCGTACGTCGACGAGGCCAACGCCACGCTCGGTGAGAAGATCGTCCTGGACCGCTTCGCGCAGTTCTCCGGTGGCTACGTGGCCGCCTACATGCACCGCACCATGCCCGACCTCCCGCCGCAGGTCGGCGTCCTGGTCGAGCTGGACAAGGAGAACGCCGAGGTCGCCAAGGACGTCGCGCAGCACATCGCCGCGTTCGCGCCGAAGTACCTCAGCCGTGAGGACGTCCCGGCCGACATCGTCGAGAACGAGCGCCGCGTCGCCGAGGCCACCTCGCGCGAGGAGGGCAAGCCCGAGGCCGCCCTCCCGAAGATCGTCGAGGGTCGCGTCAACGGCTTCTTCAAGGAGAACACGCTGCTGGCGCAGCCCTTCGCGAAGGACAACAAGAAGTCCGTCGAGAAGGTCCTGGAAGAGGCCGGTGTCTCGCTGAAGCGCTTCGCGCGCATCCGCGTCGGCGCCTGAGCCCAGCCGTGGGCCTTGTCGCCAAGGCCAGCGAATGACCTGCGGCCCCGCTAGGGTCGTACGCAGTCGGCCGCGTACCGGCCGGCCGCAGATGTGACGAGGAGGCCATTGCCGTACAGGGATCTGAACCAGACCCCCGGCAATGGCCTTCTTCGTATGTGCACGAGGAGAGCGTGATGAATCAGGGTGCCGACGGCGCGGACACAGCCCACAAAGCCGACAGCGAAGGAAAGGGACGCTTCCTCCTGAAGCTGTCGGGCGAAGCGTTCGCCGGCGGCGGCGGACTGGGTGTCGACCCCGATGTCGTGCACGCCATCGCCCGCGAGATCGCGGCCGTGGTCCGGGACGGCTACGAGATCGCCATCGTGATCGGCGGCGGCAACTTCTTCCGCGGCGCCGAGCTGCAGCAGCGCGGCATGGACCGGGCCCGCTCCGACTACATGGGCATGCTCGGCACGGTCATGAACTGCCTGGCCCTCCAGGACTTCCTGGAGAAGGAGGGCATCGACTGCCGCGTCCAGACCGCCATCACCATGGGACAGGTCGCGGAGCCCTACATTCCGCTGCGCGCCGTGCGGCACATGGAGAAGGGCCGCGTGGTCATCTTCGGTGCCGGCATGGGTATGCCGTACTTCTCCACCGACACCACCGCCGCCCAGCGTGCCCTGGAGGTCGGTGCCGAGGCCATGCTGATGGGCAAGAACGGGGTGGACGGGGTCTACGACGCCGACCCCAAGAAGTTCCCGGACGCGGTGAAGTTCGACGCTCTCGAATACGGCGAGGTCATCACCCGCGACCTCAAGGTCGCCGACGCCACCGCCATCACGCTCTGCCGTGACAACAAGCTTCCGATCCTCGTCTTCGAGCTGCTCGCCGAGGGCAACATCGCGCGCGCGGTGAAGGGTGAGAAGATCGGCACGCTCGTCAGCGATCAGGGCACCCGGGCCTGACGGCCCCAACTGCCGTATTGCCGTACGGGCAGCGCACCGTACGGGCGGCAACCCCGGGCCGGGGGAAGAGCCCGGCACGGGGATGGACAACTGCCTGCCGGTCGGACACCGTGCAGGAGAAGACGCGCGGCAGGGGCGAGGCTCTGCTTCTTACCGAAAAGACCAGGAGCAAGTGGTGATCGAAGAGATCCTCCTCGAGGCCGAGGAGAAGATGGAGAAGGCCGTCGTGGTCGCCAAGGAGGACTTCGCCGCGATTCGCACCGGGCGTGCGCACCCGGCGATGTTCAACAAGATCGTGGCGGACTACTACGGTGCCATGACGCCGATCAACCAGCTGGCGTCGTTCTCGGTGCCCGAACCGCGGATGGCCGTGGTGACCCCGTTCGACAAGAGCGCCCTGCGCAACATCGAGCAGGCGATCCGGGACTCCGACCTGGGCGTCAACCCGAGCAACGACGGCCACATCATTCGTGTGAACTTCCCCGAGCTCACCGAGGAGCGCCGCCGGGAGTTCATCAAGGTCGCCAAGAACAAGGCCGAGGACTCGAAGGTCTCGATCCGCAGCATCCGGCGCAAGGCCAAGGACGCCCTCGACAAGCTCGTCAAGGACAAGGAGTCCGGCGAGGACGAGGTGCGCCGGGCGGAGAAGGAGCTCGACGACACCACCGCGAAGTACGTCGCGCAGGTGGACGAGCTCCTCAAGCACAAGGAATCCGAGCTCCTCGAGGTCTGATGAACGAGTCATCCTGGGGGGCCCCGCCTGGCGTCGGCCGAGCCGGTCAATGGGGACCACCCGACCAGGGACCCGTCGGTTCGGCGGGTCCCGCGCACGACTGGGGCGCGGCGGCGCAGACTCGCCCCATGCCCATCGTGCCCGACGCAGGCGGACACCAGGACGACGACCGGAACCCTCTGGACGACGACCGGGACCACCGGGACGATTCGGGGGCCGCTCGGCCGAGCGGCCCCCTGTTCCGCGATGAACAGCCGCAGGAGCCCATGTCCACCTCTTTGCCGGGGTCCGACAGTTCACAGCAGCCCCACAAACCGCAGAAGAAGAGCGCGGGACGCAATCTCCGGGCCGCCATAGGGGTCGGCGTCGGCCTCGGTGCCGTCATCCTGTTCTCGCTCTTCGTCTACAAGCCGCTGTTCGTGGGCGTGATAGTCATCGCGGTGGTCGTGGGCCTGTGGGAGCTGACCTCGCGGCTGTCGGAGCGCAAGGACATCAAGGTGCCGCTGGTGCCGCTCGCGCTCGGCGGTACGGCGATGGTGGTCGCCGGCTATGTACGCGGCGCGGAGGGCGCCTGGGTGGCGATGGCGCTCACCGCGCTCGCCGCCCTGGTGTGGCGCATGACCGAGGCCCCCGAGAACTATCTGCGGGACGTCACGGCAGGCGTCTTCGCGACGTTCTACGTGCCCTTCCTGGCGACGTTCGTGGCGATGATGCTCGCCGCCGACGACGGGCCGCAGCGCGTCCTGACGTTCCTGCTGCTGACCGTCGTCAGCGACACGGGCGCGTACGCGGTGGGCTGGCGCTTCGGCAAGCACAAGCTCGCGCCGCGCATCAGTCCCGGCAAGACCCGCGAGGGCCTGTTCGGCGCGGTGCTGTTCGCCATGATCGCGGGCGCGCTGTCCATGGAGCTGATCATCGAGAACGGCGCCTGGTGGCAGGGCCTGCTGCTGGGCATCGCGGTCGCCGCCAGCGCGACGCTCGGCGACCTCGGCGAGTCCATGATCAAGCGGGATCTCGGCATCAAGGACATGGGCACACTGCTGCCCGGCCACGGCGGGATCATGGACCGCCTGGACTCCCTCCTGCCGACCGCCCCGGTCGTCTGGCTGCTGTACGTCATCTTCGTCGGTACCGGCTGACCAGCGGTTCTCCGTACGTACGAGGGGCCCGTCACACCGCGTGGCGGGCCTTTTCGTACGCCTGGAGCGCCCCCGAACCGCCCCCGGTCCGCGTCGGCGATCGTCACTTCGTACGTCTGCGACACTGGAAGAACCATGCCTAAGCCCGGAGAACTCACTTTCGTCGCGCCGCGCGGAGCCAAGAAGCCCCCGCGGCACCTTGCTGATCTCACCCCCGCCGAGCGGCGCGAAGCCGTGGCCGCGGCCGGTGAGAAGCCGTTCCGCGCCAAGCAGCTGTCGCAGCACTACTTCGCGCGGTACGCGCACGACCCGGCGGAGTGGACCGACATCCCGGCCGCGGCGCGCGAGAAGCTGGCGGCGGAGCTGCTGCCCGAGCTGATGAGTGTGGTGCGCCACATCTCCTGTGACGACGACACCACGCGCAAGACGCTGTGGCGGCTGCACGACGGCACCCTCGTGGAGTCCGTGCTGATGCGCTACCCGGACCGGGTCACGATGTGCATCTCGTCGCAGGCCGGGTGCGGCATGAACTGTCCGTTCTGCGCGACGGGGCAGGCGGGGCTGGACCGGAACCTGTCCACCGCCGAGATCGTCCACCAGATCGTCGACGGCATGCGGGCGCTGCGTGACGGTGAGGTTCCGGGTGGTCCGGCCCGGCTGTCCAACATCGTCTTCATGGGCATGGGCGAGCCGCTGGCGAACTACAAGCGGGTCGTGGGGGCGATCCGCCGGCTGACCGACCCCGAGCCCGACGGGGTGGGGCTCTCCCAGCGCGGCATCACGGTCTCCACGGTCGGCCTGGTCCCGGCGATGCTGCGGTTCGCGGACGAAGGCCTCAAGTGCCGGCTCGCGGTCTCGCTGCACGCCCCCGACGACGAGCTGCGCGACACGCTCGTGCCGGTCAACACGCGCTGGAAGGTGCGTGAGGTGCTGGACGCGGCCTGGGAGTACGCCGAGAAGTCCGGCCGCCGCATCTCGATCGAGTACGCCCTGATCCGCGACATCAACGACCAGGCGTGGCGCGGCGACCTGCTGGGCCGCCTGCTCAAGGGCAAGCGCGTGCACGTCAACCTGATCCCGCTGAACCCGACCCCCGGCTCGAAGTGGACCGCCTCGCGCCCGGCGGACGAGAAGGCGTTCGTCGAGGCCATCGCCGCGCACGGGGTGCCGGTGACCGTCCGCGACACGCGCGGGCAGGAGATCGACGGCGCCTGCGGGCAGCTCGCCGCCGCGGAGCGCTGAGCGCCCGCTGGTACTGTGTGATCGAACAAATGCACATTCCGACAGGGGAGCGCCACAGCGCTGAGAGTGCGGCAGTGTCACGGACCGAGCGTCACGGACACACAGTGCCGCAGACCCTTGAACCTCGCCCGGGTCATTCCGGGTAGGAAGTTCGGTCGTCACTCATGCTGTTGCGCCCCGCCCGGCCTTCCCCACGAAGCGCCGGGTGGGGCCGCGTCTCTTCCTGGCCAGCCAGGAGGAAAACCAGTGAGCACCACCAGAAGGGCCACCGTCACCGCGCTGGCCGTCGCGGCCGGCCTGACGGCGCTCGCCGCCTGCGGCTCGGGCGGCGGCGAAAGCGCGGACCCCAAGACGGTCACGCTCGTCAGCCACGACTCCTTCAACGCCTCCAAGTCCGTACTGGAGGAGTTCACCCGGCAGACCGGCTACAAGGTCAACGTGCTCAAGGGCGGTGACGCGGGCAAGGCCGTCAACCAGGCGATCCTGTCGAAGGCCAACCCCCAGGGCGATGTCTTCTTCGGCATCGACAACACGCTGCTGTCGCGGGGGCTGAAGGAAGGGATCTTCAGCCCGTACCAGGCCAAGGGGCTGGAGAGCGTCCCCGAGGAGCTTCAGCTCGACAAGGCGCAGCACCGGGTGACGCCCGTGGACTACGGCGACACCTGCGTCAACTACGACCGCGCCTACTTCACCGAGCACAAGATCGCGCCGCCGCGGACCTTCGACGACCTGCTCAAGCCCGAGTACAAGGGGCTGCTGGTCACCGAGAACTCCGCCACGTCGTCGCCCGGGCTGGCCTTCCAGCTCGGCACCATCGCCAGGTACGGCGAGTCCGGCTGGCAGGACTACTGGAAGAAGCTCAAGGCCAACGGCGTCGAGGTCGTGGACGGCTGGGAGCAGGCCTACAACGAGCGGTTCTCGGGCTCGGCGGCCGGCAAGGGCAAGGGTGACAAGCCGCTGGTGGTCTCCTACGCCTCCAGCCCGCCGGTCGAGGTGCTCGGCAAGAAGCCGGAGCCCGAGGAGGCGCCGACCGGCGTCGCGACCGGCACCTGCTTCCGGCAGACCGAGTTCGCCGGCCTGCTCAAGGGCGCCAAGAACGAGAAGGGCGGCAAGGCGCTGCTGGACTTCCTGCTGAGCAAGAAGTTCCAGGAGGACGTGCCGCTCCAGATGTTCGTCAATCCGGCGCGTACGGACGTCAAGGTGCCGGAGCTGTTCACCAAGTACGGCGAGAAGATCGACAAGCCGGGGACGGTGGCCCCGGAGAAGATCACCGAGAACCGCGAACGGTGGATCAAGCAGTGGTCCTCGCTCGTCCTGAAGTAACCGGCCGCAAGAGGCGGGCGCGCGTCTCACGGGGAACGGTCTCGCGGCCGGCCCTGATGGCCCTGCCGCTCGTCTTCTTCGCGCTCTTCTTCGCCTACCCCGTCGTCGCGATCGTGGGGCGGGGCCTGAAGGACGGCGGACAGTGGCAGCTGGGCCGGGCCGGTGAGGTGCTCTCCGACCCGGACGTGCTGCACGTCCTGTGGTTCACCGTCTGGCAGGCGGCGGCCTCGACCGGGCTCACGCTCCTGATCGCGCTCCCCGGCGCGTACGTCTTCGCGCGCTTCGAATTCCCCGGGAAGAAGCTGTTGCGGTCCGTCGTCGCGGTGCCGTTCGTCCTGCCGACGGTGGTCGTCGGTTCGGCGTTCCTCGCGCTGATCGGGCGTGGCGGGGTGCTGGACGATCTGTGGGGCGTACGGCTGGACACCTCCGTATGGGCGATCCTGCTGGCGCACGTGTTCTTCAACTACGCCGTGGTCGTACGGACCGTCGGCGGCCTCTGGAGCCAGCTCGACCCGCGGCAGGAGGAAGCGGCCCGGGTGCTGGGGGCGTCCCGCCGGCAGGCGTGGTTCCGGGTGACGCTGCCCGCCCTGGCACCGGCCGTGGCGGCGGCCGCGCTGATGGTCTTCCTCTTCACCTTCACCTCCTTCGGGGTGGTGCAGATCCTGGGCGGGCCGGGGTTCTCCACGCTCGAAGTGGAGATCTACCGGCAGACCGCCGACTTCCTGGACCTCCCCACGGCCGCCGTCCTCACGCTGCTGCAGTTCGCCGCCGTACTGGCCCTGCTGGCCCTGCACGCCTGGACCGTACGGCGGCGGGAAGCCACCCTCACGCTGGTCGACCCGGCGCGTACGGCCCGGCGGCCCCAGGGCGCGGGGCAGTGGGCGCTGCTGTGGGGCACGCTCGTCGTGATCACGCTGCTGCTGGTGGTGCCCCTGGCCGTACTGGTCGAGCGGTCGTTCGCCGGGCCGGACGGCTACGGGCTCACGTTCTACCGGGCGCTGGAGTCCGCCGCCTCCATGGACAGCACCTTCGCCGTCGCCCCGCTGAACGCCCTGCGGAACTCGCTCGCCTACGGGGCCGCTGCCACGCTGATCGCCCTGGTGGTGGGCGGGCTGGCCGCGGCCGCGCTGACGCGGCGGGGCGGCAGGCTGGTGCGGGGATTCGACGCGCTCCTGATGCTGCCCCTCGGAGTTTCGGCCGTGACCGTGGGCTTTGGCTTTCTGATCACTCTCGACGAGCCACCGCTCGATCTGCGGTCCTCGTGGTGGCTGGTGCCGCTGGCGCAGGCGCTGGTCGGGGTGCCCTTCGTCGTACGGACCATGCTGCCCGTGCTGCGCGCGGTGGACGAGCGGCTGCGGGAGGCCGCGGCGGTGCTCGGGGCGTCGCCGTGGCGGGTGTGGCGCGAGGTCGACCTGCCGCTGGTACGGCGGGCGCTGCTGATCGCCGCGGGTTTCGCCTTCGCCGTGTCGCTGGGCGAGTTCGGCGCGACGGTCTTCATCGCCCGGCCGGACAACCCGACCCTCCCGGTCGCCGTGGCACGGCTGCTGGGACGCGCCGGAGAACTGAACTACGGGCAGGCGATGGCCCTGTCGACGATCTTGATGGTGGTGTGTGCGGGCGCCCTGCTGGCACTGGAGCGCGTCCGCACCGATCAGGCCGGAGAATTTTGATGGCGGAACACGCTGACACGGCGTCGGACCGGACCCTGCTGCGCCTGGAGGACATCACCGTCCGCTTCCGGGACGGGCGCCCGCCGGCACTGGACGCGGTGGACCTGAGCGTCGCCGCACAGGAGATCGTCTGCGTGCTGGGGCCCAGCGGCAGCGGGAAATCCACCCTGCTGCGGGTCGTGGCGGGGCTCCAGGCCCCCGACGCGGGGCGGGTGTTCCTGGAAGGGCGCGACCAGGCGGAGGTGCCCACGCACCGGCGCGGCGTCGGGCTGATGTTCCAGGACCACCAGCTCTTCCCGCAGCGGGACGTCGGCGGCAACGTGGCCTTCGGCCTGCGCATGCACCGGGTGCCCCGCGCCGAGCAGGACCGTACGGTGACCGAACTCCTGGACCTCGTCGGCCTGCCGGGCGCCCAGCGGCGTGCCGTGGCGGCCCTCTCCGGCGGCGAACAGCAGCGCGTCGCGCTGGCCCGCGCCCTCGCGCCCCGCCCCCGGCTGCTGATGCTGGACGAGCCCCTCGGCCAGCTCGACCGCGGCCTGCGCGAGCGCCTGGTCGTGGAACTGCGGCGGGTGTTCGGCGAGGTGGGCACGACCGTGCTGGCCGTGACGCACGACCAGGGGGAGGCGTTCGCGCTGGCCGACCGGGTGGTGATCATGCAGGAGGGGCGCATCGCGCAGAGCGGCACACCGCTGGAGGTCTGGCAGCGCCCCGCCACCGAGTTCGTCGCCCGCTTCCTCGGCTTCGACAACGTGGTGACGGCGACCGTACGGGGCGAGGCGGCCGACACGCCGTGGGGCAAGATCCCCGTCCCGGAGGGAACGCCGGAGGGGGCGTGCCGCCTGCTCGTACGCCCGGCCGGCGTACGCATCACGACCGCCGCGGAAGGCCTGCCCTGCACCGTCACGGCCCGCACCTTCCGCGGCACCCATGTCACCCTCCTCCTCCAGCCCGCCGACGGCCCGCAGCTGGAGGCGGCCTGCGCGCTGCGGGACGCCCCGGAGGACGGGGAGACGGTGGGCGTCGCGTTCCTTGCCGGGGATGTCGTGGTTCTGGAGCGCTGAGGGGCGTCCCTACGAGGAGCGGCCCGGTGTCCGCCGGGCCGCTCCGGCGTCACCCTCCGGCGGCGGCCCTGTCCGGAGCCCGCGTGCCGTCCGGGGCCGTTGCCCCTGTCCCTGCCCCGGTCGCGCGTACGGGGTCCGCCGAGCCGTCACCCGACGCCGTATCCGGGGCTTCGGCACCGCCCTCCGGCTCGCCGAACCAGGCGACCGCGACGGCACCGGCCACCGCGACGACGAAGCCGAGTACGGCCATCCAGGCGAAGCCCGGTCGGGAGGAGTCGCCGAGCCACAGCACCCCGAGGATGCCGGGCACCACCGTTTCGCCCACCACCAGTGCCGCCGTGGCGCCGTTGACCGAACCGATCTGGAGGGCCACCGTGTGCAGGTACATGCCGCCGACGCCGGCGACGAGAATGGCGTAGAGCGCCGGGTCGGCCAGCAGCGTGGGCAGGTGGAACGGGTCGATGCCGTTCAGTACGCGGACGCCGACGCCGAGCGCGCCGAAGCCCAGGCCGGACAGCAGACCGGCGAGGATCGCGGCGCGGCTGCCGAGCAGCCGGACGACCAGCGTGCCGCCGCCGATCACCAGGACCGAGGCGGCCAGCAGCCACCAGTGGGTGGCCGTCGAGGCGTCACCGCCGCCCTCCGGCCCGGCGGCCGTGGCCAGCAGGACCAGCGCCGAGCAGACCACGCCGATGGAGACCCACTCGCGCGCGTTCAGCCGGATGCCGAGCAGTTTGATGCTGAGCACGGCGGTGATGACGAGGTTGGCGCTGATGACGGTCTGCGAGAGGAACAGCGGCAGCAGCCGGGCGGCCAGCGCGCCGAGCCCGAACCCTATGAAGTCCAGCACCGTGCCGACCATGAATTCCCAGGTCACGGCGGCCTTGGCGGTGGACGAGAGACTGGGGCCGCCATGCTGGGTGACGCCGGTCGTGGAGGCGGCGGCCGCTTCCCGACGCGCGGATTTGCGCGATCCCACCGCTTGCAGGACCGACCCCGTGCCGTAGCAGGCCGAAGCCGCTACCGCCGTCAGAAGACCGATGAGCACCAAGAACTCCGTTCGCGCACTGCCTGGATTTACCAGTTCATTACCTGGCTAGGCAGACGTGGATTCGGGGGCGGGAGTTGCCTCGGGCACGCAATCGGACGGGAATCCACCCCGGCCGGTCAGGAAACCGCCCCGTCCGGTCGGGAAGCCGGGTCGCGGCGAGGCCCGTCCATGAGGGCGGCGAGGGCTTCCGGCGCTTCTTCCACCGAGTCGACCAGCGCGATCCTCGCGGACATGGGGCGCCCGGCGGCGAGGGCCCGCAGCAGCGGCCAGGCGGGCAGCTTCTCGGTCCAGTGCGCGCGGTCGACGAGGACCATGGGGGTCGGCTCGCCCCGCGACCCGTAGTAGTTCGGGGTGGCGTTGTCGAAGATCTCCTGTACGGTCCCGGCCGCGCCGGGCAGGAAGACGACCCCGGCGTTGGAGCGCGCCAGGAGGCCGTCCTCGCGGACCGCGTTGACGAAGTACTTGGCGATGTGGGTCGCGAAGGCGTTGGGCGGCTCGTGGCCGTAGAACCAGGTGGGGATGCCGACCGAAGCGCCGCCGTCCGGCCGGCGTTCGCGTACCTCGAAGGCGGCCCGCGCCCAGTCGGTCACCGAGGGGGTGAAGTGCGGCACCTTGGCGAGGAGGGCCAGGCTCTCGTCGAGCATGGCGTCCTCGAAGGGGGCGGCGTACGCGCCGAGGTTGGCGGCCTCCATGGCGCCCGGACCGCCGCCCGTGGCCACCGTCAGGCCCGCGCGGGCGAGCCGCCGCCCGAGCCGGGCCGCGCCTTCGTACGCGTCGGACCCGCGTTCCAGCGCGTGCCCGCCCATGACCCCGACGACGCGGGCGCCGGCGAGGTGTTCGTCCAGCGCGTCGGAGATGGCGTCGTCGTGGATGCTGCGCAGCATCGAGGCGAAGACGTCGCCGTCCGACATGGTCCGCTGGTACCAGTCGTGGGCCAGGGCGTCGGGGGTGGCGGCGTAGCCGGCGGCGGTGGCGAGGGACGCGAAGAGTTCGCCGGGCGAGTAGAGGCGGCCGCGGTACGGATCGAAGGGCAGGTCCGGTATCGGCGGGAAGACCAGTGCGCCGCCTGCCCGGACGCGCGCGGCGGCCTGCGGTTCCATGCGGCAGCCGAGGAAGACGGCCTCGGCGACCGGCGTGCCGAGCAGCGCGGTGGTGCGGCCGGTCAGGTCGACCGACTGGACGCGGTATCCGGAGAGGCTGCCGGTCTCCAGGACGCGGTCGAAGGCGGCGAGCGTCTCGATCTCGCGGTCGCCGCGGTGGTGCGGTGAGCGCTCGATGGGGCGGTGGTGCGCGGGGGAGTCGGGGTTCGGCTGCACGGTCGTCATCGTAGGCGGGCGGTGTGACAAGTCCGGGCAGGGGCCGGACCGGTGGCCGGCGGGGGCGGTCGGGTGCGGCTCAGTGGAGCAGCGGAAGCGCGGCCAGCTCGGCGATGCCCCAGGTCAAGGGGGTGAGGACGACGAGGAGGGCCAGCACGCGCAGGACGGCGGCGCGGAAGAGGAGGGAGCGCGGCGTGCCGAGGCGGCGCAGTGCGGCGGTGGTGTGCGTACGGGCCCAGCGGGCTTCGAGGGCCGCCGTGAGGGCGCTGGCCGTGACACAGGCCAGGACGAGGGCCGCGCCCAGACCGGTGAGCGGGCCGAACGGGCGGGTGGGGGCCGCTTCGTACACCTTCACCGCCGCGTACGCGCCGGAGGCGACGGCGCAGAGTACGCCCAGGGGGCGGCCGATGCGCCGGGACTCCTCCTGGAGGACGCGGCCGGCGAGCAGGCGGACGGCCCCCGGGCGGCCGGCGGCCAGGAGGCGGCCGGACAGCCGCGCCAGGCCGGGCCCGGCCAGGACGAGGCCGAGGGTGGACAGCGCCCAGCCCGCCAGGACGCCCGGCGGACTGCCGATGAGGCGTCCGGGCAACGGCAGGAGTGTGTCGGCGTCGGCGGGGCCGCGGCTGACGTAGGTCTCCAGGGCGAGTCCGGCCGCCGTCAGCGCGACGCCCCAGGGGAGCCCGGCGGGCACGGCGGAGGCGGTGCCGCCGGCGGCCGTGGCGGACAGGGGCTCGCCGGCCCCGGCGCCGGTGGCCGGGCCCGTACGCCGTGCGCCGCCACGGGCGTTCACCCGCGGGCGCAGGACGACGGCGGTGGCGGTGGCCGCCGTCACCGGGACGACGGCGAGGAGCATCAGCGCGCCGGCGAGCGGAAGGGGGCCGCCCGCGCCGAGGAGCCGGGTGGCGGAGTCGGAGGCGGTGACGCCGCCGAGGTCGCCGCGCACCACGAGGAAGGCGAGCAGCGCGACGAAGCTGCCCAGGACGCACGACACGGCCGTGGAGGCGGCGGCGATCACCGTCAGCCGTACGGGGCCCAACCCGGCGGCCGCCATGCCCCGATGGGGGCGGGACGCGGGATCCGTACGGGCCGCGGACACGGCGAGCTGGATGGTGGCCGCGACCGGGACGGCGCACCACAAAAGGCGTGCGAACGAGTCGGCGGCCGTCTCCGGGTGGGCCGCGGCGTGGCCGAGCGCGGCCAGCAGGAGGAAGCCGGTGCCGCCGGACGCGGCGGCGACCAGCAGGCGGCGCAGCAGGACGAGGGGGTGGGCCCCGCGGGCTAGACGGAGAGCGAGCACTCTGCCCTGCTTTCCTTGTCGGGGGCGGGGGCCTTGGCGCCGACGCGGCGGCCGTCGAGGAGTGCCACGGTACGGTCCGCGAGGGTGCCGGCCTCGGGCTCGTGGGTCGCGAGGACGACCGTGATCTCGTGCGAGCGGGCGGCCGTGGTGATGGTGCGCAGGACCTGCGCGGCGTCCGCGCGGTGCAGGGGCGCGGTGGGCTCGTCGGCGAACAGCACCCGCGGCGCGCCGGCCAGGGCGCGGGCGACGGCGACGCGCTGGCGCTGCGACTGGTCGAGGCGGCCGGGGCGTTGGCGGGCGCACATCCCCACGTCCAGACGCTCCAGCCACTCGCAGGCGGTCTGCTTGGCGGCGCGGTGGCCGGTCCCGCGCAGGAGCAGCGGGAGGGCGGCGTTCTCCCAGGCGGTCAGCTCGGGGACGAGGTGCGGTTCGGTGTCCACCCAGCCGAAGCGTTCCAGGCGCAGCCGTTCCCGGCCGGCCGGTGAGAGCGTGTGCACCGGTGAACTGTTGAACCAGATTTCGCCGCTGTCCGGCGCAAGTTGGCCGGAAAGGCACCGCAGGAGGGTCGTCTTGCCGCAGCCGCGGGGCCCGGTGACGGCGAGGATCTCGCCCTCGCGGACACTGACGGAGACCCCCGTCAGCACGCGGGTGCCGGCGTATGTGTGGTGCAGGCCGCGCGCCCAGAGAACGTCGTTGTCAGGTGGGGCCACCATCTGCGCACCTCATGCTCGTCGCGTCCGATCGTTCCCCCGACCGGGTGAACGACCATGGAGGGTATCGGTCACTGGCACGGTAAGGAGTGGCGACCCTCGGTATTCGGCGCTCGGCGCGCACCACGGCCCAGGTTCACTCAAATGGAGGCTTATATGAAGAATCTGGGCGGAGGGGTGAGAGAGGCGGGCTGAAGGGGGGAGGGCGGGGCCGGCAGGCGTCCGGGGCCCGCGCGCTGCGGGGCGGACCGCGCCCACCCGGCAGGCGCGCAGGTCCGTACGGTCACGGACCTGCTCACCCCACGGGCGGGCGCGCGAGCCGGCAGCGCGGCTCGCGTGGACGGCGGGCGTACGGGCTCGCCCGGCGCACGCCGGGGCCGCGAGCCGAGCGGTCCGGGGGAAGCCGGCCCCGGACGCCCCGTCATCTCAAGGAGTGCGCCCCGGCTTCACAGCTTCTCCCAGGCCTCCTTCAGCGTCCCCCGCAGAATCTGCTCGATTTCGTCGAAGACCGGCTGGTCGGCGATGAGCGGCGGGGCGAGCTGGATGACCGGGTCGCCGCGGTCGTCGGCGCGGCAGTACAGGCCGTTCTCGAAGAGGGCCTTGGAGAGGAAGCCGTACAGGACGCGCTCGGTCTCCTCCTCGTCGAAGGACTCCTTGGTGGTCTTGTCCTTGACGAGTTCGATGCCGTAGAAGAAGCCGTTTCCGCGGACGTCGCCGACGATCGGCAGGTCGTGGAGCTTCTTCAGGGTGGAGAAGAACGCGTCCTCCTTGTCCAGCACGTGCTGGTTGAGGTTCTCGCGCTCGAAGATGTCGAGGTTGGCGCAGGCGACGGCGGCGGAGACCGGGTGGCCGCCGAAGGTGTAGCCGTGCAGGAAGGTGTTGTCGCCCTTGTAGAACGGCTCGGCCAGCCGGTCGGAGATGACGCAGGCGCCGATGGGGGAGTAGCCGGAGGTCATGCCCTTGGCGCAGGTGATCATGTCCGGTACGTAGTCGAACTTGTCGCAGGCGAACATCGTGCCCAGGCGGCCGAAGGCGCAGATGACCTCGTCGGAGACGAGCAGCACGTCGTGGCGGTCGCAGATCTCGCGGACGCGCTGGAAGTAGCCGGGCGGGGGCGGGAAGCAGCCGCCCGCGTTCTGCACCGGCTCCAGGAAGACGGCGGCGACGGTGTCCGGGCCCTCGAAGAGGATCTGCTGCTCGATCTGGTCGGCGGCCCAGCGGCCGAACGCCTCCGGGTCGTCACCGAAGAGCGGCGCCCGGTAGATGTTGGTGTTGGGGACCTTGTGGGCGCCCGGGACCAGCGGCTCGAACGGGGCCTTCAGGCCGGGGAGACCGGTGATGGACAGCGCGCCCTGCGGTGTGCCGTGGTAGGCCACCGCACGCGATATCACCTTGTGCTTGGTGGGCTTGCCGGTGAGCTTGAAGTACTGCTTCGCCAGCTTCCACGCGGTCTCGACGGCCTCGCCGCCGCCGGTGGTGAAGAAGACCTTGTTCAGGTCGCCCGGCGCATGGTGCGCCAGCCGCTCGGCGAGCTCCACGGCCTTGGGGTGGGCGTAGGACCAGATGGGGAAGAACGCCAGGTCCTGGGCCTGCTTGAGCGCGGTCTCGGCGAGTTCGGCGCGGCCGTGCCCGGCCTGCACGACGAACAGGCCGGCCAGGCCGTCGATGTAGCGCCTGCCCTTGTCGTCGTAGATGTTCGTGCCCTCGCCGCGCACGATCGTCGGCACGGGGGCGTTCTCGTACGACGACATGCGGGTGAAGTGCATCCACAGGTGGTCGTAGGCCGTCTTCGAGAGGTCAGCGGTCATGGCTATCTGGTTCCCCAGGTGTAGGTCTGCTTGCGGAGCTTGAGATAGACGAAGCTCTCCGTGGTCCGGACGCCGGGCAGCGTGCGGATGCGCTTGTTGATCATTTCCAGCAGGTGGTCGTCGTCCTCGCAGACGATCTCGATGAGGAGATCGAAGGAGCCCGCGGTCATGACGACGTACTCGACCTCCTCCATGGCCGTCAGGGCGTCGGCCACCGGGTCGAGGTCGCCCTCGACGTTGATCCCGACCATCGCCTGCCGCCGGAAGCCGACCGTGAGGGGGTCGGTGACCGCGACGATCTGCATCACGCCTTGGTCGAGCAGTTTCTGTACGCGTTGCCGCACCGCCGCCTCGGACAGGCCCACGGCCTTGCCGATCGCGGCGTACGGACGGCGGCCGTCCTCCTGGAGCTGCTCGATGATCGCCAGGGAGACGGAGTCGATCGACTGGGTGCCGTTTCTGTCACGAGTGGCCACAGCCCTCACTGTGCACGAGCCTCGTCAGTCCCGCAACCCCGATTCAATGAAATCAGTTGTGCTGAGAAGTCGACGCCACTGATTTCGTCGTTCATCCGTTGTGGGTATGTCGAAAACGTTGCCTTCCTGGCTAGGGTGGGCATCTCAACCAATGGACACCTGACAGGAGGGGTCGCTCGTGACCACCGAACTGCGTCGGCTGCGCAACTACATCGACGGGGAGTTCCGGGACGCCGCCGACGGGCGGACCACGGAGGTGGTCAACCCGGCCACGGGTGAGGCGTATGCCACCGCTCCGCTGTCCGCCGCCGCGGACGTGGACGCGGCGATGGCCGCCGCCGAGGCCGCGTTCCCCGCCTGGCGCGACCTGGTGCCGGCCGAGCGCCAGAAGGTCCTGCTCAAGATCGCCGACCGCTTCGAGGAGCGGGCCGAGGAGCTGATCGCCGCCGAGTCGGAGAACTGCGGCAAGCCGATCGCGCTGGTGCGCTCGGAGGAGATCCCGCCGATGGTGGACCAGATCCGCTTCTTCGCGGGGGCCGCCCGGATGCTGGAGGGCCGCGCCGCGGGCGAGTACATGGACGGCTTCACGTCCATCATCCGCCGCGAGCCGGTCGGCGTCTGCGCGCAGGTCGCGCCGTGGAACTACCCGATGATGATGGCGGTGTGGAAGTTCGCCCCGGCGCTGGCCGCGGGCAACACCGTCGTCCTCAAGCCCTCCGACACCACCCCCGCCTCGACCGTGCTGATCGCCGAGATCATCGGCGGTGTGCTGGACGAGCTGGGCCACAGCCGCGGCGTGTTCAACGTCATCTGCGGCGACCGCGACACCGGCCGCCTGATGGTCGAGCACCCGACCCCGGCGATGGCCTCGATCACCGGCTCGGTGCGGGCCGGCATGCAGGTCGCCGAGTCCGCCGCCAAGGACCTCAAGCGGGTCCACCTGGAGCTGGGCGGCAAGGCCCCGGTCGTGGTCTTCGAGGACACCGACATCGCCAAGGCCGTCGAGGACATCTCCGTCGCGGGCTACTTCAACGCCGGCCAGGACTGTACGGCCGCGACCCGGGTGCTGGTCCACGAGTCCATCCACGACGAGTTCGTCACCGCGCTCGCCAAGGCCGCCGCCGACACCAAGACCGGCCCGGTCGACGACGAGGACGTGCTCTACGGCCCGCTGAACAACGCCAACCAGCTCGCCCAGGTCAAGCGCTTCATCGACGGCCTGCCCGCGCACGCCAAGATCGAGGCGGGCGGCCACCAGGTCGGCGAGAAGGGCTACTTCTACGCGCCCACCGTCGTCTCCGGCCTCAAGCAGGACGACGAGATCGTCCAGAAGGAGGTCTTCGGGCCGGTCATCACCGTCCAGTCCTTCCGGGACGAGGACCAGGCCGTCGAGTGGTCCAACGGCGTGGAGTACGCGCTGGCGTCCTCGGTGTGGACCAAGGACCACGCCCGGGCCATGCGGATGTCCAAGAAGCTGGACTTCGGGTGCGTGTGGATCAACACCCACATCCCGCTGGTCGCCGAGATGCCGCACGGCGGGTTCAAGAAGTCCGGCTACGGCAAGGACCTGTCGGGCTACGGCTTCGAGGACTACACGCGCGTCAAGCACGTGATGACGTCGCTGGACGGCTGAGCCCACCCGGGCGGCGGGGCCCGCGCGGCGCCCCGCCGCCCGGCACACCGTCGTGGGCGGCGGCCCGGCGGCCGACGTTCTGCCGGGTTGCCGTCGCCGCCCCCGGCACGTGAGAGTGCACGCCATGCCTGAACTTTCGCGGCGTTCGCTGCTACGGAGCACGGTCGGTACGGGAGCGGCCGGGGCCCTGACCCTGCTGGCGGCCGGATGCGGGGTGCCCGCCGCGTACGTCGCCCCCGCCGACCGCGCCGCCCCCGACCGCTCGGCCCGGGACCGGCGCCTGACCTTCGCCAACTGGCCGCTCTACATCGACGTGGACGAGCGGGACCAGCGGCGGCGGCCGACGCTGGAGGCGTTCGAGAAGCACACCGGCATCTCGGTGACGTACACCGAGGAGATCAACGACAACGACGAGTTCTTCGGCAAGATCAGTCCGGCGCTGATGAACCACCAGCCCACCGGCCGCGACCTGATCGTCATCAGCGACTGGATGTGCGGCCGCTACGTACGCCTCGGCTGGGTGCAGGAGATGGACCGGGCCCGGCAGCCGAACGTCGCGCGCCACCTCGATCCGCTGCTGCGCGACCCGCACTTCGACCCGGGGCGCAGGCACTCCGTGCCGTGGCAGTCCGGCATCACCGGCATCGCGTACAACCGCAGGAAGCTCGGCCGGGAGATCCAGCACACCGCCGACCTGTGGAAGGACGATCTGCGCGGACGGGTGACGCTGCTGTCCGGGATGGACGAGTCCTTCGCGATGCTCATGCAGGGCGACGGTGTGGACATCGCGCGTTGGAAAGAGGACGACTTCTACCGGATGACGGACCGGATCCGCCGTCTGGTCGCCAAGAAGCACATCCGGCGCTTCACCGGCAACGACTACATCAAGGACCTGGCCTCGGGCGATGTGCTCGCGGCCCAGGCGTATTCGGGCGATGTCATCCAGCTCAAGGAGGACAACCCGGACATCGAGTTCGTGGTGCCGCAGGAAGGCGCCGAACTGTGGGCGGAGAGCCTGATGATCCCCGACCGCGCCGAGCACAAGCGCAACGCGGAACGGCTGGTCGACTTCTACTACCAGCCGGAGATCGCCGCCGAACTGGCCGTCTGGGTCAACTACGTCTGCCCCGTACCGGCCGCGCGCGACGTCCTCGCCTCCTCCAAGGACGAGGAGCGCGCCGCGCTGGCCGAGGACCCGCTGGTCTTCCCCGACGACGCCCTGCGCAAGCGCCTGGCCACCGCCCGCGACATCACCTCCAAGGAACGCCCGGCGTTCGCCAAGGAGTGGAACGGGATCGTGGGGCTGTGAGGCGGGGGCCGGCGCGCGGTTCAGCTCCGCGTGACGGCTTGCTCCAAGGCCGTACGCAGCCTCCCGTACGTAGGAGCCAGCCGCCGCAGGCCGGCTTCCAGGGCGCCGTCGTCCTCCGAGACGACAGGGTGTTGCAGGCCGCCGACGATGCGGGACTGCTCGGCCAGCAGGGCGGCCGGGACATCGAGGCCCAGTGAGGCGAGGCAGGCCGCCGCGTCGTTGAGGCGGCGGGCGCCGACGCGGACGGCGAAGACGCGCAGCAGTTCGCGGGTTTCCGGCGGCAGGCCCTCGGCCACGCGGTCCGCCAGCGCTTCGGCGGCGGCCGTGCCGCCGAGCGATCCGGGCGGCATCGGCAGGTCGTCACGACCGGCCAGCCACCGTACGGCGTCGGGCAGCGACCGCCGCAGGGCCTCGGCCGGGTCGGCTGCCCGCTCCTGTACGAAGGCGGAGCGCATCACGTACGGCACGTCCGTGTACGTGACCGACTCCGCGCGCCAGGCGGCGGCGAAGGCCGGGGCGGGCAGTGTCGCGTACGGGTGTCCGTGCGGGTCGTGGAGGAGGACGGTGCCGTCCTCGACCGACAGCACGACCACGTAGTGGTCGGCGCCGGTCGGGGTGCCGGAGCCGGGCTGGTACAGCAGCAGGCCCATGTCCACCGGGCCGGCCAGGGCCGGGCCTTCCGCACAGGCGGCACCGAGCCGGGCCAGCGCTTGGTCCTGGGTGCCGCCTGCGCTGCGTACACAGCGCAGGCCGAGCGCCGGCACGGCGGCGTCCATGCCGGCTTCCGGGTCCCAGCCGTACGGGTCGAACCACGGCAGGGTGCCGCCGACGAGCTGCATGCCGAAGGGCGAGCCGGTGAGGGTCTCGATGACGGCGGGGGACGGGGCGGCGTCCGGGCCGAGCACCATGGCCAGGGAGTGGCTGTAGCAGTACGGGCCGGAGCCGGTGTAGGCGAGCATGGGTCTCCTCGTGTGCGGGGCGGGCGGCGTCTGCCGGGCAGTGCTCACCAGTGCACGGTCTGACACGGTGACAAGGTCAAGCGGCGACGGTAAGTGCCCGGATGTGAGCGGCCGTTGGGCCACGCCGGACCAGTGACCGGGACGGGTGCCCGGACCCGTTGCCCGGAACCGTTGCCCCCCTCGCGGGCGGCCTCCGCGGCCGTGCCAGACTCACCGCTCATGTCGCAGAACACGCAGGACCTGAGCCCCGCCGTCACGTTCGGACTGCTCGCCGCCTGGGCGTTGCACGACGCGGAGGAGGTGGCCTTCGGGCCGCGCTGGATCCGGGACCGTCTGCCGGAGCTGCGGAAACGGTTCCCTGGCGCGCCCGAACGGCTCTGGCGGGCGCTGGAGGGCGTCGACCAGCGGGAGTTCACGGTCGCCGTGGGCGCCATGGCGGTGATCGTGGCCGCCGCCGCGGCACGCGGACACCGCACCGGCGGCCGCTCGGCCTTCTTCCAGGGGGCGGTGGACGGGTTCGGGCTGCACGGCCTGGTGCACCTCGCGCAGGCCGCCGCCGTACGCGGCTACACCCCCGGCTCGGCCACCTCACCGGTCATCGTCGTCCCGTACGCGCTGTGGGCGCGCGGCCGGCTGCGGCGCGCGGGGCGGCTCCGCCCGACGGACGCGCGGGGCGTGGCGGGCGGGCTGGCTGCCGCCGGGGCGGCCACCGTGCTGTCGCACTTCGTGGCGCGGCGGCTGGTACGGAGCTGAGGCGCGCGGGGCCGGTACGCCTCAGAGCGCCGCGCGGACGGCGGCCACCCGGTTGGTCGTGACGGCGTCGACGCCCGCGCGCTTGAGGCGGCGCGCGGTGCGGGGCAGGTCGGCGGTCCACGCCGCGAACAAGTACCCGCCCGCGTGGGCCCGTTCGACGAGCTCCGGGGTCACCAGGCCGAAGTGGTAGTTGAGCCAACGCGGGCGGACGCGGGCCAGCAGTTCGGGGCGCGGCGGGGCCGTACGGCACCAGGAGAGAGCGATCTCCGCGGCCGGGTCGGCGGCGCGGACGGCGAGCATGGACAGCCCGCCGCCGCAGTAGTACGCACGGTCCTCGGCGCCGGATTCGCGGACCTCGGCGACGGCGGCCGACGCGGCCGCGGGGTCGGGCAGGTCGACCAGGGCGCGCGCGGACGGGTACTTGGCCGTGAGCGCGAGGGCCTCGCGCAGGGTCGGAACGCCGTCCGCGGTGAGTCCGGCGACCTGGCCGTACGTGAGTGCGGCCAGCGGGCGGTCGTGGCCCCACAGCCGCTCCAGGGCGGCGTCGTGCAGCAGGACCGGGACGCGGTCGGCGGTCAGCCGTACGTCGATCTCGACCGCGTCGGCGCCCGCTTCGAGCGCGGCGCGCAGGGAGGCGAGGGTGTTCTCGCGCGCCTCGTACGGGGCGCCCCGGTGCCCGATGACCGCCACCCGGCCCCGCGCGGGCACCGGCGCCCAAGCCGTCGCGCGCCGCGCGGCCCTCACCGCGGCCACGCCGCCGTGTAGCCGTCGATCTCGGCGGTCAGCGCGGCCTTCGCGGCGGTGTCCATGAAGGACGCCTCGACGGCGTTCTTGGCCAGGGCGGCGACCCCGGCCGCGTCGAGGTCCAGCAGGCGCGCGGCGACGCCGTACTCCAGGCACAGGTCCGTGCCGAACATCGGCGGGTCGTCACTGTTGATCGTCACCAGGACACCCGCGTCGACCATCTCCTTCAGCGGGTGCTCGTCGAGGGTGCGCACGGCGCGGGTGGCGATGTTCGAGGTCGGGCAGACCTCCAGCGGAATGCGGTGCTCGGCGAGGTGGGCCAGCAGCTTCGGGTCCTGGACGGAGCTGGTGCCGTGGCCGATCCGCTCGGCACGCAGCTCGGTCAGCGCGTCCCAGACGGTCTGCGGTCCCGTGGTCTCCCCGGCGTGCGGGACGGAGTGCAGGCCGGCCGCGATGGCACGGTCGAAGTACGGCTTGAACTGCGGGCGCGGCACGCCGATCTCCGGGCCGCCGAGCCCGAAGGAGACCAGGCCCTCCGGGCGCAGGTCGCAGGCGATCCGCGCGGTCTCCTCGGCGGCCTCCAGCCCGGCCTCACCGGGAATGTCGAAGCACCAGCGCAGCACCACGCCCAGCTCGGACTCCGCGGCCTTGCGCGCGTCCTCGATGGCCTCGACGAAGGCCGTATCCGGGATGCCGCGGCGGGTGGAGCTGTACGGGGTGACGGTCAGCTCGGCGTAACGGATGTTCTGCCGCGCCATGTCCCGGGCGATCTCGTACGTCAGCAGCCGGACGTCCGTGGCGTCGCGGATGAGGTCCACCACGGAGAGATAGACCTGGATGAAGTGGGCGAAGTCCCGGAAGGTGAAGTAGTCGGTGAGCGCCTCCGGGTCGGTGGGCACCGCGGAGTCCGGGTGGCGGGCGGCCAGCTCGGCGACGATGCGCGGAGACGCCGATCCGATGTGGTGGACGTGCAGCTCGGCCTTGGGCAGTCCGGCGATGAAGGCGTCGAGATCGGACAACGGTTCCTCCTGGTCGAGGGAGCGAGCTGGGGCGTGCCACGGACGGAAGTCATCGTAGGCGGGCAGCGTCGTACGGATCGGGGCAGGTCTTAGCATGGGCGTAAGTGAAACGTGGGGGGAATGTGGGGGTGTCGATGTCCGGCAGTCAGCAGCCCGAACCGCGCGATCCATGGGCTCCGCCGGAGCAGCGGAAGGCGCCGGGCGCGGCTGGGACGGGCATGCCGGAACCCATCTCCGCTGCGGCCGGTACGGGTGTGCCGGAGCCGACGGCGACCAAGTCGGCCGTGGCGAAGGCGGGTGTGTCGGAACCCACCGTCGATGCGGGGACCGTGGCGCAGCCCGAACCGCGCGATCCATGGGCTCCGCCGGAGCAGCGGAAGGCGCCGGGCGTGGCTGGGACGGGCATCCCGGAGGCGGGGCCGGCCAAGTCGGTCACGCCGCAGTCGGTTACGCCGGAGGCGGCCGTCCCGGAGCCGGCCGTCCCGGAGCCGGCCGTCCCGGAGCCGGCCGTCCCGGAGCCGGCCGTCCCGGAGCCGGCCGTGCCGGAGCCGGCCGCCCCAACCGTGGACACGCCCGCGCCCACCACGCCCGCGCCCACCACCCCCGTGGCCGGAACCCCCGCGGACTCCCCCGGAGGTCGGTACGACGTGCCTCCGCCGCCGCCCGCGCCGGCCACCGCAGGGGCGTATGCGCCGCCCGGCTCCGGTGTGCCGCCGATATCCGGCGCCGGGATGGACGGGCCGCGGGCTGACAGCCGGAACGGCACCGGCGGGCAGCCGGGTGACGACGGCGGTCTCCCCTCGGGCGCCGCGCCCCGCCCCCACGGCATGCCCGTGTCTCCGTACGGCAGCCCCGGCTCCGGTGGATGGGGTGGCGCCCCGTACCCGGGCGGCGGTCCGGGGCAGCAGTTGCCGCCCGGCTACCAGCCCTACTGGGTGCCGCTCGCGCTGAACAACGGGTTCGGCACCGCCGCTCTCGTCCTCGGGATCGTGGGCACGGTTCTCTTCTTCACCGTGGCTTTCGGATTCCTCCTCGGTCTGCTCGCGATCATCTTCGGCGCCATCGGGCGGAGCAAGGCCGACCGGGGCGAGGCGGACAACGGCGGGAGCGCGCTGGCCGGGCTGATCATGGGCGGTGTGGCGATGCTGCTGAGCGTGCTCATGGTCTGTTTCGTGGTGGTGTCGAACGCGCCCTATATGGACGACGACCCGTGGGACCCCGGCTACTCCGACGGTTCGGGCACCGACGGTTCGGGCCCCGGCGGCTTCGACTCCGACGACGGCCCGGACATGGACGGTCCGGACATGGACGGTCCCGATGCGGACGGTCCCGACGCGGACGACCCGGATACGTACGAAGCCGCGGCCGCAGCCGCACCCGGCCCCCGTGCGTACGAATCCGCAGCCGCACCCGGCCCCCGTGCGCACGAAGCCGCGCCCGCGTACGCCGCCTCGCCCGGACCGGCCGCCGTCCCGAACCTGCGGAACCTTCCGGCGGACCGGTCCAGTGCCCAGCTCGTCCTCCTCGCCCGGTTCTAGGCGCCCGCCCCCAGCCGCTGCCGGGCCTCCATCAGGGCGAAGCCGAGCAGGTTCAGACCGCGCCAGCGCGCCGGGTCCTGTGCGCGTTCGTCGTCGGCGGCCAGTCCGATGCCCCATATGCGGTCCAGCGGGCTGGCTTCGACCAGGACGCGGGAGCCCGTCCCGAGGAGATACGCGCGCAGGGCGTCGTCCTGGCCGAACTTGTGCACATTGCCCTCGACGACGTACGCGAAGCGGTGCCGCTCCCACAGCGCGCCGTCGAAGCCGCGCACCGAGCGGCCCGCGTCCTTGGCCTGCTTCGGATGCCCGGCGGCCAGCGCCCGCCGCTCCGCCTCCGCGTCCCCGAACAACCGGGCCTTGCAGGCCATCATCCAGTGCTCGGCGGTGGCGTAGCGCACGCCGTCGACCGTGAACGGCGACGGCCACCACTGGCTGAAGCAGCTCGCGCCCAGCTCGCCGTCGCGGCGGGGCGTGTGGCCCCAGAAATACACGTACTTGTACCGCTCACCGGCGGCCGTCCGCGCGGTCAGCTCCTCGGCCGACCGCGGCCCGTCCGCCGTCGGTGCGGCCGTCGCCGTGTCCGCCGCGCCGCTTCCCGGCTCGTTCATCCCCGTGCCCCCCGTGCTGTCGTGCATCATGCCGGGATTCTGTCAGCGGGCACTGACAACGTGTCGGGGTGCCGTACGACGGAAATCGCAGAATCCGTCGCGTAATCAAAAGGCAACAACGGAATCCCTTGTTGGGGTCCTGCTCCTCTGTCAAGATCAGCCATCGATTCCGGAAAGAGCTACGCCTGGGGTGCCGCGGAGCGGCCCGGCGTCCGGCGGAGGAGAGCACCATGATCCAGCGATTCGACGTGCGGGACCGATTCGCCGAGGGCGCGCAGTACCTCGCCGGCGGCCTCCGGGACGGCAGCTCCGGCCGCACCCAGTACGTGGTCGATCCGGCCACCGGCGAGCAGGTGTACGGCTACCGGCTGGCCTCCACGGCGGACGTGGACGCGGCGGTCGAGGCCGCCGGGCGCGCCTTCCCCGAGTGGGCCGGGGCGACCCCGGGCGAGCGCTCCGACGCCCTGCACCGGTTCGCCACCGTCCTCGGCGAACGGGCCGGGGAACTGGCCTACGCCGAGTCGCTCCAGTGCGGCAAGCCGGTCAAGCTCAGCGAGGGGTTCGACGTACCGGGGTCGGTCGACAACGCGGCCTTCTTCGCGGGGGCCGCCCGGCATCTGGAGGGCAGGTCGGCGGGGGAGTACAGCCCCGGCCACACCTCGGTGATCCGCCGGGAGCCCATCGGCGTCGTCGGCTCCATCGCGCCCTGGAACTACCCGCTCCAGATGGCCGCCTGGAAGGTGCTGCCGGCCATCGCGGCAGGCAACACGGTCGTGCTGAAGCCCGCCGAGATCACGCCGCTGACCTCGGTGATGTTCGCCCAGGCGGCGACCGAGGCGGGCATCCCCGACGGCGTGCTCAACATCGTCTCGGGCGCGGGCCGGGAGGCGGGTGAGCACCTGGTCGCCCACCCCGGCGTCGCCATGACCTCCTTCACCGGCTCGACGGCGGTCGGCAAGCGGGTCGCCGAGATCGCCACCAGCACCGTCAAGCGGCTGCACCTGGAACTCGGCGGCAAGGCCCCCTTCGTGGTCTTCGACGACGCCGACCTGGAAGCCGCGGTGCACGGCGCGGTGGCCGGCGCCCTGATCAACACCGGGCAGGACTGCACCGCCGCCACCCGCGCCTATGTGCAGCGCCCGCTGTACGACGCGTTCGTCAGCGGTGTCGCCGACCTCATGGCGACCGTGCGGCTCGGCGACCCGTTCGACCCGGACACCGACCTCGGCCCGCTGATCTCGTACACCCAGCGCGACCGGGTCGCCGGGTTCGTCGACCGGGCCCGGTCGTACGCCACCGTCGTCACCGGCGGCGCGGCCCCGCAGGGCGAATGCGCCAAGGGCGCGTACTACCTGCCCACGCTGATCACCGACGCCGCGCAGGACAGCGAGGCGGTGCAGAGCGAGATCTTCGGGCCGGTGCTGGCCGTGCTGCCCTTCGACAGCGACGACGAGGGGATCGCGCTGGCCAACGACACGCCGTACGGCCTGGCGGCCTCCGCGTGGAGCCGGGACGTCTACCGCACCGGCCGCGCCACCCGCGAGATCAAGGCGGGCTGTGTCTGGGTCAACGACCACATCCCGATCCTCAGCGAGATGCCGCACGGCGGATACAAGGCCAGTGGCTTCGGCAAGGACATGTCCGCCTATTCCTTCGAGGAGTACACGCAGGTCAAGCACGTCATGTACGACAACACCGGCATTGCCAGGAAGGACTGGCACCGGACCGTCTTCGGGGACCGCGCCTGAGAGCGGGGCGGCAGCCGCCGCACATGGCCGCACCGGCCGACCACCGGGCTCATCCTGGAAGGGCACCGCGCATGGAGGACACCCGGCAGCCCGTGAGCCGGTCCGCGCCCGAGCCGGAGCCCGGCGGTCCCGGCCCGGATCGCGGCGTACGTCACCCATGGGGGCCCGGTCGCCGGCGTACGCGAGGAACCGGCGGAGACCGGCCGGTACCTGGCGGACCACCCGCTGCTCCGCCCGGACCGGGAGTCCGCCGCCCGGTCACCTTCCTTCCGCGCCCGAACAGCGCGGCGAGCGAGGAATCCGCCCGGGAAATTCGCCTGACCCACGGGTGCCTGAGACCGTTGCACCCGGCCGCGCACCGGCCCCGCCCGCCTTCCGACCCACGGGACCACCCATGACACAGACCTCCGGTGGCGACGTCCGCCTCTCCGGAATCAGCAAGACCTACGGCTCCTTCACCGCCGTCCACCCGCTCGGCCTGACCATCCCGGCGGGCTCCTTCTTCGCGCTGCTGGGCGCCTCCGGCTGCGGCAAGACCACCACCCTGCGCATGATCGCGGGGCTGGAGGACCCGTCCACCGGGACCGTCGAGCTGGACGGCCGGGACGTCACCGCCCTGCCGCCGTACAAGCGCCCGGTCAACACCGTCTTCCAGAACTACGCGCTCTTCCCGCACCTGGACATCTACGAGAACATCGCGTTCGGTCTGCGCCGCCGCGGCATCAAATCCGTGAAGAAACAGGTCGAGGAGATGCTCGACCTGGTCGAACTCGGGCCGATGGCGCGCCGTAAACCCCAGCAGCTCTCCGGCGGCCAGCAGCAGCGCGTCGCGGTCGCCCGCGCGCTGATCAACCATCCGCGGGTGCTTCTCCTGGACGAGCCGCTCGGCGCCCTCGACCTCAAGCTGCGCCGCCAGATGCAGCTCGAACTCAAGCGCATCCAGACCGAGGTCGGCATCACCTTCGTGCACGTCACCCACGACCAGGAGGAGGCCCTGACGATGGCCGACACGGTCGCGGTGATGAACGGCGGCCGGGTCGAGCAGCTCGGCGCGCCCGCCGACCTGTACGAGAACCCGGCCACCACCTTCGTCGCCAACTTCCTGGGCACCTCCAACCTCATCGAGGCCGAGGTGGTGGCGGCCGGCGGCGACGACCTGCTGCTGACCGCCGGGGAGACCAAGCTGCGGATGCCCGCCGGGCGATGCCGTGCCACGGCCCGCACCGGCGGCAAGGTCCTGGCGGGCGTACGGCCCGAGAAGATCAGCCTCACCCACGCCGACGACGCGGGCGGCATCGCCGAGGGCCGCAACCGGCTGCCGGGACGCGTCCGGGACGCCGGCTTCCTCGGCGTCAGCACGCAGTACGTCATCGAGTCCCCGGGCGCCGGACGCCTCGCCGTCTACGAGCAGAACGTCGAGCGCGACCCCCGCCTGGTGCCCGGCGCCGACGTGATTCTCCACTGGAACCCCGCGCACACCTTCGGCCTGGACGCCTCCCAGGACATCGGGGCCGGGGCGGACACCGGCGAGGAGGCGGCGTGACGACGACCACCGAAGCACCGCCACCCGCGGCCCCCGAGGACGCGCCGGAGGTCCGCGGGCGCGCGACGCGCAAGCGCCTCGTGCCGTACTGGCTGCTGCTCCCCGGCATCCTCTGGCTGGTCGTCTTCTTCGCCGCGCCGCTGGTCTACCAGGCGTCGACGTCCGTGCAGACCGGCTCCCTCGAAGAGGGCTTCGAGGTCACCTGGCACTTCGCCACCTACTGGGACGCGCTGGGGGAGTACTGGCCGCAGTTCCTGCGCTCGGTCGGCTACGCGGCCACCGCGACGGTGCTCTGCCTGGTGCTGGGCTACCCGCTGGCGTACCTCATCGCCTTCAAGGCGGGCCGCTGGCGCAATGTCGTGATGATCCTGGTCATCGCCCCGTTCTTCACCAGCTTCCTGATCCGCACCCTGGCCTGGAAGACGATCCTGGCGGACGGCGGCCCGGTGGTCGGCGTACTGAACTCGCTGCACGTCCTGGACGTGACGAGCTGGCTGGGGCTGACCGAGGGACAGCGGCTGCTGGCCACGCCGCTGGCGGTGGTGTGCGGGCTGACGTACAACTTCCTGCCGTTCATGGTGCTGCCGCTGTACACCTCGCTGGAGCGCATCGACCCGCGGCTGCACGAGGCCGCCGGCGACCTGTACGCCCGGCCGGCCACCACCTTCCGCCGGGTGACGTTCCCCCTGTCCATGCCGGGCGTGGTGGCCGGCACGCTGCTGACCTTCATCCCGGCCGCCGGTGACTACATCAACGCCGAACTGCTCGGCTCCACCGACCAGAAGATGATCGGCAACGTGATCCAGTCGCAGTTCCTGCGCGTCCTGGACTACCCGACGGCCGCCGCGCTCTCCTTCATCCTCATGGCGGCCATCCTCGCCATGGTCACCCTCTACATCCGCAAGTCCGGGACGGAGGACCTGGTGTGAGGGCCGTGCTCCGGTGGCTGCGCCGCCACCTCGTCGTGCTCGCGGGCCTGGCCACGCTCGGGTACCTGCTGCTGCCCAACCTCGTCGTGCTGGTCTTCTCGTTCAACAAGCCCAACGGGCGCTTCAACTACGCGTGGCAGCGCTTCTCCACGGACGCCTGGACCGACCCGTGCGGCGTCGCCGACCTGTGCGGCTCGCTGGGCCTGAGCCTGCGGATCGCCGTCTGGTCGACGCTCGGCGCGACCGTCCTCGGCACCATGATCGCCTTCGCGCTGGCCCGCTACCGCTTCCGCGCCCGGCCCGCCGTCAACACCCTGATCTTCCTGCCGATGGCGATGCCCGAGGTGGTGATGGCCGCCTCGCTGGCCACCCTGTTCCTCAACATGGGCATCCGGTTCGGCTTCTGGACGATCCTGATCGCGCACGTGATGTTCTGTCTGAGCTTTGTCGTCACGGCGGTCAAGGCCCGGGTGATGAGCATGGACCCGCGCCTGGAACAGGCGGCGCAGGACCTCTACGCGTCGCCCGCGCAGACGTTCCTGCGCGTCACCCTGCCGATCGCCGCGCCCGGCATCGCGGCCGGCGCGCTGCTCTCCTTCGCGCTGTCCTTCGACGACTTCATCATCACGAACTTCAACGCCGGCTCGACTGTGACGTTCCCCATGTTCGTCTGGGGATCGGCACAGCGTGGCACACCCGTTCAGATCAATGTCATCGGAACGGCGATGTTCCTGATCGCCGTGCTCTGCGTCCTGGGGGCACAGCTGCTCTCCGGACGCCGGAAGAGGAGCTGAGAACCATGGCACGAGCTGCCATGACCACCCCCGTCCACGCCCTCGCGGACGCCGCACCGACCTCCTTCTGGCTGGACGACCCGGACCGTCCGGCCGCCCTCCCCGCCCTCGTCGGTGACGAGCACACCGACCTGCTCGTCGTCGGCGGCGGCTACTCGGGCCTGTGGACCGCCCTGCTCGCCAAGGAACGCGACCCCGCGCGCGACGTCGTCCTCGTCGAGGGCCAGGAGGTCGGCTGGGCCGCCTCCGGCCGCAACGGCGGCTTCTGCGCCGCCTCCCTGACCCACGGCCTCGGCAACGGACTGGACCGCTGGCCGGGCGAGGTGGGGAAACTCGAAGAACTGGGCGCCCGCAACCTCGACGCCATCGAGGACGCCGTCGCCCGCTACGGCATCGACTGCGCCTTCGAACGCACCGGCGAGATCGACGTCGCCACCGAACCCCACCAGGTCGCCGAGCTGAAGGAGGGCGCCGAGCAGGCCGAACGGCTGGGCCTGACCGGCATCGAGTTCCTCGACCGCGAGGCGCTGCGCGCCGAGGTCGACTCGCCGACCTTCCTGGCCGGCCTCTGGAACCGTACGGGCGTCGCCATGCTCAACCCCGCGCGGCTGGCCTGGGGGCTGAAGAAGGCGTGCCTGGACCTCGGTGTACGGATCTACGAGCACACCCCCGCCACCGCCCTGGCCGCCGACGGCCTCGGCATGGCGGCCCGCACGCCGTACGGCCGGGTCTTCGCCCGCCGGGTCGCGCTGGGCACCAACGTCTTCCCGTCCCTGGTGCGCCGCGTGCGCCCGTACGTCGTCCCGGTCTACGACCACGCGCTGATGACGGAGCCGCTCTCCGACGAACAGCGTGCCGCCATCGGCTGGCGGGGCCGCCAGGGCCTGTCCGACAGCAACCACCACTTCCACTACTTCCGGCTGACCGCCGACCACCGCATCCTGTGGGGCGGCTACGACGCCGTCTACCGCTTCGGCGCCTCGGTCCGCGCCGAGTACGACCACCGCCCGGCCACGTACGAGAAGCTGGCCCGGCACTTCTTCCAGTGCTTCCCGCAGCTGGCGGGCCTGCGCTTCACCCACGCCTGGGGCGGTGCCATCGACACCTGCTCGCGCTTCTCGGCCTTCTTCGGCACCGCGCACGCCGGGCGGGTCGCCTACGCGGCCGGCTACACGGGCCTGGGCGTGGGTGCCACCCGCTTCGGCGCGGAGGTCATGCTCGACTTCCTCGCGGGCGAGCGCACCGAGCGCACCGAGCTGGAGATGGTCCGCACGAAGCCGCTGCCGTTCCCGCCGGAGCCGCTGCGCTGGGCCGGGATCGGCCTCACGCAGTGGTCCATGACCAGGGCCGACATCCACGGCGGCCGCCGCAACCTGTGGCTGCGGGCGATGGACAGGGCCGGGCTCGGCTTCGACAGCTGACGACGGGCCGTACGGCGCGCGCCCGTGCTCCTCGGGCGCGCCCACCGCCCAAAGCTCCCGTACGCACCACTCCACGCCCCCCACCGCTTCCGTCCACCGCGAAAAACCCCGGCAAACCCGTGTAAGGATGCCGCCGCCGCGGTCTCTCACCGGGCGGACAGCGGTCCGAGCGGACCGCGGAAGCGAGGGGACATGGACGCCGCGGGGGCCAAGAACGCAGTGGAGTGGCTGGTGACGGCGGCAGCGGACCCCGATGCCTGCCGGTGGGAGTGGGAGCGCAACCCCCTCGGGGTGGCGCTCCTCCCGGCCGGCCGGCTCTGGGACGTGCTGATCGTGCCCGGCGCGCTGGGACGCCCGACGCTGGACGTGCTGACGCGGGTGGCGGGCCGTCCGGGGCCGGTGCTCGGGGACTTCGGGGACGCCCGTACGGGCTTCTTCGTGCCGCCGGGCACGGCCGCGCGCTGGCTGGGCACCGGGGTGCGCGGCGCGGGCAGCGGCAGCTGGATCGTGGTGCCGTACCCGGGCCGGGCGACGGGGGGTGTCCGCTGGCTCGTCACCCCCGACGGCACGGGGCGGCTCACCGAACCGGCGGTGCTCGAACTGGCGATGCACGAAGCGGCCGCCTCGCTCGCGGACGGGACGTGAGGTGGCACACGAACCGGCCTTTCGGGGCGCGCCGTTGAGTCGCCCGGACCCGGCATCCGTGTTCCGGGACGGGAGGCCGTACGCCAGGACTCCCCGACCGGGCCGGGCGCAGGGGGCGCCCGACGCCCGCATCAGGTGCCGCATTTCCAGGGGGGAAGAGTTGTGCGCACGTCGGAACACGTTCTCGGGAGACTCGGCGTCGAGCCGGAGACGGAAATGGTCTACCGGGCGCTGCTGGCCCAGCCGTACGCCGCACCGGCGTCATTGGCGGACCGTACGGGAATGACCGAACGGGAAGTCGAGCTGGCCTTGGTCCGCCTGGCGGAACTGGCGCTGGCCCGCCCTTCGGCGGAGCACTCCGGCAGGCTGTACGCGGTGAGCCCGCGGCTGGGCATGGACATCCTGCTCGCCCGGCAGCAGGCCGAACTCGCCGCGCAGCAACAGCGCGTGGAGGAAAGCCGGGCCGCCGCCGCCCGGCTCGTCTCCGAATACGCCGTGCACCAGCAATCCGCCGCCGAGCACGGCGTGGTCCGGCTGGCCGGGGCCGACCGGATATCCGACCATCTGGCGGAGATCGGCGCGGCCGCCGAAGAGGAATTGCAGGTGTTCGCGCCCGGGCAGGCGGGCGCGCTGCCCGGACTGCCGACGCTGCGGCCGCTGTACGAGAGGCTGCTGGCCCGCGGAATCCGGGTGCGTACCGTCTGCCTGGACAGCGCCCGGCACGATCCGGCGGCCGTGGCCCACGCCGAGTGGCTGGCGTCGGCCGGCGCGGAGGTCCGTACGGTCGCCGTGCTGCCCACCCGTATGGTCGTCGTGGACCGCCGCTGCGCGCTCGTCTCCACCTCCGCGGAGGACACCGCGCAGACCGCCGTCACCGTACGGGTGCACGGCGTGGTGACCGCGCTGAGCACGCTGTTCGACGCCGTGTGGGCAGCGGCCGAACGGCTGGGCCCGCCGCCGTCCCGGCGGGCGGCGGACGGCTTCACCCGGCAGCAGCTGGCCGCGTTGCAACTGCTCGCCGAGGGCCACACGGACGCCACGGTCGCCCGGCGGCTGGGCGTCTCGGCCCGTACGGCCCGCCGGATCGCGACCGACGCGATGGCGGGCATGAAGGCGCGCAGCCGGTTCCAGGCGGGCGTGCTCGCCGCCCAGCTGGGATATCTTCCGGCGTCCTCCGCCTGACGCGCCGGACAGCACGAGCGGGGCATTCCGGCCGGTGCGCCACGACCGGCCGGAATTCCGCGTGCCTTTCCTCGGCGGCCGGAGCGTGGACCGAAAGGGACATGGCCGGTTCGGTCCACCGAAGGGCTCTTCTCCGGTACGACGGGCGCGTCGACACTCCGTTGTCATGAAGGCTCTGGTGCTGTCCGGCGGAACGGGTACCCGGCTCCGCCCTTTCACGTATGCGATGCCCAAACAATTGATTCCCGTCGCGGGCAAGCCCGTGCTGCGGCACGTCCTGGAGAACATCCGGGAGCTGGGCATCACGGATATCGGCATCGTCGTCGACGCACGGGACCGGCACATCGCGGCGGCCCTCGGCGACGGCGCGGACCTCGGCGTACGGCTCACCTTTCTCCGCCAGGAACAGCCGCTGGGCCTGGCCCATTGTGTGGCTCTCGGCCGGGAATTCCTGGGGACCGACGATTTCCTGCTCCACCTCGGCGACAATGTGCTGCCCGAAGGGATCGGCACGCTCGCCGCGCGCTTCGCCGCCGAGCGCCCCGCCGCTCAGCTGACCCTCCGGAAGGTGCCCGACCCGCGCCGCTTCGGCGTCGCGGAGCTGGACGCTGACGGCGCCGTGCTGCGGGTGACGGAGAAGCCGGACCGGCCGCGCAGCGACCTCGCCCTGGTCGGCGTCTACTTCTTCACCGCCGAGGTGCACCGGGCGGTGGCCGCCATCGCACCGGGCCGGCGCGGCGAACTGGAGATCACCGACGCCGTGCAGTGGCTGATCGACGCGGGCGCCGAGGTCCGGGCGGGGGAGTACGGCGGCTACTGGCGCGACATCGGGTGCGCCGACGACGTACTGGCGTGCAACCGCAGGCTCCTGGAGGACATCCGGCCGGTGACGGCGGGGACCGTCGACGCCGCGAGCCGGCTCTCCGGGCCGGTCGTGATCGAGGCCGGAGCCCGGGTGACCGGATCGGTGATCGAGGGACCGGCCCTGGTCGGCGCGGGCACCGTCGTCGAGGACAGCCGTCTCGGCCCGTACACCGCCCTGGGCCGCGACTGTGTGCTGCGCCGGGCCGGGATCGCGGACTCCGTCACCCTCGACGGCGTGACGATCGACCGGGTCGGCGGCCTGCACGGCTCGCTGATCGGCCGCGCCGCCCGCGTCGGCCGTGCTCGTCCCGGCGACGGGCGGAACCGGCTGCTGGTGGGCGACGACAGCCGGATCGAGGTGGCGGCGTGAAGCTCCTGGTCACCGGCGGCGCCGGGTTCATCGGCTCGCACTACGTCCGTACGCTCCTGGGCGGCGGCTTCGGGGAGCGGTCCGACGCGGACACCCACGTCACCGTCCTGGACCTGCTCACCTACGCGGGCAACCGCGCCAACCTGCCCGCGCACCACCCCCGCATGCGCTTCGTGCCCGGCGACATCGGCGATCTGCCACTGCTGCTGGCCCTGCTGCCCGGCCACGACGCCGTGGTGCACTTCGCGGCCGAGACGCATGTCGACCGCTCGCTCGCCCCGGACGCCGCGCCCGGTTTCGTCCGGACCAACGTCCTCGGCACCCAGACGCTCCTCGACGCCTGCCTGCGCACCGGCGTCGGCCGCATGGTGCACATCTCCACCGACGAGGTCTACGGCTCGATCGCGCACGGCGCGTGGACCGAGGACCAGCCGCCGGCGCCGCGTTCGCCGTACGCGGCGTCCAAGGCGGGCGCCGACCTGCTCGTGCTCGCCTGCCACCACACCCACGGGCTGAACGTGTCGATCACCCGCTGCTGCAACAACTACGGCCCGTACCAGCACCCCGAGAAGCTCATCCCGCGCTTCGTGACCCGCCTCCTGGAGGGCCGCGAACTGCCCCTGTACGGCGACGGGTGCCACGTCCGCGAGTGGCTGCACGTGGACGACCACTGCCGCGCCGTCCACCGGGTCCTCCACCACGGCAGGGCGGGCGAGATCTACCACGTCGGCGGCGGCAGCGCGCACACCAACCTCGCGCTGACCGGGCACCTGCTGCGGCTGTGCGGCGCCGACTGGTCCAGTGTCCGCCGGGTGGCCGACCGCAAAGGCCACGACCGCCGCTACGCGCTCGACGCGACCAAGATCCGTACGGAGCTGGGCCACACGCCGCGCACCGGCTTCGACCGCGGCCTGGCCGACACCGTGGCCTGGTACCGCGCCCACCCCGAATGGTGGAAGGAGACGGCACACCGATGACCACACGAGTGTGGGACTACCTGGCCGAGTACGCGGACGAGCGGGCGGACCTGCTCGACGCCGTCGACACGGTCTTCCGCTCCGGGCAGCTGGTGCTCGGCGACAGCGTCCGCGGCTTCGAGGCCGAGTACGCCGCCTGGCACGGCACCGCCCACTGCGTCGGCGTCGACAACGGGACCAACGCCGTCACCCTCGCCCTCCAGGCCCTCGGCATCCGCCCCGGCGACGAGGTCGTCACCGTCTCCAACACCGCGGCGCCCACCGTCCTCGCCATCGACGCGGCCGGGGCCGTACCCGTCTTCGTGGACGTGCACCCCGACACGTACCTGATGGACACCCGGCAGGTCGCGGCGGCCGTGACGGGCCGCACCCGGGCCCTGCTCCCGGTGCACCTGTACGGGCAGTGCGTGGAGACGGCGCCCCTCCGTGCCGTCGCCGACGCGCACGGACTGGCCGTCCTGGAGGACTGCGCGCAGGCCCACGGCGCCCGGCACCACGGCCGCCTGGCCGGAACCCTGGGCGACGCCGCGGCGTTCTCCTTCTACCCGACCAAGGTCCTCGGCACATACGGCGACGGCGGCGCCGTGCTCACCCCGGACACCCGGGTCGACGCGGCGCTGCGGCGGCTGCGGTACTACGGCATGCGGGAGCGCTACTACGTGGTCCGCACCCCGGGCCACAACAGCCGCCTGGACGAGGTGCACGCCGAGATCCTGCGCCGCAAACTGCGCCGCCTGGACCGCTACATCGCCGCCCGCCGCGCGGTCGCCCGGCGCTACGAGCAGGCGCTCGCGGGCAGCGGCCTGGTGCTGCCCGTCACGGCCCCGGGCAACGACCACGTGTACTACCTCTACGTCGTCCGCCACCCCCAACGGGACCGCATCCTGCGTCTCCTGGAGGAGCGGTACGACATCGCGCTCAACATCAGCTACCCGTGGCCGGTGCACACCATGAGCGGCTTCGCACACCTGGGATACGGCAGGGGAGCGCTGCCCGTCACCGAGGCGCTGGCCGGGGAGATCTTCTCGCTGCCCATGTATCCGTCGCTGCCGCGGGGTCTCCAGGACAAGGTGATCGGTGCGCTGCTCGATGTGTTGGGAGGGCTGTGATGGCCGCCCCCGTGTCCACGGCGGCGTCCGCGCCCGCCGCCGTCCCTGTGGTCCCCGGCGCGGTCGGCCGCTGGTTCGCCGAGGTCGGCGAGCGCACGTACACCCGTACCCGGCGCATCCCGCTGGACGCCCTGGAGGGCTGGCACACCGACGCGCGCACCGGCGACCTCGTCCACGACGGGGGCGGTTTCTTCAGCGTCGGGGGTCTGGACGTGACGGCGCCGGACGGTCCCGTGCCGCACTGGGCGCAGCCCGTCCTGCACCAGCCCGAGACCGGCATCCTCGGGCTGCTGGTCAAGGACTTCGGCGGGGTGCCGCACTACCTGATGCAGGCCAAACCCGAACCGGGCAACGCGGGCGGCCTCCAGCTCGCCCCCACCGTGCAGGCCACCCGCTCCAATTTCACCCGCGCGCACGGCGGGCTGGCCGTGCCCTACCTGCGCCACTTCCGCAACCCGCCGCCGCGCGCGCTGATCGCGGACGTACGCCAGTCGGAACAGGGCGCGTGGTTCTACCGCAAGCGCAACCGCAACATGATCGTGCGCACGACCGAGGACGTGGCGGTGCTGCCGGGGCACCGGTGGATGACGCTGCCGCAGATCCACGCGCTGCTCACGGCCGGTGACGTGGTGAACATGGACGCCCGGAGCGTGCTCGCCTGCCTGCCCCCGCCGCCCGGCCCGGCGGGCCGGGCGCGCCACACCGGGCGGGAGATCCTGTGCTGGCTCACCGAGGTCCGCAGCCGGCCCGGCCTGCGCACCCGGCCCGTACCGCTGCGCGGACTGCCGGGCTGGCATCGCGCCGAGCACGCGATCCGCCACGACGGCGGCCGGTTCTTCGAGGTCGTCGCGGTCGAGGTACGGGCGGGCGGCCGTGAGGTGCGGCGCTGGACCCAGCCCATGCTGCGCCCGTGCGGCACCGGCGTCATCGCCTTCCTGCACACCCGCATCGACGGCGTACCGCACGTCCTGGTGCACGCCGCCGCCGAACCGGGCGGCGTGGACGCGGCCGAGCTGACCGCGACGGTGTGCTGCACCCCGGAGAACTACGCGGGGCTGCCGGTCGCGGCCCGCCCGCGCTTCCTGGACGAGGTGCGGGACGCGCCACCGGACCGGGTGCTCTTCGACGCGCTCCTGTCGGAGGAGGGCGGCCGCTTCCACCACGCGCTCAACCGCTACCGGATCGTGGCGGCCGACGGGGCCGGCGCGTACGAGGCGGCGGGTGACTTCCGCTGGGTGACGGAGCGTCAGATCTGCGCGCTGCTGCGCCACAGCCACTACGTCACCGTCCAGGCCCGCACCCTGCTCACCTGCCTGCGCAGCCTGCACGGACCGGAGGCCTCCCGATGACCGGAACGGCGTGCCGGATCTGCGCGGCGCCGCTGCGCACCTTCCTCGACCTCGGGGACCACCCGCTGTCCTCGGCCTTCCCGACGCCCGCCGAGGCCCTGGCGGGGACGGGCGACACGGTCCGCTACCGCCTCGCCGCCGGGCACTGCGGGCGCTGCGCCCTGGTGCAGCTCACGAGCGCTGTCCCGCGGGAACACCGGGCGTACCAGGGATACCCGTACCACTCGTCCGGTTCCGCCGTGATGCGCGACCACTTCCGGGCGGCCGGGCGGCGCCTGCTGGACACCGAACTGCGCGGTGCGCGGGGCGCCTTGGCCGTCGAGGTCGGCCGTACGGACGGCGTGGTGCTCCGGACCCTGGCGGAGGCCGGGGTGCGTCCGCTCGCCTTCGAGCCGTCCGGGCACTGCGGGTACGAAGCGGCGCGGGTGCGCCCCGACTTCCTGACCGCCGCGTCCGCGCGCGAAGTCGCCGCCGCCGAGGGCCGCGCCCGGGTCGTGTACGCCGCCAACACCGTGTGCGACATCGCCGACCTGCCCGGCCTGTTCGCGGGCCTGGACGAGCTCCTCACCGCGGACGGCGCGTTCGTCTTCGAGGACCCTTATCTCGGCGAGATCGTCCGGCGCACCGCCTTCGACCAGTTCTACGACGAGCACCACTGGTACTTCACCGCGACCTCCGTGCGCCTCCTGGCCGAGCGGTACGGATTCCGGCTCACCGGCGTCGAACGGCTGCCGGTGCACGGCGGCCAGCTCCGCTACGTCCTCACCCGGGCCGGACGCCGCGGGCCCGCTCCGGCGGTGGCGGAGGTCCTGGCGGACGAGGAGGCCCGCGGGCTGACGGCGCCCGGGACCCTGGACGCCTTCGCGGGCCGGGTGGAGCGCGTGCGCGGGGACCTGGTGGCGCTGCTCGAAGCACTGCGCGCCGCGGGCCGTACGGTGGCGGGGTACGCGGCCACGGCCAAGAGCTGCACCGTGACCACGTACTGCGGCCTGAGCCCCCGCCTGGTCCCCTACGTCTGCGACAGCACCCCGGCCAAACAGGGCAGGCTGACTCCCGGCGCCCACCTCCCCGTCCGCCCGCCCGCGGCCTTCGCCTCGCCCTACCCGGACTACGCGCTGCTGTTCGCCTGGAACCACGCCGAAGAGATCATGGCCAGGGAGCGGGCGTTCCGGGCCGCGGGCGGGCGGTGGATCCGGTACGTGCCGGAGGTGCGCGTGGTGTGAGGGCCGGGCCGGCGGCCGTCAGCCCGCCAGTCCCTCCAGCCGCGGCACGAGCGCGGCGGGGGACGGCAGGGCCGCCGTCTCGTCCCGGACTTCGGCCGCCGCGGCCCGCATGGCGTCGTCCGCCAGCAGGCGGCGCAGCAGGTCCGCGTCCACCGCCTCCGGAGAACTGACCATGGCGACGCCCCGTGCGCGCAGAATGCGGGCCACCTCGTGGTCGTCGGCGCCGCCCGGCAGGACCAGGTGCCGTACGCCCGCACCGAGACCGGCCAGCGTGGTGCCGTTGCCGCCGTGGTGGACCATCGCGGTGCAGGTCGCCAGCAGCGCGGTCAGCGGCAGCCAGCCCTCGGCCCGTACGTTGGCGGGCAGCGGCCCCAGCGCGGCGGGGCCGGCGTCACCGAGCGCCAGGACGAACTCGGCGTCCACCGCGCCGGCCGCGCGCACCACCCCGCGCAGCTCGCCGACGCCGCTCAGCTGCGGGCGCAGCGTGCCGAGCGTGACCGCGACCCGGGGCCGGGCCGGGCGCTCCAGCAGCCAGGGCGGCAGCACGGCTCCCGTGGTGTAGGGGAGCGCCCGCATGGGCCAGCCGCCCAGGTCGTACGCGGCGATGCTGGGCGGGCGGGTGTCGATCGTCGCCGCGCGCGGGGGCGGCCCGGCCAGGCCGTACCGCCGGTACGCGGGGGCCAGCCACGGCCCGAAGCGGCTGCTGATCTGCCGGAAGTGGTGACAGCTGATGGTGTGCTCGACGGCCGGGACGCCGAGCAGCGCGGCCACGAGGGGGCCCGCTCCCTGGAGTTCGGTGTACAGGACCAGGTCGGGCCGCCAGGCCGTGGCGACCTCGACGGTCCGCTCGACGGTGGCCTCCGAGGTCCGGGCGAACAGTTCGGCGGCCAGGGTGACGGCTTCGGGCGAGTCCGTACGGAACCGGTCGAAGGTCATCCCGCGCTCGGCCAGCAGCCGCCCGAAGATCTCCTCGGTGTCGGCGTCGGGGGAGGAGTCGAAGGCGTGCAGTCCGGCGCGCGCCACATGGGCGCAGGAGGCGCCGGGGGTGGCGAACAGCACGTCGTGCCCCGCGGCGCGCAGCGCGTGCGCCAGCGCGATCGGCGGGAAGACGTGCCCCGCTCCGTGGGACGTGGTCACCAGGACGCGCACGGTTCAGCCCTCCTCCGTGGGTGCCGGCCGGCCGTCGGCGGCCACGGCCCCGCGCAGCGCGGCGGCCACCCTGCGGACGTCGCCGTCGCCGAGCCCCGGGTGCAGCGGCAGGCACAGCGTCTCCGCGGCGGCCCGTTCCGCACCCGGCAGGGCGGGGCCGCCGGTCCCGAACGCGGGCACCTTGTGCAGCGGCGCGTAGCGGAAGGTGGTGTAGATGCCGTCGCGGAGCAGCGCCGCGGCCACCCGGTCGCGCAGACCGGCCGCCATCTGCACCCAGTAGAAGAAGTACGAGGACGTGTGCCCGGCGGGCAGCGGGGGCGGCAGGCGCAGCGCGTCGCAGCCCGCCAGCTCCCGGTCGTACAGCTCGACGATCTCCCTGCGGCGGGCGAGGAACGCGGGCAGCCGGTCCAGCTGGACCGCGCCGATCGCCGCGGTCAGGTCGTTGCCGAGCTCCCGGCGCCCCGGCTCCGGCACGTCCAGCTCCCACCACCGGGACGAGACCCGCGCGTGGCCCAGACCGGTCGGCTGCACCAGGCCGTGGTACGCCAACCGGCGCGCCCGCGCGGCCAGTCCGGGGTCGCGCGCGTACAGCATTCCGCCGTCGCCGGTGGTCAGCACCTTGGCCGCGTCGAAGCTCCACATCGCCAGATCGCCGAACGTGCCGACCGCCCGGCCGTCCACCCGCGAGGCCACCGAGCAGGCGCAGTCCTCGACCAGGGTGCGGCCCGCCGCGCGGCAGCGGGCGGCGATGCGCGCGATGTCACCGGGGTAGCCCCCGTAGTGCAGCACCACCACCGCTTTCGTGCGGGGCGTGGCGGCGGCCTCGACGTCCTCGGCGGTCGGGTTCAGGGTGCGGGCGTCCACGTCGCAGAAGACCGGGCGGCCGCCGGCCCGTACGACCGCGTTGGCGGCGGCCACGAAGCTGGGCGAGGGGAGCACCACCTCGTCACCGGGCCGCAGGCCGAGCAGTTCGGTGGCGAGGAAGAGCCCCGCCGTACCCGAGTTGAGGAACAGCACCTGCTCCGGCCGTGTCCCGAGGTGTGCGGCGAAGGCGGCCTCGAAGGCGGCGCTGCGCGGTCCGTGCCCGAGCCAGCGGTCCGCGAACACGGCCGCCACGGCGGCCAGTTCCGCGTCCCCGGCCTGCGGCTGGAAGAGGTCGATCATGTCGTGGTCCTCACATCCTCGAAGGGCTGGGTGCGTGGGGCGAGTCTGGGGCGGGCCCCGGGGCCCGGGAAGCGGCCGGCGCGGGACCGAAGCGGCCACGGCCGGATCGGGCCACCGGCGGCGCCTTCCGCGCGCGGCGCGGCGGCGGAAGGGTCGCAGCTGTCGGCGAGTTGCCGCTCGACAATGGAAAGATCTTGAAACCTCAAGTACTGTCGCTGTCCGTGCCCGCGCCGACCGGCCCGGCACACCCCTGTCCCGGAGAGGAACCATGACGTCCCAAGCCGTCCCCGCGTCCGGCCCGGCCACCGCCGCCTTAGCCGCCACCCGGTCCTGGACCCTGGCCGAACCCGGCCCCTTCGGCGTTCTGATCACCCCGGCCGAGCCCGGCACCCCGGTCACCGCCGTCCCCGTACCGTGGCTGCGCGACCTGGCCCGCCGCCACCACCTCGTCGCCCTGCGCGGCTTCACCGCCCCCGCCGACGCCGCGGCCCTCGACGCCTACGCGCGCACCTGGGGCGAGCCGATGGAGTGGCCGTTCGGCACGGTCTTCGACGTACGCGCCCACCAGGAGCCCGAGGACCACGTCTTCGACACCGGCTTCATGCCGCTGCACTGGGACGGGATGTACGTCGAGCACGTACCCGAGTTCCAGATCTTCCACTGCGTCGCGGCCCCCGGAGCGGCCGAGGGCGGCGGCACGCTCTTCTGCGACACCACCCGCGTCCTCGCCGACACCGACGCCGAGACCCTGGAGCGCTGGCGCGGCCTGACCCTGCGCTACCGCAACGCCAAGGTCTCGCACTACGGAGGGCTCGTCGTCTCGCCCCTGATCGAACCGCATCCGGACGCCGGGTTCCCGGTGCTGCGGTTCCTCGAACCGGTGCCGGACGGCGAGCACATCATCAACGAGCCGGACGTGAGCATCGACGGGCTGGAGGGCGCGGCGGAGGCCGCCGAACTGGCCGCCATCCGCGACGCCGCGTACGACCCCCGGCACGTGTACGTGCACGCCTGGCAGCAGGACGACATCGTCGTCGCCGACAACTACACCCTCCTGCACACCCGGGTGCCCTACCGCCGCGGACTGCCCCGCCACCTGCGCCGCGTCCACGTCCTGGGCGACCCCCCGCTGCGCAGCCACCTCCACGACCAGCGGGACGCCACCGGGGCCGGCACCCAGCGGGGGACCGCATGACCGTCACGTACGAGCAGCACGCCGAACGCCCGGAACAGGGGGAGGACGAGGGCGACACCGCGTACGAGGCCGCCACGCGGCGGTACTGCGCACGGATCCTGGACCTGCTGCTGCCGCACCGCCGCCCCGTCGGCGCCCCGGACGAGGCGGTGGCCGGGGGCGATGGCCCGCACCACGGCCACCGGCCCGAGGAGTGCTTCGCCGAACAGCTCGCCCAGCTGCGGGACTTCGTCGCCCGCCGGGAACCGGTGCTGCTCACCCTGCCGGCGTTCCCCTGCAAGTCGCCCAACCCCGCCAAGGTCTCCGGCCACCTGCCCGACCTCGGCGAACTGCTCTCGCTGCGCTTCCTGGACGACCTGTGCGCCGCGATCGGAGCCGTCTACCCGCCCGGCGCCCGGCTGCTGATCTGCTCGGACGGCCATGTCTTCGGCGACCTCATACGGGTGCCGGACGCACACATCGACGCGTACGGCAAGGCGCTGCGCGACCTGATCGACACGACCGGCCTGCGGCACATCGACACCTTCGGCCTGGACCAGGTCTACGGGGACCGCGGCTACGACGAGAAGCGCGCCCTGCTGGAGCGGGACTTCGCACAGAGCCCGGAGGAGCTGCGGGCCGAGGTGCGGGCCGGCGGCCCGGCGCTGAGCCACTACCGCGGCACCATCCGCTTCCTGGTCGAGGACACCGCGGAGTGGACCGGCTCGAAGGCGCAGTTGCAGCGCGAGTGCCGCGGGCGCGCCTACGGCGTGCTGCGGCGCAGCCGGGCGTGGGGCGAGCTGATCGCCCACCACTACCCGCGCAACGTACGGCTGTCCATCCACCCGCAGCCCTGCGGCTCGGCGAAGTTCGGGATCGCGCTGCTGGAAGCGGCGGACAACTGGCTGACGCCCTGGCACGCCGTCGTCGTACAGACCGGTACGGACCGCTTCCGGCTGATGAAACGGCACGAGGCGGAGCGGGTGGGGATACCGGCGGGCCCGAGCTGGCGCCCGAGCCACTACATCGCGTCGGAGCTGTTCGACGTGGCGAGCTGACCCTTGCCGCTCCGCGCGGCGCACCGGCCGTCCGGCCCCTGCGGGCGAGCGGCCCAGCGCCCGCAGACCGCCGCACAGGCGGTGAGCAGCACCCCGGCCAGGCACCAACTGGCCAGCACGTCCAGCGGCCAGTGATAGCCGCGGCGCACCAGGCCGATGCCGACCGCCAGATTGAGCAGTCCTACGACGACGGCTGCGACAGCGGTCGGTGTCGGCCTGCGCGGCTGCTTCCATGACACGGCCAGCAGCAGCACCACCGCTCCGTACGCGACCGCCGCCGTCGCAGCGTGTCCTGAGGGGAAGAAGCCGTTGTGAGCGCCGCCCGCCATCTCGGGCGGCCCCGGACGGGCCAGCCACGTCTTCAACGGGACCACCAGCGCGGGCAGCACCGCCATCGTCAGTACGGCGGCCAGCGGCGGCAGCCACCAGCGTGGCGCGGCTGCCCGTCGGTCCCGCCAGGCCGCGTACAGCGCCGTGAGTGCGAGCACCGGCAGCGCGACGATCGTGTTGCCGAGGTCGGCGAAGAACTCCGCGAGGGAGGCGGGCACGGAGCTGTGGACCAGCGCGCGGCCGAGGCGTTCGTCCAGCGCGCGCAGCGGGCCACCGGAAGCCACCTGCCAGGCGAGGACCGCGAAGAGCGCGGCGCACGGAATGCCGAGGAGAAGGCGGCGCCGGAGGAAAGGGGCCGGCCGCCTCGGAACAGGGGGGGTGGTTCCGAGGCGGCCGCGCTGACCGGAGTGCCGCGCGCCCCGGGGGGTTTGGGGCGGGCGGCCGTCCGATCGGTGAGGATGCCCGGGGCGCGGGGCCCCGGAGGTGTGCGCGAAGGCACGGCCTGGCCGAAGCCGGGGAAGCCCCGGCCGGGCGTCGCCCGCGGTCTCCTGCGGGCGGGGTGTATCTCTCATCTGCAGAAACCGTACGGCAGCGAGGCGGGGCCGGACAGCCGGATCACCTGCCCACCATGGGCCCCGCACACATTCTTCACGTTCGGCTGCCGATCGCTCCGGTCACACCGTCGCGAGCGCGCTCTCGATGATGTCCAGGCCCTCGTTCAGCAGGTCCTCGCCGATGACCAGCGGCGGCAGGAAGCGCAGCACGTTGCCGTAGGTGCCGGTGGTCAGCACCAGCAGGCCCTCCTGGTGGCAGGCCGCCGCCAGCGCCGCGGTCGCCTTCGGGTTCGGCTCCTTGGAACCGGACTCCACCAGCTCGATGGCGATCATCGCGCCCCGGCCGCGCACCTCGCCGATGATGTCGTGCTTCTCCGCCATCGCCTCCAGGCGCGGCTTCATGATCTCGCCGATCCGGCGGGCCTTGGCGTTCAGGTCCAGCTCGCGCATGGTCTCGATGGAGCCGAGCGCCGCCGCGCAGGCCACCGGGTTGCCGCCGTAGGTGCCGCCCAGGCCGCCCGCGTGCGCCGCGTCCATGATCTCGGCGCGGCCGGTGACGGCCGCCAGCGGCAGACCGCCCGCGATGCCCTTCGCGGTCGTGATCAGGTCCGGGACGATGTTCTCGTCCTCGCACGCGAACCACTGGCCGGTACGGCAGAAGCCGGACTGGATCTCGTCCGCGACGAAGACGATGCCGTTCTCCTTCGCGAAGTTCGCGAGGGCGGGCAGGAAGCCCTTGGCCGGCTCGATGAAGCCGCCCTCGCCGAGCACCGGCTCGATGATGATCGCGGCCACGTTCTCCGCGCCGACCTGCTTGGTGATCTGCGAGATGGCCTGGTCCGCGGCCTCCTTCGCGCAGTTCTCCGGGCCGGTCAGCCAGCGGTAGGGGTAGGCCAGCGGCACCCGGTAGACCTCGGGCGCGAACGGGCCGAAGCCGTGCTTGTACGGCATGTTCTTCGCGGTCAGCGCCATCGTCAGGTTCGTCCGGCCGTGGTAGCCGTGGTCGAAGACGACGACCGCCTGGCGCTTGGTGTACGCACGGGCGATCTTGACGGCGTTCTCCACGGCCTCCGCGCCCGAGTTGAACAGCGCCGACTTCTTGGCGTGGTCGCCCGGGGTCAGCTCGGCCAGCTGCTCACAGACCTCCACGTACGGCTCGTACGGGGTGACCATCACGCACGTGTGGGTGAAGTCCGCCAGCTGCGCGGTGGCGCGGCGCACCACGGCCTCGGCGCTGTTGCCGACCGAGGTGACGGCGATGCCCGAACCGAAGTCGATGAAGGAGTTGCCGTCGACGTCCTCCAGGATGCCGCCGCCCGCGCGCTTGGCGAAGACGGGCAGCACCGCCCCGACGCCGCCGGCCACCGTGGCCTGCTTGCGCGCCCACAGCTCCTGGGACTTCGGGCCGGGGATCGCGGTGACGACGCGACGCTCCTGGGGGAGGGCGGGGCCTCCGGACAGTTCGGTCATGGCAGTCTCCTGGGGTGGAACGGGACGTTCTGAAGGGTTGTGCTCGCAGGCTAGGGGGCGGGACCGGGCGTCGGCATGTTCCGTTCGGGAGAAGTACGCGTGTTGCGTTGTCCGCACCGGACATAGCGGCGGGGCGCGGCCAGTAGATTGAGCGGCGGCGTACGCAGTGAACAGCAGGCAGGGTGCGCGGGCGGGGCATCCGCCCCGCGCCCGCACGTCTCAAGGGGGACGAGGGGCACCGGATGGACACCGAGGGCACGCAGCACGACGCACCGCACACCCGCACCGACCACCCCGTACCCCGTCCCGCGGCACCACCCGTCCCGTCCCCCCCGCCGTCGGCCCCGGCCGCCCGGCCGTCCCCCGGCATCCCGCCGGTGCCGGCGGCCCCGCCCGCCTTCGAGGACGGCGCGTTCCTGCGCTGGCTGCGGGCGCCGCGCCGGGCCGCGGCGCCCGGCATCTGGACGTACGGGCACGTCCCCCGGCCCGCCGAGAACCCCGACCGGGTGCCCACCCGGCAGCTCGTCACCGGCGCGCTGATCTCGTTCCTGTGCGGCTGGCTGCTGTGGTCCCTGCTGTGGAACGGCTACCTCGGCCCGTACTGGCTCTACCCGCTGCTGCTCCTGACGCCCGACTCCTGGCGCTCGGCCGGCGGCGACAAAATGATCTTCGTTACGCTGACGTACCTCTATTACGCGCTGGTTCTGGCCGTTCTCGTGCTGGTCTTCGGACGGCTCGGACGCTGGCGGGAACTGGGGCGGCGGCTGCTGGGGCCCGTGCTGCGCCGCGCCCGGGAACAGCGGCCCGACGCCGTACCGGAGCCGGCGGCGGACCGCGCCCAATGGCCCGCCCTGCGTGCGGGCGGCGCGCCGGACGCCGCCGACAAGCTCGCCGCCGAGGCCCTGGCCGGCCGCATGAACGACGTGGACGTCTCCCGCATCGAACGCGCCTGGCACTCCGTGCGCTCCGGCAAGAACTCCCTCGCCTCCTTCACCGACACCGTCCTGCGGCACGGCGCCGCCGCCTGCGCCCACCCCTCCGGCCTGCGCGACCTGCCCGCCCGCGCCGCCCACCACGACCTGCTCGCCCAGCAGGTGCGCATCGGCACCGCCACCGACCACCCCCGCAACCCGCACGCCCACCGCGGCGCCGGCTTCGCCCTCGACCCGACGCTGCTGGGCACCTCCCTCCTGGCCGTCGGCCCGCCCGGCTGCGGCAAGACCACCCGCGTGGTGCGGCCCGTCGTGGAGGCCATGTGCCTCCAGGCGCTGGCCGGGCGCGGCGCGGTGGTCGCCGTCGGCGCGGCCGGCTCCGCCCTCGGCCCGGACGACGCGTTCGACGCGGTCGTACGGATCGGCGCCCCCGAACCGGACTGCGACCTCGACCTGTACGGCGGCACCACCGACCCCGACGAGGCGGCCGGCATCCTCGCCGAAGCGCTCGTCGGCGACCTGGCCGCCACCCTGCCCGGCGGCGACAGCCGGCGCGCCGCGACCGCGCTCGGCCAGCTCCTCGGCCCGTACCGCGCCGCGCACGGCCGCTTCCCGTCCGTACCCGAACTGCGCGAACTCCTCGACGGCTCGGCGACGGCGCTGGCCGCGCTGCGGGACGCGCTGGAGACCGCCGGGGCGCAGCCGATGCTGCGCGAACTCGACGCCCGCGCACGGCAGTCCGGCCGCCCCGGCGACATCGGCGAACTCCTCGCCGACCGCGTCGCCCTCCTCGACCGCCCCGCCTTCGCGCCGTACTTCGACCCCGAAGGCGGCGACCGCCGGCTGTCCCTGCGCGCGCTCGACCACCCGCTGCGGGTCCGTATCGACCTGCCCGAACGCGGCCACGCCGAGGCCTCGCGCATCCTGGCGCGGCTGGTGCTGGCCCAGTTCACCGAGTGCGCGGCGGCCCGCGCCGACCGCTCGCTCTTCGCCTGCCTGATCCTCGACGACGCGGCGCACACCGTCACCGCCGAGTCGCTGCGCGGCCTCCAGCGACTGCGCGCCGCCAACGCGGGCGTCCTGCTGACCCTGCGCTCCCTGGACGACGTACCCGAGTCGCTGCGCAGCGCGCTGCTGGGCGCGGTGGGCTGCCGGATGGCGTTCGCGGGCGTGACGACGTGGGACGGGGCGCGGTTCGCGGAGGTGTGGGGCAAGGAGTGGGTCGAGACGCGCGATGTGACCGACCGGCAGATCATCGCGGAAGGCGCCGCGATGAAGGCGTTCCACGTCTTCCGCCACCTGGTCACCGGCAAGGCCGCCACCGCCAAGGCCGTCACCGTCCGCACCGTCGAACGCGAACGCTGGTCCGCCTCCGACCTGGCCAACTCGGTACCGCCGGGGCACGCGGTGCTGTCGGTCACGTCGGTGCGGGGGGAGCACGCGCCGCCGGTCCTGGTGGATCTGCGGGGGTGAGGGCCGGGAAGGCCGGGGCGCCGCCCCGGCCGGTGGCACCCTGGCCGGCGGCCCGGCTCACGCTTCCTGCACCACCCCCGTGGCCGTGATCTCCACCAGCTGCCCCGGATAGCCGAGCACGGTGACGCCCACGAGCGTGGACGTGTGCGGGCCGGTGGACAGGGCCGAGGCGCGGATCTCCTCCCAGGCGGGGAAGAGGGCCTCCGTGGTGGTGGCGGCCACGTACACCGTGCTTGCGATCACCCGGTCCAGGCCGCTGCCGGCCGCCTCCAGCTGAGTGGCGAGGTTGGCGAGGACCTGGCGGGTCTGGGCGGCGAGGTCGCCGGGGCCGACGAGGTTGCCGTCCGCGTCGAGGGGGACCGCGCCCGCGGTGAAGACCAGGCGTTCGCCCGCCTCGACGACGGCGGCGTGCGAGTAGCGCGGGGGCGGGAACAGGCCGGGCACGGTCGTGAAGCGGGCCATCGGGACTCCTCCGAGGTGGCGTCTGCGGTGCTGCCGAAACGGTCGGTGCCGATCAGTTCACGGCGTCGCCCGGTGCGTCCACCGGTTTTCCCCGGCCGGGGCCGGTCCGGCCGCCGCCCGTGCGCGCCGCCCCGTGCGCGTACGGACGTATCCGCGGACGAACCCACCCCCGCACCCTTCCGCTGAGGCAGAATCGAGAGCGACCGTTCATACGGGACGGCGAAGAAGATTCCCGGCCGTCACCGCCACCGCCCCGCCGACGCCCCCCGAAGGTCCCATGCCGCACACCCTCGCCTCCCTGGCCCACCACTCCGCGCTCAAGCTGACGGTGCTCGCGGGCGCGGACCGGCTGGACACCCCCGTGCGCTGGGCGCACGCCAGTGAGCTGATCGACCCGGTGCCGTACATGGAAGGCGGCGAGCTGCTGCTCATCACCGCCCTCAAGCTGGACGCCGAGGACCCGGAGACCGCCCGCAGGTATGTGCGGCGGGTCGCGGGCGCCGGTGTCGTCGGGCTGGGCTTCGCGGTCGGCGTCAACTACGACGACGTGCCGGACGCGCTGGTCGCCGCCGCCGCCGAGGAGGGGCTGCCGCTGCTGGGCGTGCCCCGCAGCACTCCGTTCATCGCGATCAGCAAGGCCGTCTCCGCCGCGGTCGCCGCCGACCAGTACCGCGCGGTGACCGAGGGCTTCGAGGCGCAGCGCGAGCTGACCCGGGCGGCGCTCGGCGCCGAGGGCCCGGCCGAGCTGCTGGCCCGGCTCGCCGCACACCTCAAGGGCTGGGCCGCGCTGTACGACGCGTCCGGCGCGGTGGTCGCCGCGGCCCCCGACTGGGCCGCGCGCCGCGCCGCCCGGCTCGGCGACGACGTGGGGCGGCTGCGCGAGCGCCCGGCGCCCGCCAGCTCGGTGGTCAGCGAGGCGGCCGGTGACGACCGGGTCGAGCTCCAGTCGCTGGGCACCGGCCGCCGCGCCCGCGGCGTGCTCGCGGTCGGCACGGGCGCGCCCCTGGGCACCGCCGAGCGCTTCGCCGTGCACTCCGCCGTGGCCCTGCTGACCCTGACCACCGAGCGGTCCCGCGCCCTCCAGGAGGCGGAGCAGCGGCTCGGCGCCGCGGTGCTGCGGATGCTGCTGGCGGGCGAGCCGGACCACGCGCGGGCGGTCGCGGGCCGGCTGTACGGCGGGCTCCTGGACGCCCCCTTCCGGGTGGTGGTCGCCGAACCGGTCGCCGCGGACGGCGCGGAGTCCGCGGACGGGCCGCCCGTCCTGGACGCGCTCGCCGACGCGATGGAGTCGGCGGCGGCCCGCACCGGTGAAGCGGTGCTGGCGGTGCCGGAGGGCGGCCGGCTGGTCGTGGTGGCCGCCGACGGCGGGGCCGCCGCCGAGGCGTGTGCCGAGCACGCCGCGGCGGCCGAGGCCCGCTACGGCGGGCAGCCGCTGCCCGTCGGGCGCGCGGCGCGGGCGGAGGCGGGGCGCTCCGGTGAGGGCCTGGCCGTCGGCCTGTCCGCGCCCTCCGGGCCGCGGGACGCCGCGCACGCCTACCGCCAGGCGGAGCAGGCCCTGTCCGTCGCCCGCCGCCGCGGCCGGGTGCTCGTCGAGCACGAGGACGTGGCGGCCGGTTCGGTCCTGCCGCTGCTCGCCGACGACGCCGTACGGGCCTTCGCGGACGGTCTGCTGCGCGCCCTGCACGAGCACGACGCCACCGGCCGCGGCGACCTCGTCGCCTCCCTGCGGGCCTGGCTGTCCCGGCACGGCCAGTGGGACGCGGCCGCCGCCGACCTGGGCGTGCACCGGCACACGCTGCGCTACCGGATGCGGCGGGTGGAGGAGATCCTCGGGCGCTCGCTGGACGACCCGGACGTGCGCATGGAGCTGTGGCTGGCGCTCAAGACGACGGCGGCGGTCGCGGAGCCGTACGGGGGCGGCACCGCCGAGCGGTCGTAGCGGGACGGCGGCGGCCCGTACGCCAATGCGGCGGGCCGCACCGTACGACTACTACGTGCCGGACAAACGCCCTGGCCGCACCCCGCCCCTACGGTGGACCCAGGCCCGCGCGGGCCGTCCGTACCACCCCCACTTCGGAAGGGCCGGGACCCACTGTGACTACTCCCACCGCCTTTTGGCTCGCCGGTCGCCAGGCCACCGGCGAGGACACCTTCGACGTCACCTCCCCCTGGGACGGCCGTCTCGTCGGCACGGTGAGCGTTCCCACCGAGGCGCAGGTCGAGGAGGCCGTCGCGGCCTCCGTCGCCGTACAGGCCGAGCTGTCCGCCACCCCCGCCCACGTACGGGCCGCGGCCCTGGACCACGTGCAGCGGCGGCTGGTGGAGCGCACGGAGGAGATCGCCCGGCTGATCTCCGCCGAGAACGGCAAGCCCATGAAGTGGGCCCGCGGCGAGCTGGGCCGGGCCGTCTCCGTCTTCCGGTTCGCGGCCGAGGAGGCCCGCCGCTTCAACGGCGGCGAGGCGCAGCGCCTGGACACCGACGCGGGCGGCGCCGGCCGGCTCGCGCTGACCCGCCGCTTCCCGCGCGGCACGGTGCTGGGCATCGCGCCCTTCAACTTCCCGCTCAACCTCTGCGCCCACAAGATCGCCCCGGCGATCGCCGCGGGCGTGCCGATCATCCTCAAGCCGGCCCCGGCCACCCCGCTGTCCGGCCTGGTCCTCGGCGAGCTGCTGGCCGAGACCGACCTGCCGGCCGGCTCCTGGTCGATCCTTCCGGTGTCCAACGACCGGATGCCGGCGCTGGTCCAGGACGAGCGGCTGCCGGTGATCTCCTTCACCGGGTCCGAGAAGGTCGGCTACGCGATCATGGACTCGGTGCCGCGCAAGCACTGCACCCTCGAACTGGGCGGCAACGGCGCGGCCGTGGTGCTGGCGGACTACGCCTCCGACGCCGACCTGGACTGGGCGGCGCAGCGCATCGCCACCTTCTCCAACTACCAGGGCGGCCAGTCCTGCATCTCCGTGCAGCGGGTGATCGCCGACGCGTCCGTCTACGACCGGCTGGTGCCCAGGATCGTCGCGGCCGTCAACGCGCAGGTCACCGGTGACCCGTCGGACGACGAGACCGAGGTCGGCCCGCTGGTCAGCGAGGACGCCGCCAAGCGCGTCGAGGCGTGGGTCGACGAGGCGGTGGGCGCGGGCGCGAAGCTGCTCGCGGGCGGCAAGCGGGACGGCGCCTCCTACGCGCCGACCGTCCTGGAGGGCGTGCCGGCCGGTGTGACGCTGGCCTGCGAGGAGGTCTTCGGGCCGGTCCTCAGCCTGACGAAGGTGGACGGCGCGGACGCGGCGTTCGCCGCCGTCAACGACTCCAAGTACGGGCTCCAGGCGGGCGTGTTCACGCACGACGTGCAGACCGCCTTCCGGGCGCACCGGGAGCTGGAGGTCGGCGGCGTGATCATCGGCGATGTGCCGTCCTACCGCGCGGACCAGATGCCGTACGGCGGCGCCAAGCAGTCCGGCGTGGGCCGCGAGGGCGTGCGCTTCGCGATGGAGGACTACACGTACGAGCGGGTGCTGGTGCTCACGGGGCTGGACCTCTGACAGCCGTCCCCTGGAGAACGAGCGGCGTGCTCCGGGACCCCGTCCCTGAGCACGCCGCCTCCCCCGTTCCCCCGTGGCCGTGCGCCGGCGCCGTTCCCCCGTGGCGGCGCCGTGGTGCGGTGTCGCTCTGCGACCGTACGCGCGTCCCGTGCGCCGGGGCGTCCCGTCACGGGTGGAAAAGCGGGTGTGACTTCCGTGGTAGCCCCGGCCCGGACATACAACTTCCGCGGTAGGCGGACGGCCACCTCCGGTTCGACGCCCCGCTGTGCCGCCCGGGTTACGCTGCGGCCGTGCGCAGGGGCGGGGTGGCCGGGGCGGTGCGACGGTGGGTGCGGAAACCCTCGCCGTACGCTCTCGACACGGCCGTCGCCGCGGCCTTCGCGACCGTGTCGCTGCTGCTCGGCCACGACAACGCGCCCGCCGGCTGGCACCGTCTGGACGGCCTCGGATCCGTACTGACCTGTGCGGTCAATCTGCTGCTCGTGGCCCGCAGGCGGGCCCCCGTCGCGGTGTGCCTGAGCGTCTTCCTCCTGTGGTTCGCCTACATCGCCCTGGACTACTGGCCCGTCGTCAACAGCCTCGCGGGCCTGCTGGCCCTCTACACCGTCGCCTCCCACCGGCCCCCGCGCGTCGCCGCGGGCTGTTCCGTGCTGCTGGCCGCGCTGTGGAACTTCGCCGGTGTGACGGGCAACGAGAGCGCGTGGCTGACGGTGCTCGGGCAGAGCGTGCTGTACCCGGTCATCCTGTGCTGGTTCGGCAACATCGCCCGCACCTCCGCCGAACGCAACGTCCGGCTCACCGAGATGGCCGGGCAGCTGCGCCGCGAGAAGGAGGAGAACGCCCGGCGCGCCGTCGCCGACGAGCGCGTGCGCATCGCCCGCGAGCTGCATGACGTGGTCGCCCACCACATGTCCGTGATCTCCGTACAGGCCGGGCTGGCCGGGTACGTCTTCGGCTCCGACCCGGACACCGCCCGGCGCGCGCTCGACACCATCGCCGGGACCAGCGGCGAGGCGCTGGAGGAGATGCGGCGGCTGCTGGCCGTCCTGCGCGTGGACCCGCGGGAGATGGCGGGCGGCCCGGCCGCCGTGGACCGCCGGGAAACGGGCGAGGGCGAGGACGCCGGGGCCTATGAACCGGCGCCGGGCCTGGACCGGATCGGCGGGGTCGTCGAGCGGGTGCGGGCCGCGGGGCTGCCGGTCGAGTGGCGTACGACGGGGGAGCGGCGGCCGTACCCGCCGGGTCTGGAACAGTGCGCCTACCGCGTCGTCCAGGAAGCGCTGACCAACGCCCTCAAGCACGCCCGGGGCGCCCGCGTCGAAGTGCACGTCCACCACGGCGCCGAACGCCTCACCGTCGAGGTGCGCGACGACGGCGGCCCGCCCGCGGAAGCCGCCGCTCCACCGGCGGCTTCCGGCCACCTGTCGACCGGACACGGGTTGATAGGGATGCGCGAGCGGGCCAGGATTTACGGCGGCAGTCTGCGGGCCGGGCCTGCCCCGGGCGGCGGCTTCCAGGTGCGGCTCACCCTGCCTGTCCACTCCGCGGCGGGGCCGGCGCCGCCGCGGAAAGGGACGACGGAGCATGATCAGGGTGCTGGTGGCCGATGACCAGGTCCTCATCCGGGCCGGTGTCGCCGCCCTGCTGCGGGCCGCGCCCGACGTCGAGGTGGTGGCCGAGGCGTCGGACGGCGAGGAGGCGGTCCGGCTGGCCGCCGAACACCGCCCCGACGTGATCCTCATGGACATCCGGATGCCCGGCGTCAGCGGCATCACCGCCACCGAACGCATCCTGCGCGGCGCGGCCGAGGCCGCCGAACCCGCCCCGCGCGTCGTGGTGCTGACCACGTTCGACCTGGACGAGTACGTCTACGCGGCGCTGCGCGCCGGGGCCAGCGGCTTCCTGCTGAAGGACACCCCGCCGGAGCGGCTGCTCTCGGCCATCGCCATCGTCGCGGGCGGCGACATGCTCTTCGCGCCGAGCGTCACCCGCAGGCTGGTCGAGGCGTACGCACGGCAGCGGGACGAACCCGGACCGGAGCCGGCGGACGGGCCCGGGACCCTCCAGGCGCTCACCGCCCGCGAGCTGGAGGTGCTGCGGCACACCGCCAAGGGCCTGTCCAACCCCGAGATCGCGGCCCGGCTGGTGATCAGCGAGGCCACGGTCAAGACGCATCTGAACCGGACGATGGCCAAGCTGGGGCTGTGCAGCCGGGCCCAGGCCGTGGTGCTGGCGTACGAGACGGGGCTGGTCACGCCGGGCGCCCGGTGAGGCCCGGCGGGGCCGGAGGGGCGCCGTCCGCTCCCTTCCGTGCCGTGAAGTCTGGTGCAAGTCGAACGGAACGGGTACAGACTCACAAGTAGCACCGGCCGGTAGCCGGACGGCGGCGGGACCGCCGTACGCCTGCCGGCTCAGCGTCGGCCGCTACGGAACGCCGGATTCCGTGACCGCCGGCCGCCTGATCCCACCGACCGCCCGGCCCCACCGGCCGGTGACCCACTCCGTGACCCGACTCCGCGGCGAGGTGAGCCCCTCATGACCGCTCCATCCACCCGCAACGTGTCCGAGCGCGAGGCCCGGCAGGTCGCCGAGGCCGCCCGGGAGCAGGACTGGCGCAAGCCCAGCTTCGCCAAGGAACTGTTCCTGGGCCGCTTCCGGCTCGACCTCATCCACCCGCACCCCACCCCCGCCACCGAGGACGCCCAGCGCGGTGAGGAGTTCCTCGCCAAGCTCCGCGACTTCTGCGAGACGAAGATCGACGGCGCCCGTATCGAGCGCGAGGCGCGGATCCCCGACGAGACCATCGACGGTCTCAAGGAGATCGGCGCGCTCGGCATGAAGATCGACACCAAGTACGGCGGCCTCGGCCTCACCCAGGTCTACTACAACAAGGCGCTCGCCCTCGTCGGCTCCGCCAACCCCGCCATCGGCGCGCTGCTCTCCGCGCATCAGTCGATCGGCGTACCGCAGCCGCTGAAACTGTTCGGCACCCAGGAGCAGAAGGACACCTTCCTGCCGCGCTGCGCCCGGACGGACATCACCGCGTTCCTGCTCACCGAGCCGGACGTGGGCTCCGACCCGGCCCGGCTGGCGACCACGGCGGTGCCCGACGGCGAGGGTTACGTTCTGGACGGCGTGAAGCTCTGGACCACCAACGGGGTCGTCGCCGACCTCCTCGTGGTCATGGCACGCGTGCCGAAGAGCGAGGGGCACAAGGGCGGCATCACCGCGTTCGTCGTGGAGGCCGCCGCCGAGGGCGTCACCGTCGAGAACCGCAACGCCTTCATGGGCCTGCGCGGCATCGAGAACGGCGTCACCCGCTTCCACCGGGTACGGGTGCCCGCCGCGAACCGCATCGGGCCCGAGGGCGCCGGTCTGAAGATCGCCCTGACCACGCTCAACACCGGCCGCCTCTCGCTGCCCGCCATGTGCGTCGGCGCCGGGAAGTGGTGTCTGAAGATCGCCCGTGAGTGGTCCGCCGCCCGTGAGCAGTGGGGCAAGCCGATCGCGAAGCACGAGGCGGTCGGCTCCAAGATCTCCTTCATCGCGGCGACCACGTTCGCGCTGGAGGCCGTGGTCGACCTGTCCTCCCAGATGGCGGACGAGGACCGCAACGACATCCGCATCGAGGCGGCGCTGGCCAAGCTCTACGGCTCCGAGATGGGCTGGCTGATGGCCGACGAACTCGTCCAGATCCGCGGCGGCCGGGGCTTCGAGACCGCGGCCTCCCTCGCCGCCCGCGGTGAGCGCGCCGTGCCCGCCGAGCAGATCCTGCGCGACCTGCGCATCAACCGCATCTTCGAGGGCTCCTCGGAGATCATGCACCTGCTGATCGCCCGCGAGGCGGTGGACGCGCACCTGTCCGTGGCCGGTGACCTCATCGACCCCGACAAGTCGCTCGGCGACAAGGGCAGGGCCGCCGCCAGGGCCGGTACGTTCTACGCCCGCTGGCTGCCCAAGCTGGTCGCCGGTCCCGGCCAACTGCCCCGTACGTACGCGGAGTTCGGGGAACTCGCCGGGCACTTGCGGTACGTGGAGCGGGCCGCCCGCAAGCTCGCCCGGTCCACCTTCTACGCCATGTCCCGCTGGCAGGGCCGGATGGAGACCAAGCAGGGCTTCCTCGGCCGGATCGTGGACATCGGCGCCGAGCTGTTCGCCATGAGCGCGGCCGTCGTACGGGCCGAGCACCTGCGCGCCACCGACGACCACGGCCGCGAGGCGCACCAGCTCGCCGACGTGTTCTGCCGGCAGGCCCGGATCCGCGTGGACGAGCTCTTCGGCCGGCTGTGGACCAACACCGACGACCTGGACCGCAAGGTCGTCTCCGGCGTGCTCACCGGCACCTACGCCTGGCTGGAGGACGGCGTCGTGGACCCGAGCGGCGACGGCCCGTGGATCGCCGACGCGACGCCCGGACCGACGGCCAAGGAGAACGTCCACCGGCCGATCCGCTGAGCCGGGCGGGGCGCGCTTCACCGGGCCGTGCCGTTCTAGAGGAACTGCCAGGTGAAGCGCGCTCCCGCGAAGTTCCGCGCGGCCAGGTCCGCGCGGGATATCAGCCAGTACAGGGTGCCCTGGTGGACCCAGTCCATCCGGGCCCGGTGGTCGCTGTCGATCTGGGCGAGCAGCACCCAGTCGTCCAGGTCCTCGTCCTCGCCGAGGAAGTCGCAGTCCAGACCGCCCTGTATGGGGATGGGGTAGCCGCCGACGCGGTGCCACACCTCGGGCATGAGGTCGGTCAAGGCGTCGTCGAAGGCGTCCGCCCACTCCGGAAGCTCGTCGCCGGGCGAGGCACCCACCAGATCCCCCAGCCAGAACTCCTCGCGATCGGGCCACGTCATCTCCGGCTCGGCCGACAGCGGGACACGGGGGTACGGCTCTTCGAGGCCCCCGGGAACCCGGCGCTCGGCGACGGGCGTGCCCTCGGGCACGTACACCACGCGGGCGCCCCGCTGTCCCTCCGGGCCGAGACCGGGCACGCCGTCACCCTGCCCGGGGCCGTAGGACACGAAGAACAGCAGTGTGCCGTCCTCGGGCAGCGGTATGTCCAGGTCCGCGCCGGCCAGTGCGGACAGCGACAGGGAAGCGACGAACGTGAGCGGTCCGTTGCCCTCCCAGACCGGCCACGGCACGTCGTCCGGCAGCTCGGGACGGCCGCCCAGATACCCCACGGGCGGCCCGGCGAGCGGGCCGCGGCGGTCGTCGGGGCGCGTCAGGCGCACCGCCGGACGCAGCAGCGCCGTCCAGCGCTCCGCCGCGTCGGCGGGCATCAGCCCGGCGGCCAGTCGCGCGGGCGGGGACATCGTTCGTTCCATGTCCGTACGGTCCCACGACCCACTGACAATCCCCTGCGGCTCACGACCCCTCCCGGACCGGCAACAATGGTGCCCATGACGGACACCCTCGCTGACCCGCATCTGCGCTTCGTCCCCGCCCCGCTCACCGGCGGCGGCGACGGGCCGCGCGACATCGTGATCCTCGGCTCGACCGGCTCCATCGGCACCCAGGCCATCGACCTGGTGCTGCGCAACCCCGACCGGTTCCGGGTGACCGCGCTGTCCGCGGCGGGCGGCCGGGTGGAGCTGCTGGCCGAGCAGGCGCACCTGCTGCGGGTCCGTACGGTGGCGGTGGCCCGCGAGGACGCGGTGCCGGCGCTGCGCGAGGCGCTGTCCGCGCGGTACGGGGCGGGGGAGCCGCTGCCGGAGATCCTCGCCGGGCCCGACGCGGCCACCGAGGTCGCCGCCTCCGCCTGCCACACCGTCCTCAACGGCATCACCGGCTCCATCGGCCTCGCGCCCACCCTCGCCGCCCTGAAGGCGGGCCGCGCGCTGGCGCTCGCCAACAAGGAGTCGCTGATCGTCGGCGGCCCGCTGGTGAAGGCCCAGGCGCGCCCCGGCCAGATCGTGCCCGTCGACTCCGAGCACTCCGCGCTCTTCCAGGGGCTGCTGGGCGGCCCCCGCAAGGAGGTGCGCAAGCTCGTCGTCACCGCCTCCGGCGGGCCGTTCCGCGGCCGTACGAAGCGGGAGCTGGCGTCCGTCACGCCGGAGCAGGCGCTCGCCCACCCCACCTGGGCGATGGGCCCGGTCATCACGATCAACTCCGCGACCCTGGTCAACAAGGGCCTGGAGGTCATCGAGGCGCACCTGCTGTACGACGTGCCCTTCGACCGCATCGAGGTCGTCGTCCATCCGCAGTCCTACATCCACTCGATGGTGGAGTTCACCGACGGTTCCACGCTGGCCCAGGCCAGCCCGCCGGACATGCGCATGCCGATCGCGCTGGGCATCGGCTGGCCCGACCGGGTTCCGGACGCCGCCCCCGGCATCGACTGGACCCGCGCCCACCAGTGGGAATTCTCGCCCCTGGACACCGAGGCGTTCCCGTCCGTGCCGCTGGCCTGCCACGTCGGCGATCTGGGCGGCACCGCGCCCGCCGTCTTCAACGCCGCCAACGAGGAATGCGTCGATGCTTTCCTCAAGGGCGGGCTGCCGTTCACAGGGATTGTCGATACGGTCGCCGAAGTGGTCGCGGAGCACGGCACGCCCGCCGGGGGAACCTCCCTGACGGTCGCGGACGTCTTGCAGGCGGAAACCTGGGCGCGCGCCCGCGCCCGTGAGCTGGCCGCCCGAGCGGCCCGTACGACATCGGAGGCCCGCGCATGACGACCTGGATGACCATTCTGGGCATAGTCGTCTTCGTCGTCGGCCTGCTCTTCTCGATCGCCTGGCACGAGCTGGGGCATCTGTCCACGGCCAAGATGTTCGGCATCCGGGTGCCGCAGTACATGGTCGGCTTCGGGCCGACGCTGTTCTCGCGGCGCAAGGGCGACACCGAATACGGCATCAAGGCCATACCGCTCGGCGGCTACATCCGCATGATCGGGATGTTCCCGCCGGGGGAGGACGGCGCCATAAGCGCCCGGTCCACCTCCCCCTGGCGCGGCATGATCGAGGACGCCCGTTCGGCGGCCTTCGAAGAGCTGCAGCCCGGTGACGAGAAGCGCCTGTTCTACACGCGCAAGCCCTGGAAGCGCGTCATCGTGATGTTCGCCGGGCCGTTCATGAACCTGGTCCTCGCGGTCGTGATCTTCATGGGGGTGCTGATGGGCTTCGGCATCAACACCCAGACCACCCAGGTCGGCTCGGTCTCGGACTGCGTCATCGCGGCCTCCGCCAAGACCGACAAGTGCACGCAGGGCGCCAAGGACTCCCCGGCCAAGGCCGCCGGGCTGCGCGCCGGTGACAAGATCGTCGAGTTCAACGGCCGGCCCGTGGCGGACTGGGGCAGCCTCCAGCAGAGCATCCGGGACACCACGGGCCCCGCGACGATCACCGTCGAACGGGACGGCAAGCGGCAGCAGCTGCACGCGAACCTGATCGAGAACAAGGTCGCCAAGACCGACGGACACGGCTCCTACGTACCGGGCGAGTACGTCACCGCGGGCTTCCTCGGCTTCACCCCGGCCACCGGCATCGTCCAGCAGTCCTTCGGGCAGTCCGTGGACCGGATGGGCAACATGGTCGAACAGGGCGTCCAGTCCCTGGTCAACCTGCCCGCCAAGGTCCCCGACCTGTGGGACGCCGCCTTCAACGGGGGCGAGCGCAAGCAGGACTCCCCGATGGGCGTGGTCGGCGCGGCCCGGGTCGGCGGCGAGGTCTTCTCGCTGAACATCCCGCCGGAGCAGCGGGTGGCGACCATGCTCTTCCTGGTCGCCGGGTTCAACCTGTCCCTCTTCCTGTTCAACATGCTCCCGCTGCTGCCGCTGGACGGCGGCCACATCGCGGGCGCCCTGTGGGAGTCGGTCCGCCGCGCCTTCGCCCGGGTCTTCCGCCGCCCCGACCCCGGCCCCTTCGACGTGGCCAAGCTCATGCCGGTCGCGTACGTGGTCGCCGGGATCTTCATCTGCTTCACGCTGCTGGTGCTGGTGGCGGACGTGGTGAATCCGGTGAAGCTGACGTAGGCACCGGGGCCCCCGCCCCGCCCACCGGCCGCTCGAACCGCGCACACGGGTGCTCCTCCGCCCCCCAACGGGGGGCGGGAGGGGTTCGATGTGCCCGCGGCAACCACCGTGCCGTAATCTCGAAGGCCGGAGCCCGCCGATCTCGGGACCTAGATCCACACCTTGGGGTTGCTCGCCAGATGACTGCCATTTCACTGGGAATGCCGGACGTACCGACCAAGCTGGCCGACCGCCGGGTCAGCCGCCAGATCCAGGTCGGTCCGGTCGCCGTGGGCGGAGACGCACCGGTCTCGGTGCAGTCGATGACGACCACGCGCACGTCCGACATCGGTGCCACGCTCCAGCAGATCGCCGAGCTGACGGCCTCCGGCTGCCAGATCGTCCGGGTCGCCTGCCCGACCCAGGACGACGCCGACGCGCTGCCGGTCATCGCGAAGAAGTCGCAGATCCCGGTCATCGCCGACATCCACTTCCAGCCGAAGTACGTGTTCGCCGCGATCGATGCCGGCTGCGCCGCGGTCCGGGTCAACCCCGGCAACATCAAGCAGTTCGACGACAAGGTCAAGGAGATCGCCAAGGCGGCCTCCGACGCGGGCACCCCCATCCGCATCGGTGTGAACGCGGGCTCCCTCGACCGCCGCCTGCTCCAGAAGTACGGCAAGGCCACGCCGGAGGCGCTGGTGGAGTCGGCTTTGTGGGAGTGCTCGCTGTTCGAGGAGCACGGTTTCCGGGACATCAAGATCTCGGTCAAGCACAACGACCCGGTCGTCATGGTCAACGCGTACCGGCAGCTGGCCGCGCAGTGCGACTATCCGCTGCACCTGGGCGTGACCGAGGCCGGTCCGGCCTTCCAGGGCACGATCAAGTCGGCCGTGGCCTTCGGCGCGCTGCTGTCGGAGGGCATCGGCGACACCATCCGGGTCTCCCTGTCGGCGCCGCCGGCCGAGGAGGTCAAGGTGGGGCTGCAGATCCTGGAGTCGCTGAACCTGCGCCCGCGCCGTCTGGAGATCGTCTCCTGCCCGTCGTGCGGCCGGGCCCAGGTGGATGTGTACAAGCTGGCCGACGAGGTGACCGCGGGCCTGGAGGGCATGGAGGTGCCGCTGCGCGTCGCGGTCATGGGCTGTGTCGTCAACGGCCCGGGCGAGGCGCGTGAGGCCGACCTCGGTGTGGCGTCCGGCAACGGCAAGGGGCAGATCTTCGTGAAGGGCGAGGTCATCAAGACCGTCCCGGAGTCGAAGATCGTGGAGACCCTCATCGAAGAGGCCATGAAGATCGCCGAGCAGATGGAGAAGGACGGCGTGACGTCCGGCGAGCCCACGATCTCCGTCGCCGGCTGACCCGTACGACCCCGTAGGACCCGGCGCCCCGCGCGCCCCACGAGCCCCGCCACCGGACGACACCGGTGGCGGGGCTCGATGCGTAAACCGCGTCAGGAGCGGTACCCGCAGCGAATCCGCTGCTCGCGCCGCCGGGGAGGTAAAGTTCCAGGACCCGCAGTTGCCTGGCCTCCCAGGCCCGTAAAGGTGAGGCTTTCCGACACGTGCTGACCACCACGACCACCAAGGTGCTGGAGCCCGGGGAGCTCGACGACGCGCTGGCGGTGCTGGACCGCGACCCCGTCGCCAACGCGTTCGTCGCCGCGCGGGTGCAGGTCGCCGGGCTCGACCCGTGGCGCCTCGGCGGCGAGATGTGGGGCTGGTACGCGGACGGCCGCCTGGAGTCGCTGTGCTACGCGGGCGCCAACCTCGTCCCCATCTGCGCCACTCCCGAGGCGGTGCGCGGCTTCGCCGAACGGGCCCGCCGCCAGGGACGCCGCTGCTCCTCCATCGTCGGCCCGGCCGGACCCACCGCCGACCTGTGGTCCCTCCTGGAACCGGCCTGGGGCCCGGCCCGCGAGGTCCGCGCCCACCAGCCGCTGATGGTCACGTCCTCCTTCGCCACCGAGGTCGAACCCGACCCGTACGTCCGGCGCGTCGGCAAGCACGAGATGGACCTGATCATGCCCGCGTGCGTGGCGATGTTCACCGAGGAGGTCGGCATCTCGCCGCTGGCCGGCGACGGCGGACTGCTCTACCAGGCGCGCGTCGCCGAGCTGGTCGGCGCCGGGCGGTCGTTCGCCCGGGTCGACGACGGCAAGGTCGTCTTCAAGGCCGAGATCGGCGCCGCCACGCCCCGGGCCTGCCAGATCCAGGGCGTCTGGGTCGCGCCCGAGTACCGCGGCAAGGGCCTCTCCGAGACGGGCATGGCCGCGGTGCTGCGCCACGCCCTCACCGAGGTCGCGCCGGTCGCCTCGCTGTACGTGAACGACTTCAACACGGCGGCGCGGGCCGCGTACCGGCGGGTCGGCTTCCGGGAGACCGGCGCCTTCATGAGCGTGCTCTTCTGACCCGCGCGAACGGGCTCCTGCGAGCCGTCCGCGCCTTCGGCGGCCGGATGCCGCCCCACTCGGGCCGTCCCGCCGATCGTCTTACGCCCCGGCGCCTTGTACGCTCCCGACCATGGATGACGTCGCGGTCGGCCCCCTGGATCTCGCTGTCCGCGTGGACGACGCCCTCGCCGTGCAGGCGCTCGCCTTCGGGCTCACCGACGACGAGATCGGCGTCCGCCGCCACATCGTCCTGCGCCATCTGACCAGCCCCGGCGCCCGCGCCCTCGGCGCCACCACGCCCGGCGGACGGCTGGTCGGCTTCGTCTACGGCATGCCCAACAGCCGCACGCACTGGTGGTCCACGGTCGTCGAGCCGTATCTGCGCGCCCGCGGCCTGGACCACTGGCTCGACGACTCCTTCGTGATCACCGAGCTGCATGTGCTGCCCGCCTTCCAGAACCGGCGCATCGGCCGCCAACTGATCACCCGCATCACGGACGAGGCCGTCGAACCGCGCAGCATCCTGTCCGCCATCGACACCGACAGCCCGGCCCGCGGCCTCTACCGCGCCCTCGGCTACCAGGACCTGGCCCGCCGCGTCCTGTTCCCGAGCGCCCCGCTCCCGTACGCGGTCATGGGCGCGCCGCTGCCGCTCAAGCGCTGAGGAGCGCGCCGCGCGGCGCCGCGGCCGGGCGCGGGCGCCCATCCCATTTCCGTGGGGCGTGCCCCTCCGGATAACCTCGCGGCAGTCACCTTTCTTACGCAGGAGAATCACCATGGCCCAGGTCCAGCGCATGTCCCGATTGATGATCAAGACGCTGCGCGACGACCCGGCCGACGCCGAGACCGCCAGCCACAAGCTGCTCGTGCGCGCCGGCTACGTCCGCCGCACCGCCGCCGGCATCTGGACCTGGCTGCCGCTGGGCAAGAAGGTGCTGGAGAACGTCTCGCGGATCGTGCGCGAGGAGATGGACGCCATCGGCGCCCAGGAGGTCCTGCTCCCGGCGCTGCTGCCCAAGGAGCCCTACGAGACCTCCCAGCGCTGGGAGGAGTACGGCGACCTGCTGTTCCGCCTCAAGGACCGCAAGGGCGCCGAGTACCTGCTCGGGCCCACCCACGAGGAGATCTTCACCCTCACCGTGAAGGACCAGTGCACGTCCTACAAGGACCTGCCGGTGATGCTGTACCAGATCCAGACCAAGTACCGGGACGAGGCGCGCCCCCGCTCCGGCGTGCTGCGCGGCCGCGAGTTCCAGATGAAGGACTCGTACAGCTTCGACACCAGCGACGAGGGCCTGGCGGAGTCGTACCGCCTGCACCGCGAGGCGTACCAGAAGATCTTCCGGCGCCTCGGCCTGGACTACCGCATCGTCTCCGCCGTCTCCGGCGCCATGGGCGGCTCGGCCTCCGAGGAGTTCCTGGCCCCCGCCGCGGCCGGCGAGGACACCTTCGTGGACTGCCCGGCCTGCGACTACGCGGCCAACACGGAGGCCGTCACGGTCAAGGTCGAGCCCTCGGACGCCGCCGGCGTCGGCCCGATGGAGGAGCTGGACACCCCCGACACCCCGACCATCGAGACGCTCGCCGAGCACCTGGGCATCCCGGCCTCCGCCACTCTCAAGAACCTCCTCGTCAAGGTGGACGGCGAGATCGTCGCGGTGGGCGTCCCGGGCGACCGCGAGGTGGACCTCGGCAAGCTGGGCGAGCACCTGGCCCCGGCCACGGTCGAGCTGGTCACCGCCGAGGACTTCACCGACCGCCCGGACCTGGTCCGCGGCTACGTCGGCCCGCAGGGCCTGGCCGGCAAGTCCTTCAAGTACCTCGCCGACCCGCGGGTCGCCCCCGGCACCGCCTGGGTGACCGGCGCCAACAAGGACGGCAAGCACACCCGCAACGTCGTCGCGGGCCGCGACTTCGAGGTCGACGAGTACCTGGACGTCGTGGTGGTCGAGCCGGGCGACCCCTGCCCCGAGTGCGGCGCCGGCCTGCGCATCGACCGGGCGATCGAAATCGGCCACATCTTCCAGCTGGGCCGCAAGTACGCGGACGCCTTCGAGCTGGACGTGCTCGGCCAGAACGGCAAGCCGGTGCGGGTCACGATGGGCTCGTACGGCATCGGCGTCTCCCGCGCCGTCGCCGCCCTCGCCGAGCAGACCTGCGACGAGTCCGGCCTGTGCTGGCCGCGCGAGGTGGCCCCGGCCGACGTGCACGTGGTCGCCGCGGGCAAGGCCAAGCAGACCGAGCTGGCCCTGGAGGTCGGCGACAAGCTGGGCGCCGCGGGGCTGCGCGTCCTGGTGGACGACCGGGCCGGTGTCTCGCCGGGCGTGAAGTTCACCGACGCCGAGCTGCTGGGCGTCCCGACGATCCTGGTCGCGGGCCGCCGCGCGGCCGAGGGCGTCGTCGAGCTGAAGGACCGCCGTACGGGCGAGCGCGAGGAGCTGACGGTCGAGGAGGCCGTGGCCCGGCTCAGCGCCTGACGGACACGAAGCGGCCGGGGGCCGGGCAGGCCGGGAAACCGGTCCTGCCCGGCCCCCCGGCCGTCTGCCCGCTTCCGAAGCCGTCCGCCTGGAGCCGTCCACCCGAAGCCGTCCGCCTCTGGAGCCGCCGCCTCTAAAGCCAGGTGGCGAACTCCAGCAGCAGCTCACCGCGCTGCTCGTCCCCGCCCGGCGTCGTCAGCTCGCGCACCCCCGCGTCCACCGCGCGGTACAGCGTCCAACTGCGCAGCCGGTCCCGGTCCACGTCCAGGGAGTCCGCCAGCTTGGCCACCCGGCGGCGGGCCGCCGACGCGGCCCCCGAACCGGCCGCCAGGTCCTCGAAGCGGTCCAGCACCAGCCAGGCCAGGTCGTACGCCCGCTCGCCGACCACCGGCGACGGGCCCACCGCCAGCCACGGCGCCCGCCCCCCGGCCAGCACCTTGCCCTGCCGGAACGCGCCGTGCAGCAGCACCTCCTCGGGCGCGTCGGCGGGCAGCGCCCGGCGCAGCTCCAGGCACTCGTCCAGCAGCGGCCCCGCGGCCGGCGTCGTCGCCGCGCGAGCCCGCAGCTCCTCGACGGCCTCCTCCGTACGGCCCGCCAGCGTCGCGAAGGGACGGTCCCCGGCCGGCGCCACCCACAGCCGCCGTACCGTGCCCGCCGCCTCCAGCAGCGCCTTCGCCTCCGGGAGCGAGCGCAGGGTCACCGTGCCCCGCAGCCGCTCCAGGAGCAGCGCACCGCTGTCCGCGTCGGCGCGCAGCAGCCGGGCCGCGCCCCAGCCGTCCCACTGCTCCAGCGCCGCGCCCTCGTGCGCCGGCGCGTGGCCGGGCGCGGGGAGTTTCAGCGCGGCAGGGGTGCCGTCGGCCTGCCGTACGTACGCGAGCAGGCTGCTGCGCCCGCCCGGCTCGTGCACCCGCTCCAGCGTCAGCTCCCAGGCGTCCAGCCGCTGCTGTACGAGGCCGGGCAGCGCGTCGAGCCAGGCACCGGCCGGGCCGTCCGGATCGCCGCCGAGCGCGCTCACCAGCCGTTGCGGCGGTTCGATGGGTGCCGTAGCCATGCCTGTGCTGTCCCTTTCGGTGGAGTGCTGGACGCGGTGGGCCCGGGGTCTGCCGTCCGTTCGCCCGAACGGCGGGAATCCGACGGCGGGTCCCGGGCGCGGGCGGTGCGTCAGTGCCCGGCCGCGGCGGCGCCGGACGGGGCGCCGGTGCCCTGGGCCCGCTCGGCGAGCCCAGGGAAGGCTACGCCGCTGCCGCGCCAGCGCACCGCCCGCACCGCGGCCTCCCGCAGCGCCCCGGCCGCGTCGCGGCGCCGCGACGCGCCGCCGGCCCGTACGAGATCGGCGTACACGGCCGCCACCCGGTCCTCCAACTCCGCCGCCAGCCGCACGGCGGCCGCCGCGTCCGGCACCGGGAAGGGCAGCTCGTACGCGGCCGCGGCGGCCTGCGGCGTGCCGCCCAGGTCACGTACGCCGCGCCGGAGCGCGTCCCGGCGCGCGCGGTGCGCGTCGTACCCCTCCCGCGCTTCCTCGCGCCGGTCGGCGCCGATCCGGCCGCCGACCACGCCGTAGCCGTAGACGGCGGCGTGCTCGGCCGCCAGCGCCGCCTGGAGCGCCTTCAGCTCGGCACCGCGCGCGCCGTCGGCCGTCGCCGCCGCGCCCGCCGCCCTGGATGTCAGCATCGCCGTACCCCTTCCGCGGCCGGGCCCGGGCCCGGCCTGTCGCCCGTGATGAGTGCCACCGCCGCCGTGGCGCGCCTCACGCGCCGTCCTCCGTGAGCAGGTACGCGTGCGCCGCGCCCGCCGCCGCCACCGACGCCAGCAGCCTGGCCAGCTCCGGCGGCGCGCTCACCAGGGCCGCGGCCCGGGCGTCGGCGGTACGCCGCTCCGCCGCGGCGAGGTCCGCGCGCGCCTGCTTCCCGTCCGGCGGCACGGCGGGCGCGGAGGCCGAGGCCGGGGCGGACGGCGTGCCGGACGCGCCCGTACGGGGCGCCGTGGACGCGGTGGCCGACGCGGACGGCGCGGGGGCAGCCCCGCCGAACGCCGCGGCGTGGCGGGCCACTTCGGCGCGCAGCGGCCGCAGCCGCTCGCCCAGCCCGGGGTGTGCGGCGAGCGTCGCGTCGTAGTGCGCGAGCAGCGCGGCGCTGTCCCGCGCGGCCTGCCCGCGCAGCCGGGCGGCGGCCGCCGCGTCCGCGTCCTGCCCGCCCCCGCCGGGCCCGGAATCCTCCGAGCAGCCGGTGAGCAGCAGTGCGGCGCCGCCGAGCACGGAGCCGGCCAGCAAGGTCCTCCTGCGCGTGAGCGCGACGTTGTGCACGTGTGACTTCCCGGGGTCTTCGGTGGGCGCGGCCGTAGTGATCACCGCAGGCGAGGGTATCCGTGCTCCGCCACCGAATCGTCAGTACCCCGCCGGAACAGCTAGGCTTTGACCCGACACGCGACCTTCCCACAACAGCACACGCGGCCGAGGAGTCACCCGGATGAGCACCACCCAGAGCGAGAGGCTGCGCGGACTGCTTGAACCGCTGGTCGCCGCGCGAGACCTGGATCTGGAAGAGATCGAGGTGACCCCGGCCGGAAAGCGGCGTGTGCTGAGGATCGTGGTCGACTCCGACGACGGCGTGCAGCTCGACGAGTGCGCCGAGCTCAGCCGCGAGGCGTCGCAGGTCCTGGACGACACCGACGCCATGGGCGGCGCCCCGTACACGCTGGAGGTCACCTCCCCCGGAGCCGACCGCCCGCTGACCGAGCCGCGGCACTACCGCCGCGCCGTCGGCCGCCTCGTCAAGGCTCAACTCCACGAGGGCGGCGAGCTGGTGGCACGCATCATCGCCGTGGACGACGAGGGCCTGGACCTGGAGGTCCCGGGCGTCAAGGGCCGCAAGCCCACCGCCCGCCGGGTCGCCTTCGCCGAGATCGCCAAGGCGCGCGTGGAGATCGAGTTCAACCGCAAGCAGGACAAGGGGCGCGACGACCGCGCCGAGCAGCACGACGAGAGCCAGGAGGAGGCGTAGCCGTGGACATCGACATGAGTGCCCTGCGGGGTCTGGTACGGGAGAAGGAGATCTCGTTCGACCTGCTGGTCGCCGCGATCGAGTCGGCCCTCCTCATCGCGTACCACCGCACCGAGGGAAGCCGCCGCCACGCACGGGTGGAGCTGAACCGCGACACCGGCCATGTGACGGTGTGGGCCAAGGAGGACCCGGCCGACCTCGAAGAGGGCGCCGAGCCCCGCGAGTTCGACGACACCCCGTCGGGTTTCGGCCGGATCGCGGCGACCACCGCCAAGCAGGTCATCCTGCAGCGGCTGCGGGACGCCGAGGAGGAGATCACCTTCGGCGAGTACGCCGGACGGGAGGGCGACGTCGTCATGGGCGTCGTCCAGCAGGGCCGGGACCCCAAGAACGTCCTGGTCGACATCGGCAAGCTGGAGGCCATCCTGCCGGTGCAGGAGCAGGTCCCCGGCGAGGAGTACGCGCACGGCACGCGGCTGCGCTCGTACGTGGTCCGGGTCGTCAAGGGCGTGCGCGGCCCGTCCGTGACGCTCTCGCGCACCCACCCCAATCTGGTGAAGAAGCTCTTCGCCATGGAGGTGCCGGAGATCGCCGACGGTTCGGTGGAGATCGCGGCCATCGCCCGTGAGGCGGGTCACCGCACCAAGATCGCCGTACGGTCCACCCGCTCCGGGCTGAACGCCAAGGGCGCCTGCATCGGCCCGATGGGCGGCCGGGTGCGCGCGGTCATGGCCGAGCTGCACGGCGAGAAGATCGACATCGTCGACTGGTCGGACGACCCGGCCGAGCTGGTGGCGCACGCCCTGTCGCCCGCCCGGGTCAGCAAGGTCGAGGTGGTCGACCTGGCGGCGCGCTCCGCCCGGGTGACCGTCCCCGATTACCAGCTGTCGCTGGCCATCGGCAAGGAAGGGCAGAACGCCCGCCTCGCCGCGCGGCTCACCGGCTGGCGGATCGACATCCGCCCGGACACCGACCAGGGTGGCGACCAGGGCTGATCCCGAACTGCCGGCGGGCGCGGGGCACCACCCGCGCCCGCCGGCGGTCCGGAGCACGTCAGGGTGCGGCCGCAGCCGAAAATCGGTGGCGGCCCACCGGAATTTTGAGCGACCGTTCGGGCATTACCCCGTAGGGGTGAGTCCGTCACGGGGAGGTAGACTTAAGCAGTGTCTGGCCGGACGCATGCCCGCGCATGCCCTGAGCGCACCTGTGTGGGGTGCCGGGAGCGAGCGGCCAAGGGCGATCTGCTGCGCATCGTGGCGATCGAGGGCGAGTGCGTCCCCGATCCTCGCGGTACGCTGCCCGGCCGGGGTGCTTATGTGCACCCGACACGGGTCTGTCTCGACCTGGCGGTCCGCCGCCGGGTCTTCCCCCGGGCCTTCCGGGGCCGGGGACCGTTCGATGCGACGGCCTTGCGCCGCTTCGTCGAACGGGCGCATGTTGATCAAGCCGCACCGGTTGATCAGGCAACACCGTAAGAAAGCACAGCGCACGGAAAACCGTGCGGTCAGGTACCTCGCGAGTCGGAAGTAGGTCGAGATTGCGATGAGCACTCGATGAGTACGCGATGAGTACGCCCATGAAGTAGCGACGGTCCGGTGGACACCCGGACCTAGAAGGAGCGAAGTGGCTAAGGTCCGGGTATACGAACTCGCCAAGGAGTTCGGAGTGGAGAGCAAGGTCGTCATGGCCAAGCTCCAAGAACTTGGTGAATTCGTCCGTTCGGCGTCCTCGACGATCGAGGCGCCGGTTGTTCGTAAGCTGACCGACGCTTTCCAGGCGGGCAACGGCAACGGCCGTGCCGCCGGCAAGCCCGCGGCGCCGCGCAAGAGCGCGCCCGCAAAGCCCGCGCCGTCCCCGGCGCAGGCCGCACGTCCCGCCGCCCCGAAGCCGGGTGGCGCCCCCAAGCCGGGCCCCGCGGCCCCGGCGCCGGCCGCCCCCGAGGCGCCCAAGTCCCAGGCCCCGGCGGCTCCCGCCGAGTCCTCGAAGCCGGCCCCGACCCCGGGTCCGCGTCCCACGCCGGGCCCCAAGGCCCCGGCGCCCAAGCCTGCGCCGGCCGCGCCCGCGCAGCCCGAGTTCCAGGCCCCGCCGTCGGCGCCGGCCCCGAAGCCCGGCACCCCCGGCCCGCGTCCGGCCCGTCCGCAGGGCGGCCAGGGCGGCCAGGGCCGTGGCAACGCGCCGCGCCCCGGCGCCGAGCGTCCCGGCCCGCGTCCCGGCGGCAACCGTCCGTCCGGCCCGCGTCCGGGCAACAACCCCTTCACCTCCGGCGGCTCGACCGGCATGGCCCGCCCGCAGGCCCCCCGTCCCGGCGGCGCGCCGCGCCCCGGCGGCCAGGGTGCCCCCGGCGGCCCCCGTCCGCAGGGCGGCCAGGGTGGCCAGGGCGGTCCCCGTCCGCAGGCTCCCGGCGGCGCCCGTCCGACCCCGGGCGGCATGCCCCGTCCGCAGGGCGCCGGCCAGGGCGGCCCGCGTCCCGGCGGCGGTAACCGGCCCAACCCGGGCATGATGCCGAAGAGCCCGGCCGCCGGCCCGCGTCCGGGCCCCGGCGGCGGTCGTCCCGGCGGTGCCGGCCGTCCCGGCGGCGGCGGTCGCCCGGGTGGCGGCGGCTTCGCCGGCCGTCCCGGCGGCGGTGGCCGACCGGGCGGTGGCGGCGGCTTCGGCGGCCGTCCCGGTGGCGGCGGTCCCGGTGGCGGTGGCGGCGGCTTCGGCGGTCGTCCCGGCTTCGGCGGCCGTCCGGGTGGTCCCGGTGGCCGTGGCGGCACGCAGGGTGCCTTCGGCCGTCCCGGCGGTCCCGCGCGCCGCGGCCGCAAGTCGAAGCGGCAGCGCCGTCAGGAGTACGAGGCCATGCAGGCCCCGTCGGTGGGCGGCGTCATGCTGCCCCGCGGCAACGGTGCGACGGTCCGCCTGTCGCGCGGTGCCTCGCTGACCGACTTCGCCGAGAAGATCAACGCCAACCCGGCGTCGCTCGTCCAGGTCATGCTGAACCTGGGTGAGATGGTCACCGCGACGCAGTCCGTCTCCGACGAGACGCTCACGCTCCTCGGCGAGGAGATGAACTACGTCGTCGAGATCGTCAGCCCGGAGGAGGAGGACCGCGAGCTGCTGGAGTCCTTCGACATCGAGTTCGGCGAGAACGAGGGCGGCGAGGAGATGCTCGTCTCCCGTCCGCCGGTGGTGACCGTCATGGGTCACGTCGACCACGGCAAGACCCGGCTGCTCGACGCGATCCGCAAGACGAACGTCATCGCGGGCGAGGCCGGCGGCATCACCCAGCACATCGGTGCCTACCAGGTCGCGACCGAGGTCAACGACGAAGAGCGGCGCATCACCTTCATCGACACCCCGGGTCACGAGGCGTTCACCGCCATGCGTGCCCGCGGTGCCAAGTCGACCGACATCGCGATCCTCGTGGTGGCGGCCAACGACGGTGTGATGCCGCAGACGATCGAGGCCCTGAACCACGCCAAGGCGGCCGACGTGCCGATCGTGGTCGCGGTCAACAAGATCGACGTCGAGGGCGCGGACCCGACCAAGGTGCGCGGCCAGCTGACCGAGTACGGCCTGGTGGCCGAGGAGTACGGCGGCGACACGATGTTCGTCGACATCTCCGCCCGCCAGGGCCAGAACATCGACCAGCTGCTGGAGGCCGTGGTCCTGACCGCGGACGCGGCGCTCGACCTGCGCGCCAACCCGGAGCAGGACGCCCAGGGCATCGCGATCGAGGCCCACCTCGACCGCGGCCGCGGCGCCGTGGCGACCGTCCTGGTCCAGCGCGGCACGCTGCGCGTCGGTGACACGATGGTGGCCGGCGACGCGTACGGCCGCGTCCGGGCGATGCTCGACGACAAGGGCAACAACGTCGAGGAAGCGGGTCCGTCGACCCCCGTCCTGGTCCTGGGTCTGACCAACGTCCCGGGCGCCGGCGACAACTTCCTGGTCGTCGACGAGGACCGCACGGCCCGCCAGATCGCCGAGAAGCGCGCCGCCCGTGAGCGCAACGCCGCGTTCGCCAAGCGCACCCGCCGGGTGTCGCTGGAGGACCTGGACAAGGTGCTCAAGGCCGGCGAGGTCCAGCAGCTCAACCTCATCATCAAGGGCGACGCGTCCGGTTCGGTCGAGGCCCTGGAGTCCTCGCTGCTCCAGCTCGACGTCGGCGAGGAGGTCGACATCCGGGTCCTGCACCGCGGCGTCGGTGCGGTCACGGAGTCCGACATCAACCTGGCGTCCGGCTCCGACGCGATCGTGATCGGCTTCAACGTCCGCGCCGAAGGCCGCGCGACGCAGATGGCCGAGCGCGAGGGCGTGGACGTGCGCTACTACTCGGTCATCTACCAGGCGATCGAGGAGATCGAGGCGGCCCTCAAGGGCATGCTCAAGCCGGAGTACGAAGAGGTCGAGCTCGGTACGGCGGAGATCCGCGAGGTCTTCAAGTCGTCCAAGCTGGGCAACATCGCGGGTGTCATCATCCGCTCCGGCGAGGTCAAGCGGAACACCAAGGCCCGCCTGGTCCGCGACGGCAAGGTCATCGCGGAGAACCTCAACATCGAGGGTCTGCGCCGCTTCAAGGACGACGTCACCGAGATCCGCGAAGGCTTCGAGGGCGGTATCAACCTCGGCAACTTCAACGACATCAAGGTCGACGACGTCATCGCGACGTACGAGATGCGCGAGAAGCCGCGCGGCTGATCGCAGGCAGTACCGCCCGCGTAACCCGGTCCGCCCCACGGGTGGGCCGGGTGGCGGGCGGATCCGGGGCCGGTCGGCGGATATTTCCGTCGATCGGCCCCGGCCGTTGCGTGTACGGTTCGGATGGCTCGTACATCTGGCATCTAGTGCCCCACGGGTGGCCTTACCCGCACCGCATGTACGTAGGGACGCTGTCCTTCGACCTCCTCCTCGGCGACGTACGGTCGCTGAAGGAGAAGCGCTCCGTCGTCCGCCCGATCGTCGCCGAACTGCACCGCAAGTACGCGGTCAGCGTGGCGGAGGTCGGGGAACAGGACCTCTACCGCCGGGCCCGGATCGGGCTGGCGGTGGTGTCCGGGGACCCGGGGCACCTCACAGACGTACTGGACCGCTGCGAGCGCATGGTCGCCGCACGGCCCGAAGTGGAGCTGCTGTCGGTACGCCGGCGGCTCCACGGCGACGATGACGACTGAGCGGGTCGTCGGCGCCACGAGCACCATGGTGAAAGACACAGAAGGAGACGGACCAGTGGCCGACAATGCGCGGGCGAAGAAGCTGGCGGACCTCATCCGGGAGGTGGTCGCCCAGAAGCTGCAGCGCGGCATCAAGGACCCGCGGCTGGGCTCGCACGTGACCATCACGGACACCCGGGTCACCGGCGACCTGCGGGAGGCGACGGTCTTCTACACGGTCTACGGCGACGACGAGGACCGGGCCAGCGCGGCGGCCGGGCTGGAGAGCGCCAAGGGCATCCTGCGCTCCGAGGTCGGCCGGGCGGCGGGCGTGAAGTTCACGCCGACCCTCACGTTCGTCGCGGACGCGCTGCCGGAGAACGCCAAGACGATCGAGGACCTGCTCGACAAGGCACGGGCCTCGGACGCCAAGGTGCGCGAGGCGTCCTCGGGCGCCACGTACGCGGGCGAGGCGGACCCGTACCGCAAGCCGGGCGACGAGGACGAGGACACCACGGCGTAATGAAGCGGGAGAACACCGGCGCGCGGCGCGTGGAGCGCACCCGCGCCAAGCAGGGGGCGCCGGACGGCCTGGTCATCGTCGACAAGCCGGCCGGCTTCACCTCGCACGACGTGGTGGCCAAGATGCGGGGCATGGCCCGCACCCGCCGCGTCGGGCACGCCGGCACGCTCGACCCGATGGCGACCGGCGTGCTCGTCCTGGGCATCGAGCGCGCCACGAAGCTGCTCGGACACCTCGCGCTGACCGAGAAGGAGTACGTCGGCACCGTCCGCCTGGGCCAGACCTCGGTCACCGACGACGCCGAGGGCGAGATCACCGCGTCCACGGCCGCGCACGGTCTGGACCGGGCGGCGATCGACGCGGGCGTGGCCACGCTGACCGGCGAGATCATGCAGGTCCCGTCCAAGGTCAGCGCCATCAAGATCGACGGGAAGCGGTCCTACGCGCGGGTCCGCAAGGGCGAGGACGTGGAGATACCGGCCCGGCCGGTGACGGTCTCCTCGTTCGTCGTCTACTCCGCCGAGGAGACCGAGGCCGAGGACGGCACCCCCGTCACCGACCTGCTGGTCTCGGTGGAGTGCTCCTCCGGTACGTACATCCGGGCGCTCGCCCGCGACCTGGGGGAGGCGCTCGGCGTCGGCGGCCACCTGACCGCGCTGCGGCGCACCCGGGTCGGCCCGTACAAGCTCGACCGGGCCCGCACCCTGGAGCAGCTCCAGGAGTCCGTGGACGACGAGACGGGCGGCGGGCTGCCGGTCATGCCGATCGGCGAGGCGGCGGCCGCGGCCTTCCCGCGCTGGGACGTCACGGTGGACCAGGCACGGCTGCTGACCAACGGGGTGCGCATCCCGATGCCGCGGTTCGACGGGGCGGCCGGCCGGCCCGCCGCGGCGTTCGCGCCGGACGGGACGTTCCTGGCGCTGCTGGAGAACCAGGGCGGCCGGGCGAAGAGCCTGGCGGTCTTCGCGCCGTAAGGGGGACCCGGGACGGGCCGTTACGGGCCCGGGGCAGTACGACGGGCGGTGCCGTGCACATGGCGCCGCCCGTCGCCGTACCACCCCGGGCGGGGACCCGCCAGGGCGCGGGCGGTGGCCCCGCGCTCCGGCGCACGGGTGAAACGCGGGCCGCGGCGGCCGGCCGGGCGCCGCCGGGTGCCGCACTCCACAGAAGCGAGGCGACCCTTCCCGCGAACCGGTGCACGCGGCATGGCAGTCTTAGACCTGCGTAAGGCCGAGGGTGCCCGGATCCGACCGGGTTCTTCCGGCGCAGTGACGGACGAGAGTTCTGGCGAGGAGCGGGCACAGTGCAGCGCTGGCGTGGCTTGGAGGACATCCCCGAGGGCTGGGGACGCAGCGTCGTCACCATCGGCTCCTACGACGGAGTGCACCGCGGGCACCAGCTGATCATCGGCAAGACGGTGGCGCGCGCCCGGGAACTGGGCGTGCCGGCCGTGGTGGTCACCTTCGACCCGCACCCCAGCGAGGTGGTGCGGCCGGGCACCCACCCGCCGCTGCTGGCCCCGCACGAGCGGCGCGCGGAGCTGATGGCGGGCCTCGGTGTGGACGCCGTGCTGATCCTGCCGTTCACCAAGGAGTTCTCGAAGCTGGCCCCGGCCGACTTCGTGGTCAAGGTCCTGGTCGACAAGCTGCACGCGAAGCTGGTCGTCGAGGGGCCGAACTTCCGCTTCGGGCACAAGGCCGCGGGCACCGTGGACACCCTCGCCGAGCTGGGCGGCACCTATGACTACGAGGTCGAGGTGGTGGACCTGTTCGAGCGGGGCACGGCGGGCGGCGGCGAGCCGTTCTCCTCGACCCTGACCCGCCGGCTGGTCGCCGAGGGCGACGTCGCGGGCGCGGCGGAGGTCCTGGGACGGCCGCACCGCGTCGAGGGCGTGGTGGTACGCGGCGCCCAGCGCGGCCGGGAGCTGGGCTACCCGACGGCGAACGTGGAGACCCTGCCGCACACCGCGATCCCCGCGGACGGCGTGTACGCGGGCTATCTGCACGCGGCCGGCGAGAAGATGCCCGCCGCCATCTCGGTGGGCACCAACCCGCAGTTCGACGGCACCGCCCGGACCGTCGAGGCGTACGCCATCGACCGCGTCGGGCTGGACCTGTACGGCCTGCACGTCGCGGTCGACTTCACCGCGTACATCCGCGGCCAGGAGAAGTTCGAGACGCTCGACGGGCTGCTGGAGCGGATGGCGGTGGACGTGAAGGAAGCGCGCGAGCTGATCGCCTCGGCCGGGGGCTGACGGACGGCAGGCGGTGGCGTCCGTCAGCGGGCGCCACGACATACGGGAAGAGGCCCGGCACTCGGGGGAGTGCCGGGCCTCGTCGTGTGCGCCGCCGGGCCCCGGACGTCCGGAGCCCGGCGGCAGCCGCTGCTACTGCGGCGGAGGCTGCTGCGTCCAGCCCGGCTGGAGACCGGGCTGGCCGGGCATCTGCGGCGCGTCCGGGGGCGGCTGCTGCCAGCCGGCCGGCGGCTGCTGGGCCTGCGGCTGCTGGGGGTGCTGGGGCTGCTGTGTCCACCCGCCCTGCTGCGGCGGGTACCCGGCGGGCGGCTGGCCCTGCGCCTCCTGGCCCGGCTGCGCGTAACCCTGCTGGCCGTACTGCTGCCCGTACTGCTGGGCGTTCGGGTCGCCCGGCATCTGCTGCTGGGCAGCGGGGTCGTTCCATACGCCCTGCGCCTGCTGGGCCCGGGAGAAGTCCTCGGCGACCAGCGCGGCCAGGTTGAAGTACGCCTCGCGGGTCTTCGGGCGCATCATGTCCAGATCGACCTCGGCACCGGCGGCCAGGTGCTCGTCGAAGGGGACCACGACCACACCGCGGCACCGGGTCTCGAAGTGCGACACGATGTCGTCGATCTTGATCATCTTGCCGGTCTCGCGGACCCCGGAGATCACCGTGATGCCGCGCTGGACCAGGTCGGCGTAGCCGTGCGCGGACAGCCAGTCCAGCGTGGTGCTGGCGCTGCTCGCGCCGTCCACCGACGGCGTGGAGATGATGATCAGCTGGTCGGCGAGGTCCAGCACCCCGCGCATCGCGCTGTAGAGCAGGCCCGTGCCCGAGTCGGTGAGGATGATCGGGTACTGCTTGCCGAGGACGTCGATCGCCCGCCGGTAGTCGTCGTCGTTGAACGTCGTCGAGACGGCCGGGTCCACGTCGTTGGCCAGGATCTCCAGGCCGGACGGCGCCTGCGAGGTGAACCGGCGGATGTCCATGTAGCTGTGCAGCTGCGGGATCGCCTGCACCAGGTCACGGATGGTCGCGCCGGTCTCCCGGCGGACCCGGCGGCCGAGCGTGCCGGCGTCCGGGTTCGCGTCGATGGCCAGGATCTTGTCCTGGCGCTCGGCGGCGAGCGTGGCGCCCAGCGAGGTCGTCGTCGTGGTCTTGCCGACGCCGCCCTTGAGGCTGATGACCGCGATCCGGTAGCAGGAGAGCACCGGCGTACGGATCAGCTCCAGCTTGCGCTGGCGCTCCTGCTCCTCCTTCTTCGCACCCAGCTTGAAGCGCGAGGGCTGCGCCTTGGCGCTCGACTTCTTCTTGGGCTGGTTGCGCAGCAGCCGGTCCGAGGTCAGCTCGACGGCGGCGCTGTAGCCCAGGGGCGCGCCGGGGGCGGCCCGCTGCTGCGGCTGCTGCTGGCCCGGCGGTGAGTACTGGGCGTAGTTGGCAGCGGCGTTGGGGTCGGTTCCCTGGACGGGGGTGGGGGTTTGCGGCTGCTGCTGAGGCTGCGGCTGCTGCGGTTGCTGTTGTTGTGGGACCTGGGCTTGGGCCTGCTGGGGCTGGGCCTGATGCGGTGTCTGCTGCTGCGGCGGCTGGGGCTGTTGGGCCTGCGGCTGCTGTGCCTGCTGCTGCGGGTAGCCGGGGTACTGCTGCTGAGCGGGCGCGCCCTGTTGCGGGTAGCCCTGGGCGGCCTGCGGGTAGCCGTATCCACCCTGCTGCTGCGGATAGCCGTACGCGGGCTGCTGCTGGGCCTGCGGGGGTGCCTGCTGCGGCGTCTGCTGCTGAGGCTGGGCCTGTTGCGGGTAGCCATAACCGCCTTGCGCGGCAGCGGAGTTGAGGTCGGTCTGCTGCGGCGCCGGGGCGGCCTGCTGGGGCTGCGGATACCCGTACGCGGGCTGCGGGTAGCCGTACGCGGGCTGCTGCTGGGCCTGTACCGGTGTCTGCTGCTGTGGCGGCTGGGGCTGTTGGGCCTGCGGCTGCTGTGCCTGCTGCTGGGGGTAGCCGGGGTACTGCTGTTGTTGCTGCTGGGGCTGTGCTTGCGCATACCCCTGCTGCTGGGTCTGCGGAGCCTGCTGCTGGTACGGCTGCTGCTGAGCCTGAGCCGCATGCGGGTCCGCAGGCTGGTACTCCGGAGGCAGCGGCGGCAGATTCGCAGGCGCACCTGCCTGCTGCCCGGCGGCAGCACCCCAAGGCGCACCCTGCTGGGGCGCCTGCTGCTGGGGAACCTGCTGCGGCTGCGGGGCCTGCTGAGGCTGGGACTGGGGCTCCGGCTGCTGCGCGTCAGGTGCGGGCTGCTGCTGTACAGGGGGCTGCTGTGCGGGCACCTGCTGTACGGGTGCCTGCTGCGCGGCGACCGGTGCCTCGGCCTCCGGAGCCGGCTGAGGCGTGAACTCCGGAGCGGGCGCTTCGGCTTCGGCGGGGACGCCCGACTGCGCCGCGGCGTCCGCCTGCGGCTCGTCGGCGGCCGGTGCTTCCTCGGCCGGGGCGGTCTCCACCGGAGCGGGCGCGGGGGCCGGTTCGGGCTCCGGCTCGGGTTCCGGGTCGTCGTCCCACAGCGACGCCGACGGGTCGATGCCGCTGCCGGACCGTACGTTCCCGGAGGAGGGCGCCTCGGACGACGGCGCCTCCGCGGGCTCCGGGGACTCGGCGGGTGCCTCCGGCGCCGCTTCGGCCACGGGCGCTGGCGGCGCCGGGGGAGTCACGGGAGCCGTCGGCGCGGGCGCGGGCGCGGGCGCGACGGGCGCGGGTGCGACCGGCGGCGTGGTGGGCGCGGGCGCCGGGGCGGCGTCGGCGTCGGGCCGCAGCGTCGGGAACCCGGGCGGCGCGGCAGGCAGCATCGACGCGCCCTGCTGGGGCTGCTGCGGGGCGCTCTGGGCGGGCCCCGCCTGCGACGGCCCGGTCAGCGGCGCGCCGGTGGGCGGCGTGGAAGGCGTGGCGGCGGGAGGTGTCGAAGCGGCGGGCGCCGTGGAGGCGCCGCCGCTGGTGTCATTGCTGGCGTACCAGGCCGGAGCCGCAAAATCGATCTTGAATTCACCCGTCAGATCGAACTCGGACTGGTCGTCGTCAGGATCGTTCCCGTCCGGACGGAAAGCCTCCTGCTCCCTCACTGTGCCTCCTGGTGTACTGAAACGCACCTGAACGGCAGGACCGGATACAGGCGGATCAATCGGATGTAGCGGACGTCGGACCACACCACCCCGGGTAGCGCCAACACTAACTGTCTCCATCCCCGTATCGGCAGCCGTCGGTGTGCCCCTGCGGCTCTCCAATACAGCCTAATCAACAGTCGGCCTCGAACGGCAGTCGATGTCATCTCGTCTTGGCAACCCCCGGCGCACCACCGGTCACACCCGTCGGCGCGCCGTCCGCCGCAGGTCCGGCCGGCTCGGTCACGGGGGCGTGGGCAGGTACGCCAACACGAGGGCGCGGGCCCGCGGCCACCCCATGAGGGGCCCGCGGACGCCCGCGCCGTACGTGTGAGTGCCCCCGCCGGGGCGTCAGTCCATCCGGCGCGGCTGGCCGAGCAGCTGCGTCTCCGCGTCGGTGGGCTGCGTCATCACGAACTCGTGGCTGTCGCGCGTGCACCAGAGCATCGCGTTGTCGCTGAGCGTCGGCAGCACCTGTCCTATCTGCGCGGGCAGCCGCATGGTGCGCGTCACCACCTCGGCCTCCTCCGGCGACAGCCGCTGGAGGCACACCAGGTCGGCGCGGGACATCATCTGCGGCGACCGCGGCCCCAGGAAGGGCAGTACGGTCAGCGTGGTCTGCCAGGGGCTCGGCGCCAGCTGGTTGCGCGGCGGGCGCGCGCCCATGTCCCGTACGACCAGGACCGGGCTGGACACCGACGGCCCCTGCGGCGCGATCTGCCGTACGTCGTGCACCGAGACGCACTGCTGCCCGCCGCCCGCGGCCTGCGCCATCTGCGCCCAGGCCGGCGGCCGCGCGGTCTCGACGGCGACCCGCGCGCCGGTGGCGACCGTACGCAGCGCCAGCACCTGCGCCAGCCACATGCTGCCCACCAGCACCACTTCGAGCGGGCCGGGACGCAGCAGGCTCAGCACCGCGGGGCGGTTCTGCGGGTCGATGCCGACGATGACGCCGTCCTCGGCGACCGGCAGCGTCAACGACGCGAGCGACTCGGCGGTGAGCACGTGCGGACTGCGCCGCGGGCCGCGCAGGCCGAAGCCCGGCTGCGGGCGCGGCCCGGTGGGCGCCGCCTGCCGCTCGTCGGGACGGGGCTCGTGCGAGAGCCGCGGCCCGCCGCCCGAGGGCGCGCCGCCGATGGGGGGATTGCGCCAGCCGTCGCTGCTCGGGGTGGCGCGGGGCTGGTAGGTGGGCGTCGCCATCAGCGGGTACCTCCGAGGGGGAGCGTGGCCAGGAGGCCGGGGAGCTGCTCGCGGTCCAGCCGTACGAGCCCGACCTTCACCGAGCCGGAACGGCGCTCCAACTCGCTCTGCGCGGCGGTCAGTTCGTTCTCGCTGCGGGTCGAGAGGCGGACGTAGCCCGAGATGGCGGGCGCCCGGCCGCTGCCGTGCGAGGCGGTCAGCGCGAAGGTGCTCGCCATCGCCGGGGTGCTGGTCAGCAGCTGGACGATGCCCGCCAGCGGCGTGCCGCCCCGGCCGAGCTGGGGCCAGCGGCCGATCCAGTACGTGGTGTGCCAGCGGTCGTCGCAGCGCATCGCGCGCACCGTCTCCTGGGTGCGGCGCGCGGCGCGGCCGTCGCGGCCCATCGCGCCGTTCGCGGCCCGCGGGCTGACGCACACCGCGGTGCCGACCGCGGCCACCACCTCGCGCTCGGCGAGCACCCGGGCCCGTACCCCGTGCGCGGAGAGCCGGCTGACGAGCTGGTCGGCGGCGCGCAGCAGCGACCGCTGGGCGCCGTCGATGCCGCCGCCGCGCGCCTCGATGGCCTCGGCGCACAGCTCCGGGTCCAGCTTGAGCGCGATCCAGGTCAGCTGCAGGGCCGGCGTCTTGGTCTGCGCCTGGAGCGGCGCGTAGGAGCGGGCGGCGACGGCCTGTTCGGGCAGGTGCGGGGCGGGCGCGGGCTGGGTGTACTGCACGAACTGCACCGATTCGAGGTGGATGTCCTCCACGTCCAGCGCGGTGTGCAGCACATCCATCGGCAGCGGGCGGCTGCCGCTCTGCGGGCGCAGCGGCTCGTCGCGGCCCTCCACCTGGACGATCGCGGTCAGGAACGTACCGTCCCCGACAAAGCCGATCGCCCGCTGCTCCGCGTCGGTGTACTCGTACGTACGCAGCGCCGGGTCGCACTCCACCAGCGGCGCGAAGGCCGGGTCCACGCCGCCGGCGGCGCCGGCCGGACCGCTCTGCTTGGCCCGGCGCTTCATCGCCCGTACCGTCGTGATCCACTCCGGCAGCGGGACGCGCCGGCGCCGGCCGAGGGCGAAGACGACGAGGACGGCCGCCACCACCGCGGCGACGGTCAGGGCGACGGGGTGGATCGTCCAGCCCACCAGCACCAGCGCCGCGGCGATCTCGATGAGCGCGAGCTGCTGCACGCGGACGCCGCCGATGCTGCCCGCCTGCGCGCGCAGCCGGGGCGCCACCGGACCGGCCGGCCGGTCCGCACCACCACCCCGGCTCCCATTTCCTCCATTGCCCGGAGCTATACCGTTTTGGCCCGCATTTCCCGCGTATTGCGGCGCGGCGGAAGGCTGTTGCTGCTGTTGCCGTCCATTGCGGCGTCGAGCCCTGGTGGCGCTGGACATCCCCCGGCCTGCTCCTCTACTGATGATGTGGCTCCGAGCATTGTGCCTCTGAGCGGTATGTCTTCCCGGCCTCAGTACCGTCGTCGAGACTGGTGCGCCGGAAGGTGGCACCCGTACCGTACGGGTCGATCGACACACGGCATAGTAGAGGGCGCTGCGGCCTGAGTGCCGGGGGCGGTCCACGGTGGATCCGACAGGCGGGGAGAGAAAGCAACAATGGCATCACGTCGGGACGAGCTGAATGCGTATTCGTTCGCTCGAAAGCGGACGACTGCGGCATTTCTGAAGCCGCTGCCGAACGGCTCGATCGAGAGTGCGCCGCGACCTCTCAAGGCCGTGCTCCCGAGCATCCTGCTCGGCCTGGTCGTGACCGTGGGCTTCGGCGCCTGCGGCATCCTCAAGCCGGTCGCCCCGAAGGGCTGGGACACCCCCGCCCAAAACGTCATCGTCGGCGACAAGTCCACCACCCGGTATGTCGTCCTGAACAGCAAGGGCGAAAACGGCAGCACCCAGAAACTCCTGCACCCGATCCTCAACCTGGCCTCCGCGAAACTCCTGCTGAACCCGAAGAAGTTTCAGGTCGTAAAGGTGAAGGAAGAGGAACTCGACGGAAAAATCCCGCACGGCCCCGCAATCGGAATCCCGTACGCCCCCGACCGCCTCCCCACCGCCAAGGAGGCCGGCACCCCGAAGGTCTGGGCGGTCTGCGACCGCCCGGGCAGCGGCGAGAACAGCAAGTCGCAGCAGGCGGTGTTCGTCCTGGGCGGCAAGGACAAGGCACGGGTGGAGAACCAGGGGAAGCTGGATCTGCATCAGGCGCTGTACGTCCAGGACCCGCAGGGAGAGAAGTACCTGGTCGACGAGAACGGCGTGGCCTTCAAGTTCGACGCGCTCGGCGGCAAGGCCCCCTCGCCTGCGGTCAAGGAGCAGCAGGACGACAAGCTGCGCCAGGTCATCTTCGGGGACGCACAGCCGCAGCAGGTGACCTCCGAATGGATGAACACCCTCATCAAGAGCCAGACGCCGCTCATCATGCCGCGGGTGGACAAGGCCGGCACGCGCACGCCCGTCGAGGGCGTGCCGGCCAAGTACAGCGTCATCGGCAACGTCCTGAAGGCCGGTGACAACCAGAAGTACGTGGTGACCGCCGACGGCCTGGAGAAGGTTTCGAACTTCATGGCCAAGCTCCTGCTGGAGGGGCCGAACGCGACCGCCGTCAACAAGGGCGGCGACAAGATGGAGGCGATCTCGGTCTCCACCGACAGCATCACCCCGAAGCGTGACGACAAGGACCAGGTCGTCCAGTTCATGTCAGAGGTTCCGGGCACGGCGCTGTGGCCCTCCGAGGCTGTCACCATGGCCAACGCCGCGGCGACGCGGCGCAGCCCCGGCATCGGCGACTCGGGCAAGGGCGCGGACGTCGCCTGCAGCGTCTACCACGGCACCAGCACGGAGTACGCGAACGGCGCGAGCAAGGCGCTCGGTTTCGACGGCGCCGTACCGAAGATGACCACCTGGGTCGGCAAGGACTACCCGGCCGCCATCGCCTCCGGTTCGGCTTCGTACGTAACGCCTGGCAGCGGCCTGCTGTACCAGCAGGTGACGGGCAATGCCAAGGAAGGCCCGCTCTTCCTGGTGACCGACACCGGGCTGCGTTATTCGGTGCCGCGCAGCAACGACAGCGCCACCAAGGCGGGCAATGCCGAGAAGGAGCGCGACCAGGCGCAGATCCACCTCGGATACGAGAGCGTGCACCCGCCGACGGTCGACAAGGCGTGGTCACAGCTGCTGTCCGAAGGGCCTTCGCTGGACGTCGACAGCGCCAAGAAGCCACAGAGCTCCTGACCCCGACACTCTCACTTCTTCTTCACATCCGTGGGTGCCGCTGCACCGGCAGCGCTGACCGAAAGAAATGCATCTGTCCGTTTCCATCAAATCGGCATTCCCGGTCGGACAGTTGGCTTTGTTGTGATCCCGTCACAACCGCCCACCCGCTGTTGGGGGCGGGCGTATGGAGTGGTTAAAGTGGCGGGAGGCGTCGACAGAAGATGCCGACCGGGGGCTGACTTCACGCGCGCCCCCGGTACGACGTACGAGTCTCATGGGGGACGTTGACTTATGGCAGGTCAGCAGTTCACAACCACTGAGGAGGAGATGGTCGCATTCAGCGGCCGTATCGCCTCCGTCAACCAGTCGATCCAGGGCGAGATCTCTCGTCTGAACGGGGTCGTCGAGGGCATCACGTCTGGGTGGAAGGGTGCTGCGGCCTCCTCGTACCACCAGCTGCAGTCTCAGGTCAATGACGACGCCAACCGCCTGAACCAGCTGCTGAACGAGATCAAGGAAGCGATCGACGCCACCACGAAGAACTACGTGGCCTCGGAAGAGGAGCAGGCCCAGTCGATGTCCCACGTCTCCGCGCAGGCCTCGCCCTTCGGATGACGGGACCGCGCCGCCCACCGCGGCGCGCCCACTTCGCCGTAGCGCACACCGGCCCACCGCCTCGGCGGCTCCGGGCCGGCCGTTCTGCCGCGGCGTGTGAATCGACCAGATCAACTCCCTGAGGAGACCATATGTCCGGCCAGATCCTCGTCAATTTCGCGACGATCTCCCAGGCCGCCTCCGACGTGCGCGGAACGGCCAACAACATCCGTACCCAGCTCGACGACCTCGAGTCGGGCGTCAAGAAGATCGCCGCCAGCTGGGAAGGTTCCGCGCAGGAGGGCTACCAGGCCCGTCAGCGCGAGTGGGACCAGCGCGCCGCTTCCCTGCACTCGACGTTGGAAGCCATCGCCAAGGCCCTGGACCAGGCCGCTCAGAACTACCAGAGCACCGAGTCCAAGAACGCGCAGATCTGGAGCTGACCCGTGGCTGTCGACAGACAGCCACGGCACAACGGCTGAGCAGCCACGAAGGCTCGCACAGTGGTGAATGAGGGCGGGCGCGCTGCAACAGTGCGCTCGCCCTCACGCAGTCCACCCCCTTCCTCCACGTCACCGGTTCCGCCCCTTCACCTTCCCGAATCCGCCACACACGGAGAGCAGACACCTCGTGGGATCTCGCGCCATTGGTCACCGAGCCGGCCACCGCCGACGTGCGGCGGCAGCACTGGCCGGAACGGCCTGCGTCGTCGGGCTGTCCTGTGTGACGGCAGCCCCGGCGATCGCGGACCCGAACGTGCCGCTGAACAGTGGTCAGTGCACGTTCGGCACCGACGACATCAAAGAGACCCCGTGGTCGCTGCAACGCCTGATAACGCGGCAGCTGTGGGCCAGCGGCAAGGGTGAGGGCGTCAAGGTCGCGGTCATCGACACCGGCGTCGACTCCGGCAACGCGCAATTGCGCGACGCTATCAGCGGCGGCAAGAGCTACGTTCCCAAAGGCAAGCCCACCGAGGACCAGGTCGGTCACGGCACCAAGGTCGCGGGCATCATCGCCGCCCGCTCGAAGAGCGGCTCCGGCTTCTACGGCATCGCTCCAGGAGCGACGATCGTTCCCTTCCAGCAGACGGACAAGGAAAAGGGCGGGACGGCCGAAAGCCTGGCCAAAGCCATCGATGACGCGGTCGCCGCGGGCGTCGACATCATCAACATCTCGCAGGGGACCAACGCCAACCCCGCGCTCCTGGGCCCGCTGCGCGCCGCGGTCACCAACGCCGAGGCCAAGAACGTCCTCATCGTCGCCTCGGCAGGCAACGGCGGCGCGAGCGGCGCCGAGCAGAGCATGTACCCCGCCGCCTTCGAGAACTCCAACGTCCTGGCCGTCGCCGCCTCCGACCGCAACAACGAGCGGGCCCCGTTCTCCCAGGCCGGCGCCTTCGTCGACATCGCCGCTCCCGGCGTGGACATGGTCTCCACCGTCCCCAAGGGCGGCAACTGCGTCGATCAGGGCACCAGCTTCGCCGCCCCCTACGCGGCCGGCGCCGCGGCCCTCCTCATCGGCCGTAACAAGGCCGAACACCAGGAGTGGAAGCCGCGCGAGATCATCTGGCACCTGGAGAAGACCGCCGAACGTGTCCGCAAAAACCGGGACCACAACATCGGCTGGGGTGTCGTCGACCCCGTAGCGGCCCTCAACGACAAGACCAAGCCGACCGGCGAGCCGAAACCGGACAGCAACTCCGACTCCGCCGCCACCGGCGCCAACATCCAGCCGGCCGTCCTCACCATCGGCGAATCCACCGAGGAACGACAGGCCCGCATCGCCATCTACATCATCGGCGGCGGCGCACTGGCCGTCGCCACGGTCGTCGGCACCTCGATCGCCCTGCGCGACTGGCGCCGCAAGACCGGCTACAACTCGAACGGGGAGGCCAACCATGGCTAACGATTCCTACCGCGTCGATCTTGATCGGTTGGATGAAGTGGTGAAGAAGCTCAACGCGGTCCTCAAGGACATGCAGGGGGCTTCGGGCAAGGCGAAGAGCGGGACGCACTTGCCGGAGGGAGCGTTGGGGAAGGGGTTCTCTGAGGAGGGGGAGCTTCGTAATGCGCACACCGAACTGAAGAACCACATCGAAACCAAAGTCCTCAAGAAGCTTGAGGACTTGATCGACGACCTGACGAAGAAGACCTCCCGGACGCATGGCGCGTACCAGGACCGCGAGCAGGACACGAGCAATGCGATGAAGCACGGCCCGGCTCCGTCCAACCGCCAGTATCAGTGAGCTGTGACTGTGGATACTGTGAAGGCTGAGCAGAAAAGGGGGAAGAGCCGTGGGTAGCTACGCGGACAAAAAGTACGCGCCGCAGGACAAGTGCTATGCGATCGAAAACACCACGAAGTTCCACAAGATGGACTTCGAAACCTTGAAGGCCATGGTGGCCGACGCCAAGCCGGAAGTGGTGGCTGGCGTTGGGCACGCCTGGGAGCAGGTGCACAACCGCCTTGTCAGTGACAACGGCGGCGGCATCAAGGCGTTCTTCGACAAGGCCATCAACGAAGTACTCGAACACTGGGAAGGCGACGCCGCGAAGGCTTTTCGGGAGCGTGCCGACAAGATCAGCAAGAACATCGAGAACGGTGCTCAGTACGCCAAGCTCGCCGGCGAAGGTATGAAGCGTTCGAGTGAAGCGCTGAGCGAGTACAAGAAGCACCTCGATGGGATGGAATGGCCGACTTGGGGCGACCGGGCCTGGGACTGGGCGACCGACAGTAATCGAGATGACTCCAAGGCGGACGCTGCCCTCTCGGGCGGCAAGAGCGCGGCCCAGGTCGTCGAAGACCAGGAGGATTCGCTTTCCGCCGGTAAGGAAACACAGCTGAAGGCTGCGGCGACCATGGAGTATCTGGGAGCCGCATATCGGACCAACGCCGCCGCGATCGGTCGGGCGAGGGGGGTGGGCGTCGACGACCCGAGTGACATCCCGCCCCCGGAGACCGGCCCTACCGTCCCCCCGGTTCTGCCGCTGCCTGCAGCGGTGGCCAAGAAGCCCAAACCCCTCGTTGGCGGCCCCGGAGGTTCCCTGGGCAAGGGTCCTGGCTTCTCCTCCGACGGGCTCAAGACTCCGAAGACGGACGGAATCCACGGCGGGATGGGATCTGTGCAGCCCGGCAAGGGAATGATGCCGTCGAACATCGGCACCGGCCTCGACAGCTTCAACCCGCCAAGCCCGTCGGGCCCCGGCGGCGGGTTGAGCAGCACCGGGCCTTCCGGCGGCGGCCCCGGGCTGGGTACTCCCGGTGGCGGTCTCAACAGCGGCGGCCCCGGTGGCGGCGGGCACGTCGGCGGCCCGCCGGGAATGCCCGGTATCGCTGGAGGCGGTAAGGGAAGCGGACGTCCTGGTGGTACGTCCGCCAGCCGCATCGGGGGCGGCGCCCCTGGTGCCCCCGGCGGTGCGGGTGCTCGGAGCGGCCGCGCCGGCATGCCCGGCATGGGTGGCGCGGCAGGCGCTGGTGCCGGAGCCCGCGGTGGAGCAGGCGGCGGCCGTGGTGGTGCGCTGGCCCGCCAGAAGGGCGGCGTGGTCGGTGGCACCAGCGGCAGCAAGACCGGTGGCGGCGCACAGGGCGGCTCCGGTCTGCACCGCAGCCGCGGTGGCGCGCAGGCCGGTGCCGGAGCGAACGGTCGCCGCCCGATGGGCATGGCCGGTGCTCCGGGCGCACACGGCGCCAAGGGCAAGGACAAGGGCGAGAACGGACAGCGCCCCGACTACCTCGTCGAGGACGAGGAGACCTGGACGCCGGAGCGTAATGTGGCGCCCAAGGTCATCGAGTAGGGACCAGTCGGTCTAGACAGCCGGCGAAGACGAGACGGGGCCCGCAGTCCTCGGGCTGTGGGCCCCGTCCTGTTTCAGGAAAGGTGTACGGCATGAGCTTCACGCGGACGCTGCGTGCGGTGAGCGGCGCGGTCCTGGCGGGAGCGCTGGTCATCGGCACCGCGCCGGCTGCTTCGGCGGACTACATCCGAGACGGGCAGTGGGCGCTCGGAGCCTTCGGCTCCGACAAGGTTCGTCAGGAATCCACGGGGAGAAACATCACCGTGGCGGTAATCGATTCCGGAGTCAACGGCAACCACCCTGACCTCAAGGGGAGTGTCCTTCCGGGCAAGAGCTTCGCCGTCAAGGGTGGCCCGGCCGACCAGGAGACCGAAGATGATCACGGGACCGCGATGGCGGCACTCATCGCTGGTCATGGGCATGGCCCCAATAATGCGGACGGAATCATGGGCTTGGCACCGGATGCCAAGATCCTCCCGATCCGTACAAAGGACTACGACGACACCTTCCACGGCAATGGTTTCGCGGCGCCGTTGCGGTACGCAGTCGATCATGGTGCGAAGGTCGTCAACATGTCCTTCGTGCAAGCGCGTGCCGACGAAGAGGAGAAGGCCGCGATCAGCTACGCACTGTCTAAGGACGTACTGATCGTTGCCGGTATGGGAAATGACGGCAGCGCGACGCCTCAATACCCTGCTGCCGCTCCCGGCGTTCTCGCAGTCGGTGCTGTAGCGAAGAACGGGCAAGTCTGGAAAGACTCGAACTACGGACCGCACATCCGCCTCCTCGCCCCCGGCGAAGGTATCTACTCCGCCGGCCTCGGCTCCAAATACCGCCAGGCCGACGGAACGTCCGACGCTACGGCCTACGTCTCTGCTGCTGCCGCGCTCGTTCGTTCCAAGTTTCCGGACCTCACTGCCGGCCAGGTGGCCAACCGGCTGACGAAGACGGCGATCACCCCCGACGGCAAGTCCGGCATCAGTACGCCGAGCCCCAAGTACGGCTACGGCACCATTCGCCCGTACCGCGCGCTCACCGAGAACATTCCGGCCGGGTCCAAGTACGGGCCGCTCAAGGCTCCCGAGGTGCAGGACCCGACGTCCGCGGGTAATGACGGGGCCGGTCCCGGTAAGGCCGATGAGGAGAAGGCGAGTGGGAGCAGCGGTGTTGGGGTTCCGCCCATCGTGATCATCGGTCTTGTGCTGGTTTTGATCGTGGTGCTGCTTGTGGTCGTTGTTGCTGTGGTCCGGCGGAAGAAGAACAACGGTGGACCGCCGCCCGGTGGTCCTGGTGGTTACGGCGGTCCCGGTGGCAACGTGAGCTACCCGCCGCATCAGCCTGGCTCGTACCAGCAGCAGCCGAATCCCTACGGTTCATACCCGTCGGCTCCGCCTGCCCAGCCTCCGGGGCAGTAGCTGAGGAGAGAGTTGGCAAGAAGGGGCCCGCAGTTTGATGCGGGCCCCTTCTCGCGTTCGGGTGGGGGCGACGTGGCGTGGCGGCATGTGCCGTCAGCGGTGTGATAGTCGTTCGCTCGGATGAGTGGTGGCGGTTTTTGCTGGGGTTCGTTCTGTTGGTGACGGCTTATTGACGGACGTGGATCGATTGATGGGTGGGGATGGGATGGGAGTGTTCGGTTGGTGGAGGGGGTTGGGTAAGGGAGCGTGTTGGCGGCGGCTCGGGGGCGGGCGTTAAAGGTTTCTTCGGGGTGGGTGATTGGGGTGGTGGGGGAGGGGCGGTGAGCGATTGCTGCGGGGGTGGGGGCGTGGAAGGCTCACGGCGTCTTGAGTCGTCGGCGGGCGTGGCGTTCGTCGAGGCGTGGTGCCTGGTCTCGAATGGGGTTTGTGATGAGTGACGCGTTCGATGTCGATACGGACGGGCTTCGGCGTCAGGGGCGGGAGTTCGTTGAGATCGGGGCGGAGTTCGGGGGTGCTTCGAAAAGGTTGCAGGCGACGTTGAAGGGGCTGGGGAAGCCATGGTGTGGTGCGGAATTCGCCGACACCTTCGCAATGATTTATGAGCCGGTCCGGGACGGCATGTTCAAGTCCATGGACTCGCTCGGGAAGCGAATGGAGGGGATGGGGGAGAGTTTGCAGGAAATGGCGAGGAGATATGAGGCGGCGGAGCGGGGCGGGGTGCAACTCGTCGGGCAGGTTTCGCGTTCGCACTCTTCGCCTTGGGGCTAGTGATGGCGGGGCGCTTCCCGAGGGGCGGTGACCGTGGCGCTGACGCTGCCCGGTGAGGTCGTGTGGGTGCTCGATCTGCTCGGGTACTCCTGGCCCGAGGCGGACGAGGACAAGCTCATGGAATGCGGGCGGGCCTGGCTGGAGTTCGCGGCTCAGGTCGGGCGGACCGACGGGCGGGGCGGATCGGCCGTACGCGAGGTTGTGTCCGCCAACTCGGGTGAGGCGGTGAGCCGTTTCTCGGAGACCTGGGAGCGTTTTTCCGACGGGCCGGGTTCTTACCTGCCCGATGCGCAGGTCGCGGCCAATGTGATCGGGGTTGGCTTTGAGGTGGCGGCGGGCGCGGTCTTCGCGGCCAAGGCCGAAGTGATCGTGCAGCTCGTTGTGCTGGCCGTCGAGCTCATTTCGGCGCAGGCCGCCGCACCGTTCACGCTCGGTCTTTCCGAGGTGGGCGCGTTGGGAGTGACTCAGGTCACCCGCCTTGCGGTACGGCGGCTTCTGGACACGCTGAAGCGGGAGGTCGTCGAGGCGATCACCACGACCATGGCGGAAGCCGCCGAGAAGGGCACGAAGGAGATCGCTTCGGATTTCATGAAGAAGCAGGTCAAGGACTTCGCGACGGACTATGCGAAGAAGGCCGTCAGGGACATCGTCGTCGATCCCGCCAAGGAAAAGGCCACAAACATCGTGACCGGGGCAGGGCAGGACATCGTTCAGCAAGGTGCCGAGAGCCACTTCGGTGCTCGTGACGGCGTTGACCTGGGGGACACGCTGGGTGGCGCCAAGGAGGAATTCGGAAAGCAGTTCGGAGCGGTCGAGGGTGGGGTGTTCAAGCCCGGTGAATACATCGCCGGAGCGCCGAGTGGTTCAGGGGGGAGGGAGGGCGGCTTGGCCGGACTCCTCGACCCCGCGACTCATCGGGACCGGCTTGTCGACGGGGCGACGGAGGCGGGGAACAGCGCCTTGGAGACGAAGGCGAGGGAAGTCCTTCGGCGAGGGAGAGGAGAGGGGGATGGGGGAACGGAAGGTGTCGAAGGGGTGAGAGGTGCTGGAGGAGAGGGAGAGGGAGGGAGGACGCAAGGGGGCGGAGGCTCGGGGGGTGGTGCTGCCGGGGACGTGCGTGCTGTCTTCGGTTGATGATCGGCTGCTCGGGTCCGGTTGTTGTGCGGGTCGGATCCGGATGTTGTTCGGGCGGCGCATGAGCGGTCACGGACGGGCGGGCCGGCGGGTGAGGAGCGTACGGCGAAGAGTGTGGGGCGAGGGACGTGGTGCGAGGCGTGTTGGGCGGAGGGCGGATCGGAGGGTGGAGGGTTGGGGGCAGTGGCGGGTGCGCCGCAGCACCTCGTGGCCCGGTTGCCACTCCCAATCCGCTACGGCTGATGGGCTCCGTATGACGGCTGGTACCGGACGAGTCGGATCGCGGCGGCGGTGCTTGAAGGCTGTCTTGCCTCACCCGAGCCCCCTGGCCGAACGTTCCCGCCCGAGCCCTCCGGCCGAACCTGCCGGCCGCGTCCGCTCAGCCGAACACGGCCCGCACTGAATCCTTCGCGCCGTCCGTGACGTTCTGGTGGCGTGTGGCGGCGCCGCCGGTTCGGTTGTCGACGTGTTTCTGGGCTGTGTCGAGGCCGCGGTTGGTGAGGTCTTCCCTGGCGTGGTCGACGTACGTCTGGGGGTCGGCCAGGCTCTGGGCGCCTTCCTTGAGGCCGTCGACGTATGCGCTGGCCTTTTCCTTACCGATGTCTGCGGTTTCACCCCAGTCCATGCCGTCGCGGGCGCCGAAATGGTGCTCGATGCCCTGCTGGGCGATGTTCTGTCCCATTTCCGTGGCGGCTTCGGTGGCCTTCGCCTTGCCCTCTTCGACGACCTTGTCCTTGACGGTCTCCTTGACCGTTTCCTTGACCGTCTTCTTGGCGTAGTCCATCGCCAGCTGCCGGGCTTCCTTGGACACGGCCTTCTTCGCCATCTTCTTGATGGCGTCCATCGTGGCGTGTTCCATGGCCTTGGTGGCGGCTTGGACGACCTCTTGTTTGATCTTGTTCAGGATTTCCCGGACCGCGATGCGGGTGAGCTGTGTGGCGCCCGCCGCGCCGGCTTCGGAAAGGCCGAACGTGAACGGGGCGGCGGCCTGCGCGGCGATGAGTTCCACGGCGAGGATCACAAGCTGGGCGATGATCGCGATCTTGCCGGTGAGCACGGCGATGGCCGCCGTGTCGAAGGCCAGGGCGATGACTTCGGCGGCGAGTTGGGCGTCGCGCAGGTAATGGTCGGAACCGGAACTGCCGGAGAAGGCGCCCCACTCTTTGGTGAATCCTTCGACCGCTTCGCCCGTATTGGCCGCGACCACCTCATTTGCCGCCGATCCGCCCTGTGAAGCGGCCTGCTCGATCTGGGCGGCGAACGTGCGCCAGGTCTCGGCGCATTTGAAGAGCGCGTCCTCGTCGGCCTCCGGCCAGTCGTACCCGAGAAGCCCGAGGACCCAGGCGACCTCGCTCGGCAGTGTCAGTGACACAGTGATCGTCCCCCGTGCGGTAGCAGCCGTGCGTGGCTGGAGTGTCGTTCTTGCTCTTGGCGTTGGCGCAGGTCAGGGCGTGGAGTGGGGTCAGGGTGAGGGGTGGGGGCGGGCGGTGCGTGCCGCGGGCCGCGAGGTGTCCGATACGGTGCGGCCGGGTGCCTCAAACGGCGGGGCGCTGGACCGAGCTGACGACGTGCACGCCCTCTTCGTCGGAGGCCGTGTATGTACGGGCCATGCCCTGGAGTTTGTCGCCGATGCCTTCGAGGCGTTCGCCCAGCGAATCCATGGATTCGAACATGCCGTCACGGATCGGTGTGTAGATGGTGTCGAAGGCGGCGCCGAAGTCCGCGTCCTCCCAGGGCTTTCCGAGGCCCTCCAGGTCGTCCTTCAGTTTCTTGGCCGCCTTGCTGAACTCCGTACCGATGTTCACGAACGCGTGACCCTGTGTACGCAGTACCTCGGGATCTACGTCGAATGCCTTGCCCGCCATCACGGCCCCCGTCATTGCCCTGTCATTCGCGCTTGGCGCGTTTCACTCTCGACACGTCCAGCGTGACCACTTTATGTGCTCTTAACGGAGGCATGTCAAGGCGGCCATTGGGGGCGGTCACCGGGGTAACGGCGGAGGTCAGGGAGGGGACAGTGGTGGTGAAAGTGGGGGTAACAGGGCGCTGAGGGCGGGTGGTTGAGACGCGGGGTGTGGTGAATGGGCTCGAATGAGAGTCGAAAATAGGTGGATTGACCGGGGTGGGGTGTGGTTGGCCCGCGGAATGCGGGTGGGAGGGGAGTGGTGCCGACGGGGAAAGAGGTGGTTAAGTTTCGGTACCTGCTCGGTCAAGCAGTTGTGTGCCTCGGGGTACCAGGTGTTCGGGCGGCCGCTGTGCGCTGTGCCCGGCCGTGCGGCCCCGAGGCTTCCCGGCCGTATGAGCACCGAGCAGCCGCCGTCCATCCCGCACACATGAAGACCACCAGAGCCGAACCGTCCACCAGAGCCGAACTGCCCACCAAAGCCGAACCGTCCTCCACAGCAACACGGTCCTTCCATGCCAACGCAGTCCTTCACACGCACGCGCTCCTCAGCCCGATTGCGCTCCTCCGCAGGCAGGGTCGTCGGCGCCGGCCTCGTCCTCGCCGGGGTGTTCTTCGGCGGGATGACCGCTGCGGACATGCGTTATCCCAACGGCCACAAGGGTGACGCCGGCACGCTGACCGTGCGGGAGTGCCGTACGCAGTTCGAGCGCGTCGGTTCGTCCCGGCACCGGCACGCACGGCCCGTCGACTTCTGCGCCGGAACCTTCCGCGCCGACCGGGACGACACCGCCGTCGAGGACGCGACGGTCGAAACCCCGGCCAAGTTCGAGCCGGATACGGAACTGGCGGTCCAGAAGACGGACTACAGGTTCGTCATGATCGATGAGCAGTGGATCTGGCAGAGCCTGGCGATCGTCTGCGTCGCTGTGTGCGCGGTCGTGGCGGGTCTCTTCTGCCTGCTGACCGGATTCGGTGGTCGTCGCGGTCCGGGATTTCGGGACGCCTGGCGTCGCGTGCCGGGTGGGATGGTGGTCCGCTGCGCCCCGGCCGGGGTCGGCGGGCTGGCCGCCCTCGGTGCCGGGGGCGCGTTGCTCGTGGACGGGATCGTCTGATGCGGTCTGTGACGGATCACCGTGGGCCGCTCGCCTCGCTCGGGGCGCTGCGTCGGGTGCTCGCGGCGGTGACCAGCCGCCGTAACGCCGCCCGCTACGTACTGGGGCGCGCCGTCGGGCTCGTCCTGCTGGTGCTGGGGGCGATGGTCGGTGTGATCTCGGTCAAGGAGGCGGCTCTTGCCGCCGGGATCACGGGTACCAGCGGCACGTACACGGTGGAGGAGTGCCACGAGCGCTATCCGTCCGCCGGCAGTGGCCGCCATGCGGGCAGGACGATCAGCTGCACCGGCGCCTTCCACCCCGACCAGGACGGCGGCAACGGTGGTAGCGGCGATGGCGCCAGCAGTACCAGCAGTACCAGCAGTACCGGGAGTAACAGCAGTACCAGAAGTGCCAGCAGTAGTAGTAAAACCGGCAGTACGGGCAGTACCAGCAGTACCGAGAGCACCGGCAGTACGGGCAGTATCAATCCGTTCGGTACCTTCCACCCCGACACGGTGTACCCGCCGGGTACCCGGGTCCCCGTCCAGGCCGGGGACGGCGGAACGTACGTGGTCGCCGGGTGGAAGCGAGCCTGGGGAAACCTCGCCGGGGTGGCGGTCGCGCTGCCGATGCTCGCGGCGGGCGTGTTCTGCCTGTTGACCGGCTTCGGTGCGCGCTGGGGACGGTCGTTCGCGGACACTGGGACGGGCTGCCAGGCGGGATCGTGCTGCGCCCGCTGCTGCTGTCCGTCGCCGGGATGGGCATCCTTGGTGCAGCCGTCTTTCTCTTTTTGCAGCATTACGGGTGACGCTGCAGGCCGCCTGGCCGACCGGGTGGGTGCGTACGGGCCGTAGGCTCGGGCACGTCGCAGAAGCTCGTACACCCGGCCCGCGTCGGCATGTTCCGCATGCCGGTGCGCGTCTCGCTCGTCCCGCTCCTCCGCACGCCCCTGGAAAGGATCGCTGACCATGGCAGCACAGTCGGAACACACCAGGTCAGGCGCGTCCCAAGCGTCCAGTGGGAGCAACGCGCCGGGTGTGCGGGACGGGGTGAACCGTGGGCTGGGGCGGCTGATCGGTGTCGGTGTTCTGCTGGCCGGGCTCCTGCTGATCGCGGTCGGTGTCTACGTGGGCCCGTATTCGGTGTGGGTGGACGGCAGCCCCGGCAAGATCACGGTGGAGGCGTGTGCCACCGACTACCACTACGCGAACAAGCAGCACTCCGGGAACCGCACGCGTGACATCCAGTGCTACGGCACGTTCCGGTCGGACGACGGCCGGACCAAGGACCTGAACGCCAGCGTCGACTCCTGGCACAAGTTCAAGGAGGGCGATCTGATCGAGGTACGCCAGGTCGGCCGCTCCAGCTACGTGCAGCACAGCTGGAACCGGCTCGCCAACGGGGTGCTGTGCCTGTGCGGCGGCCTGGTCGTCCTCGTCCTCGGCGTGCTCTGCACCGTGACCGGCTACCGCTTCCGGGGCGCACCGTCCTTCGACGACGCGTGGCGGTCGATCGGCGCCGGGGTGCTGCGGACGCTGATGGTGGGGGTGATGGCCGCCGGGCTGATCGGCGCGGTGCTGTCCGGGGCGGTGCTCTTCTTCACGTAGCGGGTCGCGGGCGCGGGTCGCGGATCGCGGGACGTGGTCCGTGGCGGGCGTCAGGGAGCCGCGCGGCCGCTCCGTACGGGTGTCACGGGGGCGCGCGGCCGTTCCGTACGGGAGGCGCTACGGAGCCGAACAACCGTCCCGTAGCATTCCCGCTCATGGACGCACCCGCCGATGAACAGCCCCTGCCCGGCCGCCTCGGGAGACTGACTCCGCGTCAGGCCAGGCGGGTACGCATCGTCCTGGCCTCCGTGCTGATGGCGGCAATGGCGGCCGTGCTCGTGGTCCGTCTCGCGAGCCGCACGTCGGTCCTGGTCGTGGGCGTGTACGGGGCCGCGCTGATCCTGTGCGGGATCGTGATCGAGCTGAGCCGCAACGGGCGTACGCGGCTGGGCACCTGGCTGCTGGGTGTCGGGCTGGCGGCGGCCCTCGCCGCGGACTGGCTGCTGCTGCCCTGAGCGGACGGCCGCCGACCGTGACGCACGGGGCGCGTTCCGGTCGGCGATGACCACAATCGGTCAGGACGGCAGGCCGAGCGTTCTCGGAGCAGGGCGAGCGTGCTCAGAGCAAGCCCAATGAGCGTGCTCAGAGCAAGCCCAGCGAGCGCGCCCAAAGCAAGCCCAGCGAGCGTGCTCAGAGCAGGCCGAGTGCGCTCCTGTCACGCCGGGCCCGCTCCTGTCACGCCGGGCCCGCTCCTGTCCGGCCGAGCCCGCTCCTAGACGGTCGAGCACGGTCAGAACAAGCCGTGCCACATCTGCTCGACGATCAGGGACCACCAGTTCTTGTCGCTGTCCAGGGACCACGCGTCGATCGCGACCAGCTGCTCCTGGAAGGCGGCGACCGCCGCCCCCGCTGCGCGTGGGTCCATGCCCCGCATCTGCTGCCGGGTGGTCGTCAGCAGGGCCAGCGACCGCAGGAACGCCGCAAGCGAGGCGTTGACGAACCGGCCGCCGCCCGTGGACGGCTGGACCGCCCACACGGCGCCGATCAGCGCCTGGCTCTCCTCCGGCGCCGTGCACTGGACGGTGATCACATAGCCGCCGTCGGTGCCGATGCGGACGTGGCCCGCCAGGTTTCCGAGCGTCTCCTCGGTGGCCTCGGTGCCGATCGCGCGCAGATGCGTCGCCGCGTCCGTGAGCAGGCCGCCGGCGGGCGCCCGGTCCGCCTGGTCGGCGGTGAAGAAGTACGGCACTTCCACGGGCAGCCCGGCCCAGGTCAGCGTCTTCTTGGCGGCCTCGGGCAGCTGGGTGCCCGCGATGTCGTCGGCGTCCGGACGCAGTACGCCCTGCGGGCCGAAGACCTCGGCGAGCCGCTTGCCGAGCGCCACGTCCCGTACGGGCTCGGCGCGCGGCACGCTGTCGGGCGACGGGACCGGCAGGCGATGCGGGCGCGGCGGCGGCTGCTGTCCGGCGAGCTGGTGCATCATCTCGACGTGCCGGAGCAGCCCGGCGACGCCCTCGGCGCGCTGCTCGGGCGCCATGCCGTAGCCCTCGGTGCAGGAGAAGCGGGCGTTCGGGAAGGCACGGAAGACGAAGTCGCCCGTATAGCCACCGGGGAGCAGCGCCGGGCGCAGGTCGGTGTGCACGGCGCTCACGTCCTCGCCGCGTACGCCGATGCGCCGCAGCTCGTCCGCGAGTTGGTACTCGGCGGGCGGCAGGCCGGGGCCGGACACCCGCACGAGGTTGGTCTCCTCGCCGCTCGCCGGGTCGCGGTACGTCGCGACGGCGGTGTTGCCGGGGCCGGTGACCGGGGGTACGGCGGGCGCCGGGGCGGGGGCGCCGCTGCCCGCGCCGTGCTTCTGCTGGTACATCCGTACGACCTCGTCGACCGGTACGGACGGCCAGACCGTCAGCTCGCCGCTGGCCCGGTCGACGACACCGCAGGCGTTGCCCACCTCGGCCGGCGGCCGGCGCCCACCGGTCACCGGGTCGGTCTCGGGCGGCGGCGGAACGGCCCACACCACCCAGCCGAGGTCGAACTCCTGCATGCCGACCTGGCGCGGCGGGCCCTGGTGCCCCTCGGGGTTGAGCCAGCGGTCGGCGGTGGCCTGGGCCTGCGCCTGGGTGATCACGAACGGTCTCCTTCGCGGCCGTGCGGGCCGGCGGGGGTGTCGGCTGGGTGGTCGGGGTCGGAGGGAGCGGCGGGAGCCGGGGCGGAGGCAGGAGCCGGTATGGAGGCGGGGGCCGGTACGGAGGCGTCCGTGGCAGCGGTGTCCCCTGGCGGTTCCGGTAGCGGTACCGGCTCCGGCAGCGGTATCCGCAACGCCTTCACGCCGCGCGCCGTGGCGACGACGAGCACGCCTTCGGGGGACAGGTCGGCTCCCGTGAAGGGAGTGTCGCTGATCAGCGCGGCCACCACTGTCCGACGCTGTCGGTCCCATACGCGGAGGTAGTCGGCGCCCCGGCTCAGCGCGAGCGGCGCCGCGGCCCGTGCGTCCTCCGAGGGGCGCAGGATCAGCGCCGGGTCGGCGTCCACGGTTCCGGGGCCCAGCAACTGATGGATGAGCACGGCGGTGCCGCCCGCCCTCGCGCCATTGATCGCCTCTGCGCCGTTGTCCGTCCCCGCGCCATCGCCCGTCCCCGCGCTACCGCTCGGGACCGCGCGCGAGCCCGGGGTGCCCTCGGGGACGAGAACGACAGCGACGGGCAGTGCGGCGGAAGCCGCCGCACTCGCACCGCTGCTACCCGCATCGCTGTTACTGGCAGCACCGCTGCTCGCATCGCTCTCCTGTCCGCCGCCCGTGCGCCCCGGGGCCGCGGCCGCCCCGTCGGCCGGAGCTTGCGGAAGGCTGCCGACCGTGACGCCGGTGACACCGGGCAGCGACATGCTCCACAGGGTGCGCCACGGCAGATCCAGGTCGAGCGCGTGCAGCGCGTCGGCGTACGGACCGAGGCCGTCCTCGACGAAGGCCGTCTCCAGGAGCGCGGCACGCATGGCGACGGGCGCCTGGGAGCGGGTGAGCAGCGGGGCCGTGCGCAGGTACGTGCGGGCCGGGGCGCCCAGGGTGTCGTACGGCACGGCTTCGACCGCCGCCCGCAGGGTCACCGGGTCGGCGTGGGCGAACAGGGCCGGGTCGGTGAGCAGTTGCGGCAGCAGGCCGGCCGCCAGGGTGTGCGCGGCGAGGTGGTCGCGGACGTACGGGTCGGCCCGGGACCAGTCCTGCTGCGGTACGGCCTCCAGCAGCGCCATGGCGATACGGGTCTGCGCGCCCCGCACGTCGGCCAGACCGGCCCGTACGGCGTCGGCGACAGCGGGATGGACGAGGCGAAGCAGCGTACGGCTGCCGGTGGCTTCTTCACCCGCCTGCTCCGTGGGAGAGCCCTGCACGGGCGTCTGCACAGATGCCTGCGTCGGCGCCTGCACCTCCACCGGCTGCACGAACGGCCCCGCCAGCAGCATCCCGTCCGCGATCTCACGGCTCATGTCGCGCCCGGCGACGGCGTTCGCCAGGGGGCCCCACAGCTCGATGGGCAGCCCCTCTCCCTCGGCGAGGGCCGGCGCCGCCAGCATCAGCCGCAGCGTCTGAGGGTCGGCGCCCAGCCGCTGTGCGTGCCAGTCCAGGACCTCACCCACGTTCGTCGGCAACCCGGAGGTGTCGGCCGGGTCGAAGCCCTCGGGCCGCATGAGGATGCACTGCACGGCGAGCTGCGCGGTCAGCCGGCTGCCGTCGGCGCGCTCCGCGACGGCCTCGGCGAGTGCCCGGCGTGCGCCGGGATCTTCGGTGTACGGCAGCGCGGGGGCGCCGAGCCTCGGGTCGAGCGACGTCTCCACCTGGAGGACCAGGCCCGCCGGGTCGGCCCAGCGCGGTTCGTCCAGGTCGATCACCTGGCCCTGCCCGGCCGGCAGCGACTCGATCACCTCGGCGGTCAGCTCCCGTGGCACGTCGGCGAGCAGCTGGACCGTCCCGGCCGCCGCGAGCGGCTTCAGCACGTCCCGCACCAGCCGGGCGGGCTCCTCGGTGGCGCGCACCGGGCCGGCCCGGTCGACGTCGGGGACGACGATCGTCACCGGGTCCGCGGCCGCGGCGAGTTCGGGGACGATGTCCGAGGTGCGGGCGGCACCGAGGCCGTAGTGGTCGGCGATCGTCCACAGGAACTGGTCGGCGGTGAGCCCCCGGGGATCCGGCACGGCGGGCGCGGGCAGGTCCGGCGGCACGATGGTCGGGTCCAGGTCGTCCAGCGGCAGTTGCTTGCGGTACTCCGGGTCGCACAGCATGAGGAAGCCGGTCACCAGGCGCGAACGGCCGCTGCCGGGGCTCCCGGTGAGCACGACGACGCGGGGCGCGCCGGGCCACTGCATGCGCCACGCGGCGAGCGCGCGCAGCACGGCGGTACGGCCGCCGATGTGCGGGTGGGGCGCATACCCCACCGCGCCGCCGTGCTCCTCGTCCGAGGCGTCGTCCGAGGCGTTCATGAATTCCTCGTCCCCCATGAATCCTTCGCCCTTTACCGTCGTGGATCGTCGCGTGTGCCTGTCGGCCGTCCTGCTGTGCCGATCTTCGCCGATCGTGCTGCTGTTGTTTCCGCTGCTGCCGCTGTTCCCGCTCCGTGCCTTCCGCGCTCCCGTTCCCGGTTCTCCGACTCGGGCCGATCCTACGATCCGGCACTGACACCGCCGCCGTCACCGCCAGCGTCGCCGTCGCCGTCACCGCCGACGTGGCCCACGGAGCCGCAGGTCAGCCCGTAGGCGGCGGACCGAAACCGCCCTGCGGCGGCGGGTACCCGCCGGGCGCCGGAGGGCCTGCGGGCGGAGGGCCGCCGGGCCCCGGGTAGCCGCCCGGCGCGGGACCGACCGGAGGCTGCTGGTACCCGCCGTACGCGCCCGCCCCCGGCGCGCCAGGCCCCGGCGCGCCAGGCATCGGCGCACCGGGTATCGGCGCACCGGGTATCGCCCCGCCAGGCACCGGAGACCCGCCAGCCACCGGCGCCCCACCAGGCCCCCCGTACGCGGGAGCCCCCACGTACCCCGGCCCCCCGGGAACCACAAACCCCGGCAGGCCCGGTCCCGCCATCCCCGGCATCCCCGCCACCCCCGCCATCCCCGGCTGAACCGGCTCTCCGCGCCGCCCCATCAGCGCGAGCACCGCGATCGAACCGGCCAGGTGCACCAGCATCTGCGCGCGGCCCAGCAGCGCGCCGAAGGGTGCGAAGTCACCCAGGTCGAAGAGCGTTCCCGTACGGAGGTAGGCGCACATGCTCAGGAAGCCGACCGGCAGCACCACCAGCGCCGTGCCGACGGCGAAGCCGCGTGCGGAGACCCGGCGGGTGGCGGCCAGCAGAGCGCCGACCGCGGCCAGCGGCAGGAAGGTCGCCCAGGCCCAGCCGGGTGCCAGCGCCAGCATGCCGAGGAGCAGGCCACGGCCGGTGAATATCGCGTCCAGCGGGATTCCGTACCCGCTGCCGAGGGCCTGCGTCAGCACGTAGCAGATCCAGACCAACCAGAGCAGCGCGGAGGCACCCAGCGCGATGGCGGACACGGGGCCCGCCGGCGCGGCGGGACGCGTCGGGGGCGGACCGGCGTCCGCGCCGGGCTGCGGCCAGGCGCGCATGCCGGCCAGCAGTACGACGGCCGCGATGAGCGTCAGCGGTACCAGCGCGCCCGAGGAGAGGAAGACCGCCCCGAGGGTCGAGTCGTTGCTGTAGCCGTCCAGGCCGACGAACCAGCGGTTGGTCGAGGTGTGGGTGCCGGTGCTGACGATGGCCTGTACGCGCAGGGAGAGCGTCAGCACCGTCGCCACCGCCAGCAGGCCGCCGGCCACCCGCCTCCCGGCGAACGCGGTGACCACGGCGGCTGCCTGCACCAGGGCGAGACCCACCTCGTACGGAGTCGTGACCGGATAGGCGCCGTCCGGAAAGCCGCCGGAACCCGGCGAACGGCCGCCGCCCACCGGAGTGCCGCCGGTCCACAGGTCCCACAGCGGGCCGGGACCGGCCGATACGAGATCGTGTCCCAGCCAGTACAGGGTGTGCAGAAGGAAAAGCAGGCACAAGGTGCCCGCCGTGATCCGCGCGCCCTTACCGAGCACCCGAATTTGTGGCATTTTGCTCCGCTCTCTCCCGCGTGCGCTTCTCCGGCATGCGACCGCGCACGATAGCAATGCCGGTCGAGATCTCGACGCGAACCGGCAAGTGCCGTTAAGAGCCGATCGGATACCGGCGAATGCGATCAATCGCCGGCCGGGGAGCGGACAGGCGGGAGAACAAGGTGTGAATCGGGGCCGAAGCCGTCGAAGGTGCCGCAAGCCCGTACCCGAGAGGAATCCCGTTCACGGCGTACGGTCCGCCGTGAACGGGAGGAAAGGGTGCGCGCCCGGCCGTGGACGGCCGGGCACGGCCGGTCAGTTCCGGTGGCTGGTGCCGCCCCGGCCGCCCCGCCGCGACCCGGTCACGATGACGCCGGAGGGCCCGTCGCGCTCGGCGCGCTCCTGGGCTTCCCGCTCCTCCTGCTCCTTCTGCCACTTCGCGAACTGCTCGCGGGACGCCTCCCGCTCGGCCTGGGTCTGGTTCTCGGCCGCCCGCCGCATTTCGTTCATGCGGTCGCCGATCGCGCCCATGTACTCCTCGGACTGGATGGCGTCCTTCATGCCGATCCGTCCGGAGAGCACCTCCTGGGCCATCTCCTGGAGCTTTCCGCCGACATTGGGGTTGGTGGCCAGTGTCTGCAGGGCCTTGCGCAGCCGGTGCGCCTGCTCGCGATCCTGGGCCACGTCCATCAGATCCTCTTCCTGGATCTGCCGCTCATTGCCCGCGCCGCTGATACCGCTCATGTCTTCTGCCCCCGGTGAACTCGGTGGTACAGCAACCGCGTGTGCTGCACCGGCGTCACGAGTCTAATGACGGATCCGAACGGCTCGTCAAGGAGGGTTGTCGGCATTCCGGGATATTGGTCCCTTTTCCTTCCCCGGCGCTGCTGTCCACCGCTTCGGTCGCGGCGGTCGGCCGCTATCCCGGGTGTGCTAGACCTGGGGCCTTGTCCGGCAGGTCGCCGCGCCATTCGGGCCGCGTCATTCGAGCTGCGCCAAACAATTTCGGGGAGAAAAGATGTCAGACGAGGTCCGGATCATTACCGAGGAGCTGCACAAGCTCGGTACGCAGTTCGAGATATCCGCGGACGACCTGGGCCGGCAGCTGACCGCTTTCAGACGGCGCTCCGACGCCGAGGCGCTGTGCGACGGGTTCGGCTCGCGCGCGGCGGCCGGACCGTACCTGGAGCTGTACGAGCAGGCCGAGCGCGCCCTCGAACAGCTGCGGGAGCGGCTGGCGGAGGTGGCCGGCGGCATCAGGGAGACCGCCGTGGCCACCGACGCGGCCGAGGCGGAGCTGGTCGAGACGATCCGGGAGGTCCGGTGACCGAGCGGCGCAACCCCCGGGCCCTGCACGAGGCGGCGGCCGGCTGGCGGGACATGGGCAAGCACCTGGACGGCCTCGTACGGGGCCTGGACCGGCATGTGGGCGAGGCCGCGGCGGCCAACTGGCAGGGCCCGGCGGGCGAGGCGTTCGCGGCGGAGTGGCACCGCCTCAAGCGGTCCGTCGACGAGACGCTGCCGGTCTTCGAACTGGCCGCCGCCGACCTGGAGAACGCCGCCTCCCAGGACAAGGCGGCGCACGCGGGCGCGGGCTCCGGCGCTCACGACTCCGCGCCGGCTTCTGCCCAGGACGACGGCGCCCAGTCGTCCGGTACGCAGACCGCGTACGGCTTCATGGCCCTGGGCCAGCTGGCCACGTCGCTCGGCGGCGCCTTCCGCGGCAAGGGCGGCAGGGGAGGCGGGCAGGGGCAGCGGCCCGCGGTCACGGCCCAGTGGGAGACCTCCCACGCGCCTCACGGGCCCGACCCGTTCGGCCCGCCGCGGGCCGGTGACGCGAAGGGCGCGCGGGGCGGCGCGGGCGTGGCCAAGGGCGTACGTACGGGAGAGCCCGCGGCCGACGGGGGCGCCGCCGGGGCCACGCCGAGGGCGACGGCCGGACCGGCCGGGTCCGCGGCGCCGGTCGCCCCGGCAGCTCGGGGCGCCAAAGCCTCCGAAACCCCCCAAACGGCCGAATCCCCCGAATCCTCCGGGGCTTCCGGCGCGACCGGAGTGGCGGACAAGGCCACGGGCGCCCCGTCGGCCGCCCCTGAAGGCGACGTCGGCAAACAGTCCGCCTCCAAGACGCAGCCCGCTGCCGACAACGCCGACAACGCCGACAACAAGACCGCCAAGGAACCCGACGTCCGCCGCCACGGCGCCTTCGGCTGAGCCCGGCCCGTCGTCACGCGGGCCCGTAGAAGTCCTCAACCGTAAACGCCCTGAACCGCAGAAGCCCTGAACCGTAGACACCCATAACCGTAAAAACCCGTAACCGTAAGAACCCTCGAAACACCAATGGGGCGCCCCTCCCGAAGGAGAGGCGCCCCACCGCCTTCGCGCGCCCCGGCGGCCCGCAAACCGCCGGGCGCCCGTCAGCCGCTGTTCGCGGGCAGCCATCCGGTCTGCACCAGCTGGGCCCCGCGCTTGCGCGTGATGAAGTGCGCTCGGCCCGGCGTCAGGCTGGTCGCCTTGATGTTGCCCATCAGCGGACCCTCGCCCGGGTCACCCGAAAGGATCAGACCCTGGGCGCCCAGCTCCTTCGTGCGCTGCATCACCGGCTCGAACGAGGACCGCCCCGCACCCGACGAGCTGCGCGCCAGGATCAGGCGCAGGCCCAGGTCGCGGGCGAACGGCAGGTACTCCAGCAGCGGCTGGAGCGGGTTGCCGCTGCTGGTCGCCACCAGGTCGTAGTCGTCCACGATCACGAACGCGTCCGGCAGGTCGTACCAGCTGCGGTTGCGCAGCTGCTCCGGCGTGACGTCCGGCCCCGGCATCCGGCGGCCCAGGGAACCGGCCAGCCCGGTGATGACCTCCTGGAGCTGCGGTCCCGCGGCACAGTACTTGTACATGTGGCTCTCGGGGATCTCGCCGAGCAGCGCGCGCCGGTAGTCGGAGACCACCATGAGCGCCTTGTCGGAGGAGTAGCGCTCCGAGATCTGCTTGGCGATCAGACGCAGCAGCGAGGACTTGCCGGACTCGCTCTCGCCGTAGATGACCAGCAGCGGGTCCGTCTCGAAGTCGACGAACGCCGGCGACAGCGTGGTCTCGTCGACACCGATCGCGATGCCGTGCTCCGGGTAGTCGCCGCCCTTGGGCAGGTCGCTCGCCGGGAGCAGCGTCGGCAGCATCCGCACCTTCGGGGCGGGCTCGCCCTGCCAGTGCTCCTTGACCGTCGCCACCAGGTGCGCCATGCCCTCGCTGAGGCTCTCCGGCTCGCAGTTGCCGTCGATACGCGGCAGCGCGGCCAGGTAGTCCAGCTTCTCCGGGGACAGACCGCGGCCCGGCCGGCCCATCGGCACGTTCTCCGCGCGCTTGCGGTCGAACTCCGACTCCATCGGGTCGCCGAGCCGCAGCTCGACGCGGTTCAGGAGCTGGTCGCGCAGGGCCGGCCGCACCTCGGTGTAGCGGGAGGCGCCGAGGATCAGGTGGATGCCGAAGCCCAGACCGCGGCCGGCGATGTCCAGGATGACCGGGTCGAGCTGCTCGTAGTCGGTCTTGAACGTGCCCCAGCCGTCGATGACGAGGAAGACGTCGCCCCACTTCTGGTCCGGGAACGCGCCCGCGGCCCGCCGCTGGCGGTACGTGCCCATGGAGTCGATGCCGTTCGCGCGGAAGAACTCCTCGCGCTCGTTGAGGATGCCGACGACCTCGGCGACCGTACGGCGCACCTTCTCCGCGTCCAGCCGGGAGGCCACCCCGCCGACGTGCGGCAGTTCCTCCATGGCCAGCATGCCGCCGCCACCGAAGTCGAGGCAGTAGAACTGCACCTCGGCCGGGGTGTGGGTGAGCGCGAAGCCCGCCATCGCGGACCGGATCAGCGTCGACTTGCCGGACTGCGGACCACCGACGACCAGGCCGTGACCGGCGCCCGCGGAGAAGTCCAGGTACATCACGTCACGCCGCTGCTCGAACGGCTTGTCCACGAGCGCGACCGGCACGACCAGCTTGCCGAGCGCCGTGTACTCCGGGGCGTGCACGCCCCGCTCGGGCGTGACCGCGAGCGCCGGCAGCAGCTGGTTGACGGTGGGGGACTCGTCCAGCGGCGGCAGCCACACCTGGTGCGCCGGCGGGCCCTGGCCCTGCATCCGCTGGACGATCACGTCCAGGACGGTGTCGGCGAGCGCGTCGTCCTGCTGCTCGGCGAGCGACGGCTCCTCGGCGACGATCTCCTCGACGATCGGCGCCAGCACCGGCGACGCGGTGAACGGCACCGGCATCCGGTTCGTACGGCCGCCCCCGCCGCCTCCGGTGGCCCCGGGCCCGCGGTACGGACCGGACACGTACGCGGCCTTGAACTGCACCATCGTCTCGGTGTCGTACTTCAGGATGCCGGAACCCGGGACGTTGGGCAGGTGGTAGGCGTCCGGCACGCCGATCGCCGTACGGGACTCGGCCGCGGAGAACGTCCGCAGGCCCAGCCGGTACGACAGGAACGTGTCCAGGCCGCGCAGCTTGCCCTCTTCCAGGCGCTGCGAGGCGAGCAGCATGTGCACACCCATCGAACGGCCGATCCGGCCGATCTGGATGAACATGTCGATGAAGTCCGGCTTGGCGGTCAGCAGCTCGGAGAACTCGTCGAGCACCATCACCAGCGAGGGCAGCGGGTCCAGCGGGGCGCCGGCCGCGCGGGCCTTCTCGTAGTCGGTGATGTTGGCGTAGTTGCCCGCCGAGCGCAGCAGCTCCTGACGGCGCTGGAGCTCACCGGTGATCGAGTCGCGCATGCGGTCGATCAGGCTGACGTCGTCGGCCAGGTTGGTGATGACCGCGGCGACGTGCGGCATGTCGGCCATACCGGTGAAGGTGGCGCCACCCTTGAAGTCCGCGAGGATGAAGTTGAGCGTCTCCGAGGAGTGGGTGACCGCCAGCGCGAGCACCAGGGTGCGCAGCACCTCGGACTTGCCGGAACCGGTCGCGCCGACGCACAGGCCGTGCGGGCCCATGCCCTCCTGCGAGGCCTCCTTGATGTCGAGCATGACGGGCTGGCCGTCCTTGTCGACACCGATCGGCACGCGCAGCCGCTCGTGCAGCGTGCGCGGGCGCCAGGTGCGCGAGACGTCCACCGAACCGGCGTCACCGATGTTCATCAGGTCGGTGAAGTCCAGGTTGGACAGCAGCGGCTCCTCGCCGTCGGCGCCCGAGCCGGCCCGCAGCGGCGCGAGCTGGCGCGCCAGCGACTCCGCCTCGGCGACCGAGAGGGTGTCCACGGTGCCGTTGTAGACCGCGCCGCTCGCCGACTCCAGCACCAGCTTGCCCGGCCACACCTGTACGGCCAGACCGCCGCGGATCTCGTCCAGCTCGCCCGGCACGATCTCCAGGATCGTCACGCCCTGCAGGCCCTCGGCCCCGGCGATCACCGAGTCCACCGGCACGTCGCCGGCGTCCAGCACGACCACCACGTGCGGGGTGTCGGTCACCGGTGTGCCCTGCGGGTTGAACCGGCCGCGGCCCTCCAGCTCGTCGGCCAGCAGCTCCTCGATCTCGCCCAGGTCACCGACCACCAGCCGCCGGGTGCCGGCGCCGTCGGTGGTCTTGTCCTGGACGTGCGGCAGCCACTTGGTCCACTCCCACTCGGCCTGCGCGCCCGGCGCGGCCACCACGGCCACCACCAGGTCCTCCGGCGAGTGCAGCGTGCACAACTGCGCGATGATGGCGCGCGCGGACCCGTACACGGTGTCCGGGTCGCCCGAGATCGTCAGGTGATAGAAGGCGCGCAGCGAGACCGCGAGCGGCAGCGAGTCCAAATGCCCGTGCTTGTCGAGGAATTCCTTCATCGCGTGCGCGGTGAGCGGCTCCAGCTCGTCGACCGGCGCGGTCTCCGGAGCCTTCAGGGGCGTCGCCAGCTGCTGCGGGCCCAGTCCCATCCGTACCTGTGCGAAGTCGGCGTCCGTCGCCCGGCGTTCCCAAACGCGTTTGCCCTCCGCCACGATCGACCACAATTGGCCCGGGTCGGGGTGGACGAAAAGCTGTGCGTCACGCTGTTTGCGTGCGGTGCGCCGTACTTCCTTTCGCTTCTGTGCCAGGTATTTGAGGTAATCCTGACGCTCCTGGAGCATTTGCCCGGAAGGCCCTTGCCGGGCCTTGACGATCTGGACAATAGCCATCGCGAGGGTGGAAACCACCATCACGCCGCCCATGATCTTCATGAACGGCTGGGTGCCCATGAACAAGAATCCCGCCGAACCCGCCATGCCCATCATCGGCATGAGGTTCATCAGCATGTTGTCCTCGCCCTCGCGAGGCAGCTCCGGAGGAGCTTCGAGCGTCAACTCCTCACTGGGGATTTCGGGCGGAAGCGCGCGGGGCGGGCGCTTGACGATGACAACGCTCACCGAGGCATCAGTCCTTCATGCATCTCGCAGTCTCGGACCGCCCCCGTTGGTTCGACGGTCCCCCGGACCAAGTCCATGGCCCGACGCAGGCGTTGATCCTACTGTTAACGGTCAAGTGCCGGGGCGGGTGGGGCGGCGCCCTAATTGGGGGGTACGCTGACGCCTCGCGAGCGCGCCCAAGGCCCCGTAACGACGCCCCGATATAAAGGCACGGTGGCGGCGCCCCTATATATAAGGCACGCACGCGACAAACTGCCCAACGGATAGGGGGAACCGCCAGGTGAGCACGACTACAGGCACCGGCTTCTGCCGGGTCACAGTCGCCGCGCCGGACGCACGGATCGACGTGGCACTGCCCGAGGATGTCGCACTCGTCGATATTTATCCGGAGATCCTGCGGCTCTCCGGCCAGTCCCAGGCGGAGGGCGCCCCCACCGGATACCACCTGGTGCGCCGGGACGGCACGGTCCTGGACGCCGGCCAGTCCCTCGCCCAGCAGCGCATCCTCGACGGCGACCTGCTCCTGCTGCGGCCGTTCGCGGAGTCGCTGCCGCTGCCGGTCTTCGACGACGTCTCGGACGCCGTCGCCTCCGCGGTCAAGCGCAACCGCAACCGCTGGAGCGACGACCTGATGAACATCGTCGGCCTCACCGCCGGCGTGCTGCTGCTCGTCATGATGGCGTTCGCGCTGTGGTTCTCGAACCCGGCCGACCGCGACATGCACCGCCTGCCCGGCATCATCGCGGGCGTCACCGGCATCGTCCTGGTCGCGCTGGCCGGCGTACGGGCCCGGGTCTACGACGACCACGCCTCCTCCATCGCGCTGGGCCTGGCCTCGCTGCCGCACCTGCTGCTCGCCGGCTCCGGCATCATGCCGGTGGCCGACGGCGAGGGCCCGGGCCGCCTGCAGTTCCTGGTCGGCTGCGTGACCGTACTGATCGCGTCCGTCCTCCTGGTGGTGCTGCTGCCGCGCGGCGACGCGCCCTTCGTGGCCGCCGCCTTCCTGGCCAGCATCGGCACCCTCGCGGTCTTCGCGTCCATCCTCACCGAGGCCGAGCCGCGCGAGGTCGCCGCGGTCACCGCCGTCGTCGCCATCGCCGTCGTCGCCTGGCTGCCCAGCCTGTCCTCGCGCTTCGCCCGGCTGCCCATCGGCTACAAGTCGCCCGACCAGATCGCCAAGGGCCCGCACGACGGCGACCAGGACGCCATGACCGAGTCGGTCGACTTCATCAAGATCGGCAACCAGGCCAAGCGCGGCCACGAACTGCTGCTCGGCCTGGTCGCGGGCTGCTCCGCCCTGGTCGTCGGCGCGGCCGGTGTCGTCCTCGGCTTCTCCGACAACGTCTGGGCGCAGCTGCTGGCGCTGGCCGCGGGCATCACGATCATGCTGCGCGCCCGGCTCTTCGACTACACCGCGCAGGTCGCCTGCCTCACGGTGGCCGGCATCCTGACGATCGTGCTGCTCATCCTGGGCATCTCGCTGCACCCGCCGGTCGACGTCCTCGCCGACCTGGTGCGCTTCGGCGACTCCGGGCCGCTCAACATCCGTACGGTCTGGTTCTCCGCCAGCATCGCGGCCGGCGCCGCCGTCCTGGTCGGCGTGGGCCTGGTCGTCCCGAAGAAGGGCGTCACCCCCTTCTGGGGCCGCCTCTTCGACATCTTCGACGGCGTCGTCCTGCTGTCGCTGGTGCCGCTGTGCCTGGCGGTGCTGGACGTGTACGGCACCGTACGCGGCCTGACCAGCTCCTCGTAGGCCCGCGCCACAGGCCCGACAGTCCCGCAGGAGCCCGGAAAGGCTCCTCGTACGGATGACACCCGCAGCACGCGGGGTCACCCGTACGCACGGCCCCCTGACCGAACGGTCAGGGGGCCGCTGCGCAGCTGGTACTCTGTGTGATGGCCTAGACCGAGTAATCGAAGATTCCCTGTGAAGACGATCCAGGGGCGCTCGCGGGCCCGGAACACCCCAAGGAGTACGCGTGTCGCTCGACGCCGCCACGAAGAAGCAGATCATGGCCGAGTTCGCCACCAAGGAGGGCGACACCGGCTCCCCCGAGGTCCAGGTCGCGCTGCTCTCCCGCCGCATCTCGGACCTGACCGAGCACCTGAAGACCCACAAGCACGACCACCACTCCCGCCGTGGTCTGCTGCTGCTCGTCGGCCAGCGCCGCCGCCTGCTGCAGTACCTGGCGAAGAAGGACATCACGCGCTTCCGCGCGCTGGTCGAGCGCCTGGGCATCCGCCGCGGCGCGGCGGGCGCCAAGTAAGACATCGTGAAGGGAGCGGTTCCCACACCCGGGGGCCGCTCCCTTTGCCGTACGTACCGGACGTCCGGTCCACTGCCCGGTGGACCCGGGCTTTGTAGTCTGGTCCCATAACGCCATAGCGAACGAGGTGGGGCGCCCTTCAGCCGCCGGTCCTCGGTAGTGGCCCCCGGATGGCACGCGGACGACCGCGCGGCCCCGTATCCGGGTGCTTCGATCGAAGACCGGCCCGCAATTCCGGCGCTCCACCGACGAAGGTCCGCAGCCACACGGGCAGCGGACGCAGACGAGGAGATATCCCTGGTGGAGAACGAGACCCACTACGCCGAGGCCGTCATCGACAACGGCTCCTTCGGCACCCGCACCATCCGCTTCGAGACGGGCCGCCTGGCCAAGCAGGCCGCCGGCTCCGCCGTCGCGTACCTGGACGACGACACCATGGTGCTGTCGGCCACCACCGCCTCCAAGCAGCCCAAGGACCAGCTGGACTTCTTCCCGCTGACCGTGGACGTCGAGGAGCGGATGTACGCCGCCGGGAAGATCCCCGGCTCCTTCTTCCGCCGTGAGGGCCGGCCCTCCGAGGACGCGATCCTCACCTGCCGCCTGATCGACCGGCCGCTGCGCCCCTCCTTCAAGAAGGGCCTGCGCAACGAGATCCAGATCGTCGAGACGATCATGGCCCTCAACCCCGACCACCTCTACGACGTGGTCGCCATCAACGCCGCCTCCTGCTCCACGCAGCTGGCCGGCCTGCCCTTCTCCGGCCCGATCGGCGGCACCCGCGTCGCCCTGATCAACGGCCAGTGGGTGGCGTTCCCGACCCACACCGAGCTGGAGGACGCCGTCTTCGACATGGTCGTGGCCGGCCGCGTCCTGCCGGACGGCGACGTCGCGATCATGATGGTCGAGGCGGAGGCCACCGAGAAGACCATCCAGCTGGTCAAGGACGGCGCCGAGGCCCCCACCGAGGAGGTCGTCGCCGCCGGTCTGGAGGCCGCCAAGCCCTTCATCAAGGTGCTGTGCCGGGCCCAGTCGGACCTGGCCGCCAAGGCCGCGAAGCCGGTCGGCGAGTTCCCGATCTTCCTGGACTTCCAGGACGACGTGCTGGAGGCGCTGACCGAGGCCGTCCGCGGCGAGCTGGCCGAGGCGCTGACCATCGCCGGCAAGCAGGAGCGCGAGGCCGAGCTGGACCGCGTCAAGGCGCTCGCCGCCGAGAAGCTGCTGCCGCAGTTCGAGGGCCGCGAGAAGGAGATCTCCGCCGCCTACCGCGCGCTGACCAAGACCCTGGTGCGCGAGCGCGTCATCAAGGAGAAGGTCCGCATCGACGGCCGTGGCGTGACGGACATCCGTACGCTCGCCGCCGAGGTCGAGGCCATCCCGCGGGTGCACGGCTCGGCCCTGTTCGAGCGTGGCGAGACCCAGATCCTGGGCGTCACCACCCTGAACATGCTGCGCATGGAGCAGCAGCTGGACACCCTCTCCCCGGTGACCCGCAAGCGCTACATGCACAACTACAACTTCCCGCCGTACTCCACCGGTGAGACCGGCCGCGTGGGCTCGCCCAAGCGCCGCGAGATCGGCCACGGCGCGCTCGCCGAGCGCGCGCTGGTGCCGGTGCTGCCGACCCGCGAGGAGTTCCCGTACGCCATCCGCCAGGTCTCCGAGGCGCTCGGCTCCAACGGCTCCACCTCCATGGGCTCGGTCTGCGCCTCGACCATGTCGCTGCTGAACGCCGGTGTGCCCCTGAAGGCCCCGGTCGCCGGTATCGCCATGGGCCTGATCTCCCAGGAGATCGACGGCAAGACCCACTACGTCACCCTCACCGACATCCTCGGTGCGGAGGACGCGTTCGGCGACATGGACTTCAAGGTCGCCGGTACGAAGCAGTTCGTCACCGCCCTGCAGCTGGACACCAAGCTGGACGGCATCCCGGCGTCCGTGCTGGCCGCGGCCCTCAAGCAGGCCCGCGACGCCCGTCTGCACATCCTGGACGTGATGAACGAGGCGATCGACGTTCCGGACGAGATGTCCCCGAACGCGCCGCGCATCATCACCGTCAAGATCCCGGTGGACAAGATCGGTGAGGTCATCGGCCCCAAGGGCAAGATGATCAACCAGATCCAGGAGGACACCGGCGCCGACATCACGATCGAGGACGACGGCACCATCTACATCGGTGCCGCCGACGGCCCGGCCGCCGAGGCCGCCCGCGCCACGATCAACGGCATCGCCAACCCGACCATGCCGGAGGTCGGCGAGCGCTACCTGGGCACGGTCGTCAAGACCACCACCTTCGGTGCGTTCGTCTCGCTGCTCCCGGGCAAGGACGGTCTGCTGCACATCTCGCAGATCCGCAAGCTGGCCGGCGGCAAGCGCGTGGAGAACGTCGAGGACGTGCTCGCGGTGGGCAGCAAGGTCCAGGTGGAGATCGCCGAGATCGACCAGCGCGGCAAGCTGTCGCTGGCCCCGGTCATCGAGGGTGAAGACGACGAGGCGAAGGACGACGCCGCCAAGTGACGTCCCGTAGCTCACGGACGACGGCCCGCACCTCTTCGGAGGGGCGGGCCGTCGCCCGTACCCAAACGCTTCTCAAGGGCACCGCCGGCGCCGGCACGGTCCGCAAGACGGTCCTGCCGGGCGGCCTGCGCGTGGTCACCGAGACCCTGCCCTCCGTACGCTCCGTGACCTTCGGCATCTGGGCGCACGTCGGCTCCCGCGACGAGACCCCTTCGCTGAACGGCGCCACCCACTACCTGGAGCACCTGCTCTTCAAGGGCACCGGGAAGCGCAGCGCGCTGGACATCTCCGCCGCCATCGACGAGGTCGGCGGCGAGATGAACGCCTTCACGGCGAAGGAGTACACCTGCTACTACGCGCGGGTGCTGGACACCGACCTGCCGCTCGCCATCGACGTGGTCTGCGACATGCTGACCGGCTCGCTGATCGAGCCGGACGACGTCGAGGCCGAGCGCGGCGTGATCCTCGAAGAGATCGCCATGACCGAGGACGACCCGGGCGACTGCGTGCACGACCTGTTCGCGCACACGATGCTCGGCGACACCCCCCTCGGCCGCCCGGTCCTCGGCTCCGTCGAGACGGTCAACGCCCTCACTCCCGAGCGCATCCGCCGCTTCTACAAGAAGCACTACGACCCGACCCGGCTGGTCGTCGCCGCCGCCGGCAACGTCGACCACGCCAAGGTCGTCCGGATGGTCCGCGCCGCCTTCGAGAAGGCCGGTGCCCTCGACCGTACGGACGCCACCCCGACGGCGCCCCGCGACGGCTCCCGCAGGATCCGTACGGCCGGCCGCGTGGAACTGCTCAACCGCAAGTCCGAGCAGGCCCATGTGATCCTCGGCGTGCCGGGCCTGGCCCGCACCGACGAGCGCCGCTGGGCGATGGGCGTGCTGAACACGGCCCTCGGCGGCGGCATGAGCTCCCGCCTCTTCCAGGAGGTGCGGGAGAAGCGCGGCCTGGCCTACAGCGTGTATTCGTACACCTCCGGCTACGCCGACTGCGGTCTGTTCGGCGTGTACGCGGGCTGCCGCCCCAGCCAGGTCGACGACGTCCTGAAGATCTGCCGCGACCAGCTCGACCAGGTGGCGTCCGAGGGCCTGACCGACGACGAGATCCGCCGCGCGATAGGCCAGCTGCGCGGTTCGACGGTCCTGGGCCTGGAGGACACCGGCGCGCTGATGAACCGCATCGGCAAGAGCGAGCTGTGCTGGGGCGCCCAGATGTCGGTCGACGACATGCTGGCGCGGATAGCGGCGGTCACCCCGGACGAGGTCCGGGAGCTGGCGCGCGATGTACTGGGACAGCGTCCCTCGCTGTCCGTGATCGGCCCGCTGAAGGACCGGCAGGCGCAGCGGCTGCACGACGCGGTCGCCTGACCTGCGTACCAGGCGGACCAGGGCTACAGGAAGAGAGAGCGGGAAACGATGAGCAAGCTGCGCGTGGCGGTCATCGGGGCCAAGGGGCGCATCGGCTCCGAGGCCGTACGGGCGGTCGAGGCCGCCGAGGACATGGAACTGGTCGCCGCCCTCGGGCGGGGCGACTCGCTGGAGACCCTGACCGGGGCCGGGGCGCAGGTGGCGGTCGAGCTGACCCACCCCGACGCGGTCATGGACAACCTGGAGTTCTGCGTCCGCAACGGCATCCACGGCGTCGTCGGCACCACGGGCTGGACCGACGAGCGCCTGGCGCGGCTGCGCGGATGGCTCGACGCGTCGCCCCGTACGGGTGTGCTCATCGCCCCGAACTTCTCCATCGGCGCGGTGCTGACCATGCGGTTCGCCCAGCAGGCGGCCCGGTTCTTCGAGTCCGCCGAGGTCATCGAGCTGCACCACCCGAACAAGGCCGACGCTCCCTCGGGCACCGCGGCCCGCACGGCGAAGCTGATCGCGGAGGCCCGCGCCGCCGCGGACTGCCCGCCGCAGCCGGACGCCACCAGCAGCGCGCTGGACGGTGCCCGCGGCGCGGACGTGGACGGCATCCCCGTCCACTCCGTACGGCTGCGCGGCCTCCTGGCCCACCAGGAGGTGCTGCTCGGCGGGGTGGGGGAGACCCTCACCATCCGCCACGACTCGCTCCACCACAGCAGCTTCATGCCGGGCATCCTGCTCGGCGTGCGCCGCGTGGTGACCACTCCCGGCCTGACCGTGGGCCTGGAGAACTTCCTCGACCTGGACTGACGGGCAGAACCGAGCGTGCGAGCAAAGATCACCTACTGCGTTCTCGCGGCGGTCCTGGTCGTCTACTTCGTCCTCGTCGGCAGCCGCGGCGTCCTGCTCATCGAGCAGGGCACCGCGCTGACCGTGGCGTTCGGCGTCGCCGTCCTGATCCTGCCGTTCATCGGCCTGTGGTTCCTCTGGCACACCACCCAGTTCGCGCGCAAGGCCGGCCGCCTGGCGCGCGAACTGGAGGCCGAGGGCGGACTGCCGGTCGACGAGCTGAAGCGCACCCCGGGCGGCCGCATCGACCGGGACTCCGCCGACGAGGTCTTCGACCGGCGGCGTGCCGAGACCGAGCGGGCGCCGGACGACTGGCGCTCCTGGTTCCGCCTGGCGATCGCCTACCACGACGCGCGGGACACACCGCGGGCCCGTAAGGCGATGCAGCGGGCCATCGCGCTGCACGACGGCAAGCCGGTACGGGCCTGAGGCGTACGGGCGCGACTCGGGGCGTACGGATGTGACCTGGGGCGTACGGGTGCGACCTGGGGCGTACGGGTGTGACCGCCGACCGGGGCCGGTTCCGGGCCAGGGACCGGCCCCGGCCCTTGTCTGCCGGACTCCGCTGTCTACCGGCGGTACTCCGCCGCCCACGCCTCCAGCACGTCCGCGGCCCGGTCGAACGCCTCGGGCCGCCCCATGAAGTCCCCGTTGCGGTCCGTGACGAGCGTGCGCAGCGCGCCGCCGGCCCGCCGCTCGACGACCAGTGCCTGACCCTGCACCGTCCGCGGCAGCCCCAGCCAGCGCACCGGCCGCTGGACGGTACGGACGGCGGCCACCTCGTCCCAGCGCAGTGTCGTCGTCCGCAGCAGCTCCACCTGCCGCAGGCCGTGGGCGCTGACCCACATGCCCACCCGCAGGAAGCGCACCGCCAGCGCGATGATCACGAGCGCGACACCGGTGCAGACCGCGGCGGCGGGCAGCGCGCCCGCCGCGACGATGATCACGGCGGACAGCAGGACGAACGAGGCCAGCAGCAGAAGCACGGCCGCCGCCCCCACCCGCCCGGGACCCGGACGGTAGGGACGGCGCCAGTGATCGGGCCCGGCATGGGGCAGCGGGGCCGCTTCGACGGCCTGGTCGTCGAGGTCGCGGTCGGCCGTCAGGAAGGTCAGGGGCACGGCGGGTCCTCACTCCAGGGCACGCGGAAAGGCTGTGACCGGTGAGGTTATCGGGACTCGGGTGCCGGAACCACTTCGCGCCGGGCGGCACGCGCGACGAGCGCGCGCGGACCGCCCGGCCGGATCAGCGGCCGTGCGCCGCCTCGGACTGGTGCGTGCCGACACCGGCGGTCTCCTGCTGGAGCGCCGGGACGCCGAACAGCAGGGCGCCGGCGAGACCGCCGACGACCGTCAGGCCGATCAGTGAGCGGCCCGCGAGCTGGGCACGGCTGATGCGTTCTCGGGGCGGGGGCGCGACATTGCTGCGGAACCGGTCGGCCTCGGCGACGAAGGCGAACGGCACGGGCTCTCGCCGGCGGAACATGAGCGGGCTCTCCTTGGAACCTCGAAGTGGGCACTGTCACAGGGTTAGACGACTGTCGCGTCCGTTTGGTGCCCGTTTTCCGCAACTTCTGTGAAAAATATCAACCGCGGTCCGAGCCGGACGGAACAGTGTCCGTTTTTGTACGTTACGCGGCATCCTGCCGCAATTCCTGGACTGTCGGTGGCGGGCCGTAGGCTGGGGCGCGCCACGTGGAATGAACGGAAGGAACCGCTGGTGTCCCCCTCTACCCCCGACGAGAGCGTCCAAAGCCCCGAAGGCCCGGCCCCGAGCTTCCGGAGCGAGGTGACGGTCGAGCTGGTCAAGCACAGCGCCGCGGACAGCGACGTGCTGTGGGCGGCCCGCGTCTCCACCGCCGGCGAGCAGTCGCTGGAGGAGCTGCAGAAGGACCCCGAGCGCTCCAAGGGCCTGATCAACTTCCTGATGCGGGACCGGCACGGCAGCCCCTTCGAGCACAACTCGATGACCTTCTTCATCAGCGCGCCGATCTTCGTCTTCCGTGAGTTCATGCGGCACCGCGTCGGCTGGTCGTACAACGAGGAGTCCGGCCGCTACCGGCAGCTGGAGCCGACGTTCTACGTCCCCTCCGAGTCGCGCAAGCTGGTCCAGCAGGGCCGCCCCGGCAAGTACGAGTTCGTCGCCGGCACCCCCGAGCAGCACGCGCTGGCCACCAAGACCATGGAGGAGTCCTACCGCCAGGCGTACGCCGCGTACCAGGAGATGCTGGCCGCCGGTGTGGCCCGTGAGGTCGCCCGCTCGGTCCTGCCCGTCGGCCTGTTCTCCTCCATGTACGCGACCTGCAACGCCCGTTCGCTCATGCACTTCCTGGGGCTGCGCACCCAGCACGAGCTGGCGGCCGTGCCGTCCTTCCCGCAGCGCGAGATCGAGATGGTCGGCGAGCTGATGGAGGCCCACTGGGCGCGCCTGATGCCGCTCACCTACGCCGCGTTCAACGCCAACGGCCGTATCGCCCCGTAAGGCGGCCGGCCCCCGGGATGGCCCGCCGGACCGCCGTGCGGGGCGGCCGTCGTCCGCCGGAGCCTTACCGGCCGCACAGACGTGCCAGGTGTCCGTATTGCGGCATTTTGAGAAGTTCATCTACGCTGAGGAAACGGACCCGGCACTGCTTGAACCCCCGAGCAAGCAGTGCCGGAGTCCACATCCCGGCTCCCCAGGGGCGCGACCCGAGGTGCGCTACGAGTAGCGTGGGACCCATGGCTCCGACTTCCACACCGCAGACCCCCTTCGGGCGGGTGCTGACCGCCATGGTCACGCCGTTCACGGCGGATGGCGCTCTCGACCTCGACGGCGCGCAGCAGCTCGCCGCGCACCTGGTGGACTCCGGCAACGACGGCCTCGTCGTCAACGGCACCACCGGCGAGTCCCCGACCACCAGCGATGCGGAGAAAGCCCAGCTGGTCCGGGCCGTGGTGGACGCGGTCGGAGACCGGGCCTTCGTCGTTGCCGGAGCCGGCACCAACGACACCGACCACAGCCTGCAGCTGGCCCGCGCCGCGCGCGACGCCGGCGCGCACGGCCTGCTCGCCGTGACGCCGTACTACAGCAAGCCCCCGCAGGAAGGTCTCTTCCGGCACTTCACCGCCATCGCGGACGCCACCGACCTGCCGGTCATGCTGTACGACATCCCCGGCCGCAGCGGTGTCCCGATCAACACCGAGACGATGGTGCGCCTGGCCGAGCACCCGCGCATCGTCGCCAACAAGGACGCCAAGGGCGACCTCGGCCGCGCCAGCTGGGCCATCGCCCGCTCCGGCCTCGCCTGGTACAGCGGCGACGACATGCTCAACCTCCCGCTGCTGTCCGTGGGCGCCGTCGGCTTCGTCTCGGTCGTGGGCCATGTCGTCACCCCGGAGCTGCGCGCGCTCCTCGACGCTCACCTGCACGGTGACGTCACCAAGGCCACGGAGATCCACCAGAAGCTGCTGCCGGTCTTCACCGGCATGTTCCGCACCCAGGGCGTCATCACGACCAAGGCCGCGCTCGGACTCCAGGGCCTGCCCGCCGGTCCGCTGCGCCTGCCGCTCGTGGAGCTGTCCACGGAGGAGACGGAGCAGCTCAAGCGCGATCTCGCCGCCGGCGGGGTACATCTGTAGCCACAGACTTCACAACTGAACACGGAAAACAACCGCCAAACCGCAAGTGCACGAATGTCATGCGCGCCACGTGTGCCCCAGGGCGACGTGGCGCGTGTGGTGAGGAGAGTCTTTTGAGTCATCCGCATCCTGAGCTCGGCGCGCCGCCGAAGCTTCCCAAGGGCGGCCTGCGCGTCACCCCCCTCGGCGGCCTGGGCGAGATCGGCCGCAACATGACGGTCTTCGAGTACGGCGGCCGGTTGCTGATCGTCGACTGCGGAGTGCTTTTCCCGGAGGAGGAGCAGCCCGGAATCGACCTGATCCTGCCGGACTTCTCGTCCATCCGGGACCGCCTCGACGACATCGACGGCATCGTGCTCACGCACGGCCACGAGGACCACATCGGCGGCGTCCCCTACCTGCTCCGCGAGAAGCCGGACATCCCGCTGATCGGCTCCAAGCTGACCCTCGCCCTCATCGAGGCGAAGCTCCAGGAGCACCGCATCCGGCCGTACACGCTGGAGGTCAAGGAAGGCGACCGGGAGGCCCTCGGCCCGTTCGACTGCGAATTCGTCGCGGTCAACCACTCCATCCCGGACGCCCTCGCGGTCGCGATCCGCACCCCCGCGGGCATGGTCGTGCACACCGGCGACTTCAAGATGGACCAGCTCCCGCTGGACCGCCGCCTGACCGACCTGCCGACGTTCGCGAAGCTGGGCGAGGAGGGCATCGACCTCCTGCTGTCCGACTCCACGAACGCCGAGGTCCCCGGGTTCGTCCCGCCCGAGCGCGACATCTCCGGTGTGCTGCGCACGGTCTTCGCGAGCGCGCAGAAGCGCATCATCGTGGCCAGCTTCGCCAGCCACGTGCACCGCATCCAGCAGATCCTGGACGCGGCCCACGAGTACGGCCGCCGGGTCGCCTTCGTCGGCCGCTCGATGGTCCGCAACATGGGCATCGCCCGCGACCTCGGCTACCTGAGGGTCCCGGCCGGGCTCGTCGTGGACGTCAAGACCCTCGACGACCTGCCGGACGACGAGGTCGTGCTGGTCTGCACGGGCTCCCAGGGCGAGCCGATGGCGGCGCTGTCCCGGATGGCCAACCGCGACCA